>CAYJWL010000021.1:0-14618 GCA_964373855.1 uncultured Candidatus Saccharibacteria bacterium
AGACCGTGATGAGGCCATTTATGTCGGCAGAAACGGCGAAGTGTTTGCTTATGCAACTAGAGTTGACGATGCGGCAGAATATGCTGTCGAAGGCATGAAGGAAAAATTCGGCTGTAACACCCCGGAGAAATGTTACCAGTTGTGCAGTTTGCCGGAAAATGCCGACGCTTGTGAACAAATTACCAACGATGTCTATGCTCGCTTATCCCAACGCTCGTTCTCGGGACTATCGTCAGCACTTGTGATTAATGGACAGCCGGGAAAGAAATACGTAGGGGAATTAGGGCTCAGTGTGGAAAACTTTACTCAAATTAATCCTGATACATTGCGTGCAGGTACCCGCCATCGACGCGTCTTCACCGACCCTCGGGGGAGGCACATAGTGTATGTGGCGACAAACGGTGACGGGCATGTTGTAGTCATTGATAATGTTGAGAAGTATGGTCCGTTCATTGACAACTCCGACATTATCAGGGAACTGATATTCTCGGCGGATGGTAATCGTCACGCTTTTATTGCCTATGATTATAAGCAGCAAAGCGATGTCCTATTTTTGGATGGTCTCCCGGCGAGCGCCTTCACAAGCATTCGCGATTTCGCGTTCAGCGATAATGGGCGCCAGTATGCTTTTATCGGCGTCGGATTCGAAAGCAATGAAGCTGAATTTGACCGAAGGTATGAGCAGTCGGAAGGCGATTGTCGCGAATCTCCTTCCTGTCAAACGGAATTATTAACCTATTATCTGTATCTGCATCATTATGAACGTGAAGTAGCGGCCGTGGAGGTCTATTCCTTGGACAATATTTACAAGCCACAATTGGTGGTCAATGGTACAGAAAAATACAGCTACGATGTGATTACCCCGCCCGTATTCAGCCCCGATGGGCAGCATATTGCATATGCCGCCCAAAAAAACGGGCAGTGGTCCTTATACAAAGATCATCAGGCCGTCCGCGCTTTAGAGCGGCCTGTGCATGGCTTCTTTAAGTACAGTTTTCAGTCTGATTCGTACGTCTATGTTTCGCTTGAACCGCTGACGGGCCAGCTAGATCAGACTGTAGACGACCTAGGAGCTGATCAGGGTTATCAAGTTCGAGTGATCTATCCGGACAGAGTTAGTGAGCTGCGTGATACCGTCATAGAACTTGTGATGAGCCCCGATGGGACAAGAGTTGGGTATGTGGTGCGTACTCCAGATGGAGATTATCAGGTTATAGTTGATGAACAGGCCAATGTGCCATCAGGAGAGGTTGCAGGCTTTCATTTTAGTCCGGACAGTCAGCATTATATATATAAAGATTATGGAGACATCATTATTGATGGTCAGAGAAAAATGGAAAACGCTAATAATCTAGTGGCTTATGGCTTACCATTCTTCAGTCCAGACAGCAGTTCGGTTGCTTTTGCTGCGTATTATGGTGACCAGCATTATATCGTTGTTGACAAAGCGGAAATCCCCGTCGACCACCAGATTGTTTCCGACATTTACTTTAGCCCTGATAGCGAATATATAGGTTATGGCGCTATTGTCCGTGATAACGAGCTGTGGTGGATAGCGCACAAGGTTAAATAGTGAGCCACTGGTGCATCGGGTTGTTAATACTGCATGTGATATCTTCGGGTATTCGCAGCAAGGCAGCAACATCTCGAGCATGTGTATCTTGTCAAGTAAACAACGCTTGTTCATACTACTAATGTCAGTGAGCAGCACTTGGTACTTTTGGCAAAGCCTAAGGAGGGCAAGCCATGAACAGTCTGATCATCAGGGCTGAATTCGGGAGCTGTGTTCTTTTGGCGGTTGAGCTGACAGAAAAATTCCAGGACCCAGACGGCGGAGCAGCGCTCGTTTTCAGCGTGGGAATGCTGGCCGTCACGTTTGTGCTACAGCTGGTCTGGCAGATATATCAGCCAGAGAAATTCTGATTCTGTTTGCCACGCCCTGCCAATTCACCGCTCCGGGTGTCCTGCAAAGGACACCTTTTATTTTGGCATGTGATATAGTACAGATGTGGAAAACAAAATCATTCTGTCCGTCATTGTTGCCGGTGTGTTATACGTTGCCGGTCAGTATGTAGGCTCACAGCCGCAGCGGATTGAGCAGGAAGTCGCCGCCAATCGAGAAATACAGGTTGAAGGCACCGGGAAAGTTGAAGTGAGGCCGGATATCGCGCAAATAACATTAGGGGTAGAGGTGGATCGCCAGCCCACAGCCGACTCTGCGCTGCGGATCTTAAGTGAAAGGTTTAGTCGAGTGGTGGCTGCTCTCAAAGATGTTGGCGTGGCCGAAGAAGATGTCACGACAACGAATTTTTCCATTAGCCCGACGTATGATTTTCCCGACGGCCGGCAGGTGCCTACCGGTTTTCAGGCATCGGAAAACGTGACAGTGAAAATCCGTGATCTTGATACTATCGGACAGGTTATCAGCCGCACAACAGTTGAAGGAGTAAATCAGGTTGGAGGCGTAACATTCACGAGCGAGGATGTGGAAGAAATTAAGTCGCAAGCGCAGGAAGCAGCTATTGCGGATGCGCGGCAAAAAGCCGAGCGATTGGCACAGGCTCTAGGCGTGCGGCTCGGACGCGTAAAAACGTTTTCTTCTTCTCTCCAGCCCCCTATTCCCTTCCTGGAACGGGCGGTAGCTGTCTCCGGCATTGGCGGAGCGGAACCAGTCCCGCAAGTACCTGTTGGCACTCAAGAGACCACAGCACAAGTAACGGTGACATTTGAAATAGAGTAGGAAAAGGCTGTAAATAAGCTTTTTTGGCATCTACTCATATTCGTTTGGGTGTTTGGCCAACTGGCTACCACCAGCCTCAGCTACACCAACTAAGAACCATCAAAAACAGGCTGGTCGGCATAATAGCAAGCAAAAAAGAAGGGTAAGACCCACATCAGCTCCAGGGGCCGTCTGTCTTTTGTCGCGCGGACGTATTCTTATACATAGCTGATTATTACATATAGGCGCGGTTCCGGCACAGGGATTCCTCTCTGGTAAATCTCCTGACGGAGAATTCCTTCGAGCCCGGGCTCGCGGTATTCGCCTTTCGGCCTAACTGCCTCAAACTCATACATCGCTCCGCCCTTCGAATCCCTGTCGAGTGAAGCAGTTCACTCGCCACCCGTCACAAACAAATTTCCCTGCCATAAGGCAGACAAATTTCTTTGTTCCGGGATAGGGATTCGAACCCCAATTTCGAGGACCAAAACCTCGCGTCCTGCCGTTAGACGATCCCGGACGGTACGAATTACAGATTACAGATTACCGATGACAACTCAAGACCTTATCCCAAACAGCTCTTTCACATTTTTTAGAAGCCTCTCTTCTTTTGCTTTAACCTCGCCTCCCTCGGCTGTTTGGTCGGCCAGGTGGCATGAAATTGTTGTCGGAGTGCCGGTTAAGTCTGTCAAAACGTTCTCAATCAAAGTTTTATTAGTGGGCTTGGTAAAGAAGTTTTGATGAAGCGTGAATTGTACACGAAGAATGATATTGTTTCCAGATAACGCCATCGGCTCTGTTGCTCTTAAGAAAGTGGCGCTGACCGGGTTTGTTTCTTTAACCTTAGCGATCAGTTGCGGCCAAAGACTGATAATGTGGTTGAGCCGGGCAGTTGCCTGCGTAACTGGTTGGCGAGGCGGCTTTGCCGGGATTGTGGTTGCGGGTGCCTTGCTCCTTTGCGCCGCCGCGGGTACAGACGCTGGTGCGGCAGATTGTGCGGGGGCGCCGGCAGTGGCGGTTAGAATCGCCAGCTGTAATGCGATGAGAGGCTGCGGTACGTAAGCTAAGTCCTGCGTCGCTTGAACCAGCGCTCGCATAATAATCGGCAGTTTTGCCGCGGCCCCAGTTTGCTGCGCGAATGCCGGAATATTTTCCTGTTTAGCCAGCGATAGCGCGCCGTCCCGCGCAACTCTAATGCTTTCGTTAATGAACTGCTCCGGATCAACTCCCTCTTTGTAGGCTGTGGCAACGATGTCTACCGCTGCGGCGGTATCTGCGCCTAAGAGCGCTGTTAGAAATTTGTTGATAGTGTCCGGCGCCGGCAAACCTAAAGATTCTGTGATTGCTACGAGCGACAGCTTTGGATCTTCTTGTGCCGTCAGCATTTGGCCGAGCAGCGATTCAGCGTCGCGATAGCAGCCGTCGCTGCGGCTGATAATGAAGTTGAGAACATCGTCGCCGGCCGATCTTTTTTCTCCTTTGAGAATATGAGTCAGACGGGAGCGCATCTCTTCCCCGGTAGCACGCCGGAAGCGGTAGACCTGGCAGCGGGAAAGAATTGTGGCTGGCACTTTATGCAGCTCGGTTGTGGCCAGGATGAATACGACATGCTGCACCGGTTCCTCCAGTGTTTTCAGAAGGGCAGCGAATGCTTCTCCTGTCAGCATGTGGATCTCATCAATAATGTAGACTTTATATTTGCTCATGGCCGGAGCGAGGGCAGTAGCCTCGCGCAGGGCGCGAATATCGTCAATGCCTCGGTTTGAGGCAGCGTCAATTTCAATGATGTCGATATTGCGGTTAGCGGCTGTGGCCTGACATAAATCGCATTGACCGCATGGTTCAGCGCCGGCAGCGCTGGCGCATTGCAGCCGCTTGGCTAAGATGCGGGCGGTGGTGGTCTTGCCGGTGCCGCGCGGTCCCTGGAAAAGGAACGCGTGCGCCACTTTGTTTTTCAGGATGGCTTGTTGGAGCGTGCTGGTGATGTGATCCTGGCCAACAATCTCGGCAAATGTTTGCGGGCGGTATGTTCGATAAATGGCTGGCATGTATAAAGACGGTACGCAAAGACTTAAAAGTCAGCAAGAGCACTTAAGGGGCACAGTCGGCCTGGCCTTCATCTACTGGACTGCTTGGGGCTTTTTTCTAAAGACGACAAATTTAGATCCCAGAAAGTTCACAAAAAGAATAACAGCAATCGCCGCTACTTTGGCCGCAATGTCCTTTACATTCCCAAAGAGGAGGGCAAAGGCCGGCACGCGGAAAGCAAAGAACGACATTAATATTTGGTTGAGCGCCCAGGTAACAATATTGAGCACCAAATATCCGGCGCCCTGGCCGGCAATATTTCCGCCGCGTTTCTGAAAGGTCCAGTATTTATTGAGGATAAAATTGCTGACGATTGCTAGGAATACACTGATATTATTGGCCGCGACGATTTCATACCCAAAAACAAAATACGTATCAGTCCAGTCAAAGGCGCGAGTTAAGATGGTATAGCTCGTAAAATCAACCACCGCGCCGACGGTGCCTGTCGCGGCAAATTTGATGAACTGCTTGGCGGTATTCTGATACCGCAGCGGCAGTAAACCAATAAACTTCAAGGCGAGGGCCTCAACCATATTTTTAGTGCAAATTACTTATGGATAACATGCTCGACCGCACCCCACTGGGCTTCACCATGCTTGGGCAACAGGATGGTGACTTCGTCGCCTTCCTGGGCGCGGTAGAACGTGACGCTGGCCAAAAGAATGGTATATGTCCTGTCAGGCGTTTTCACCCCGAAATTCCCGTGCTCATCAACCACCAAGGTCCCCACCACCCGGATTCGTTCAACCGGGCTGATTTGCTTATACGTGAATCCGCCGTCACTGCCGATTGTCAGTTTCAGCACGTCACCCTCAACCAGTTTTGATTTGGAGGCGTAGTTCGGGGGCACGGGATATTCCTCATTGTCATTGCCCTGCATATTCTGTCCGTCAAATACGCCTTCAATGATCCGCTCCGCCTGGTTGGCCGGAGGTTCTGCCTCAGCGCTAGGTTCCTCACTGGTCTCATCAGTCTTCTCTTCCAATGCCTGACGCACGTACTGGATATTGCGCTCCGCATCATCTAGCCGCTGTTTTATAAGTGCCAATGTTCTCGTGTCAATGGGCATATTTCCTTTTTTGTGTTTGATTACTTAGAGGTACTCCTGCTTGCATGATACAATAAAATAATAGAAAAGCACCAATGACGTTGGAAATCGCCCATGCGTAAGTCTGCCACTATCTCTCGTCGAGCTGCTCTTGTTATTCTGTCGCTTATCATCGTTGCCGGCGTGGGGTTGCGGGCCTATCAGCTGACCGCGCGAAGTTTGTGGTTTGACGAAGCATTTTCATGGCGCTTAATTGAGTTTCCGTTTGCGGATATGATCAAGCGGGCAGCCGCCGACGTTCATCCTCCATTGTACTATATTGTCCTGAAAGGCTGGGCGGCGATCTTTGGCTCTTCCCTGTTTTCCCTGCGCTCATTTTCTGTACTGGCATCCGGCGCCTCAATCGCTGCCGCTTATGTATTGAGCACGACTGCCTGGCGCAACCGCCCAATTGGCTTGCTGGCCGCCTCTCTCTTGGCTTTTTCCGGCTGGCAAATCGCGTTTGCCTGGGAAGCGCGCATGTACACGCTCGCCGTCTTCCTGGCCCTGATTTCTTCCTGGCTGCTGCTGCGTGCGACCCGGAGCATGCGGTTAACGACTTGGGTGGTATATGGCGTAGCGGCAGCCGCTCTGGCGTATGTTCATTATATCGCTTTTTTTACACTCGCCGCACAGGCACTGTTTGTTGTCGCAAAATTGGTTTGGCTGACGAGGTGGCGAGTGGGCGAGATGCTTCAATCCCGGATCCTTTGGTATGGTGTCATATCGGCTGTTATAGCTATGCTGCTGTATCTGCCCTGGCTCCCGACATTCATTGCGCAGAATAGCCAGGTACAGCAAGGTTGGTGGCCAGAGAGACTTACCGGATGGTCAGTGCCGGACACGGTATACCGGATGTTTTTGCCGACGGCTGGTGCGCCGGGACATAATGGCATGGCGGTAATTTTGACAATGCTCCCGCTGCTGCTTACACTGGCCGGCTGGATCATCTTGCTGACCGTGAGAAAGTACCGCGATGCGAACTGGTTCGTTGTGTTAGCCGGGATTATTCCTTTCCTTTTTACCATGGCTTTCTCTTTCGGCGACCAAAGTATTTATAATGACCGTTTTCTCGTACTCGCCCACGTGTTTATTTTGATCGGATTCTCCCGGCTGATATTTGCCATACCCTTCGGCAGTTTGCGTCGGGCGGCCGTGGCTTTGATTCTGGCATGGTTTGTCTTTTCCTATGTCTCGTACTGGCGCGAACTGGATATTCCAAACAAACCGGGGGCACAGGCCGCAGCGGCGCTTGTGTTTGCCGAGAAGAAATCCACAGAGCCTATTTTGGTCAGCTCGCCGTTTGTTTTCTTTGCGATTGATTACTACGCGCGGGAGCACGGAGCAGATACAACCCCTCGTCTCTACGGCGAATCAGCGCAATTGCTGCATTTTGCCGGCGGACCGATTCAAAAAGAAGAAGATCGTTTTACACCAGCCCAATTACAGGCGGGTGACATTAGCAGTTTCTGGATGATTGATACCACTGGTTTCGGCGGGAGCAAGGCTGTTCTGCCCAAGGTGTGGCAGCCGGTACAAACGGCCGTCTTTCCTGAAGTTTTTGTGCATCAGGGAGAAGTGTTTGTTACGAGGTATGTCCGCCTTTAAAATTTTGCGCGGCAGGACCCGCAATAGATGGGAGAAATAAGTTGATATCTATCGTCCTACTGCCCGTTCCTCGGCTGACCACTTGTTTTGTAATACACCCGATTGGGGATGCGTAAATCAATATATTCCAGCTGATTCCGCTCCTTTTCCGGAATTGTATGGTCCAGCAGGCGGCGCAGGACTTGGAGCTGGGTAGAGAGCGAACGAGTCGTGTCAAAGCGAACCAGCCAATTATTAGTAAAGCGGAAGTGTACTTCACGGGCAGCCAGCGAGGGAATACGGATTTCGGCCACTTGCGCGCCCGAGATATCCGGAGTTTTTTCCTGGGCCTCCAGGACGAATTCAACAAACACACGATCAACCGCCCGCTGCCCGAGCGTTGCCTTCGCCTGTTCATCATTATTCTTAACAATGGGCAGCACCGTCCCAGGTAGCGTATCCAGCCTGGCTTCCTCGTAGGCGACGCCGTCTGTATCCACGAAATAATACTTGGTGTTTGACAATAGCAGCAGAGCGGGCGTCTTTTCCTGAACAATGATCTTCAGTGTTCCGGGAAGGGTGCGAATGATGTGGACATCGCGGATTTGGGGAATCTGTGACAGCAAGCGCTGTTCGATGCCCGATGTTTGGATCAAAAGAATATTTTTTCCCAGATCTGGCTCGGTCAAACGACGCGCTGCCCGGGCAGTATGGTCCCGGGCATCAACTATAGTGATCGCCCGGACGACAAACGTGTCAGTATAAAAAACCAGCCACGCCAGAATTACCAGCGGTACCACAATTAAGGCCAGCAATAACACCATCGAGAACCACTCAACGATGCGCCGGCGCCACTGAACTAGGCGCGCTCTCGGCCACTTGGGCAGGAAAAAACTCACGGACATAAGTTTACCTCCACACCTATGTGGTGAATAGGTGTGGAGTCACTTCCCGCAAGCGCCGCTCACGTAAGGGGCTGAATCGAGGTAAACGGCAGATATGAATGAAGTGCTTTGGGGAGCGCCACCGAGCCGTCTGATTGTTGCTGATTTTCTATTAAAGCTATGAGAATTCGGCCGACAGCAACGGCCGTACCGTTTACCATATGAACCGGCTCGGTCTGGCCGTCATGGCGATAGCGAATATTTAACCGTCGCGCCTGCCAATCCGTCGTGTTGCTGGTTGAATGGGTTTCCCGATACCGTTGCTCCGATGGGATCCAGGTTTCAATGTCATATTTTTTTGCGGCGGGGGCACCAAGGTCACCCACGGCCATGTTCAGCACGCGATATGGCAGTTCTAAAGTATCCATAATTCCTCTCTGCTGTTTAAGCAGGAATTCATGTTCGGCTGCCGACTGGTCAGGTATTGTGAAACTGAACATCTCGACTTTGTCGAACTGGTGGACGCGCATCATTCCCTTGACATCCTTACCGTGGCTGCCGGCTTCGCGCCTAAAGCACGTGGAAAATCCCACATAACGCAGGGGCAACATCTCGCTGGCGAGAACTTCGTCACGGTGCATTGATCCGATAGATTGCTCACTCGTGCCAACGAGATATTGATCATCCTGTGTCTGGTAAATTTCGTCGCCCTCATGATCGAGGTATCCCATGCCGGCCATGGCGGCTTGATTAATGAGAACAGGCGGAATAATCGGGACAAAACCGGCGGCCGAAAGCTGGTCAAAGGCGAAGGAAACCAGGGCCATCTCGAGGCGAGCCAGCTCTCCTTTTAAGTAAACAAAGCGGCTGCCGGCAACTTTAGCCGCTCGCTCAATGTCAATACGTGATCCCATCAACGTTAAATAATCTTGGCGGCTCTCATCCGGCGCCGGTTGAACTTCAGACTTTGCAATTTCCTGCCCTTCCCCGGCAGGACCTGGGGGGACATCGTCCGCTACCAAGTTAGGCAAAGACCGCCACATTCTTTCCCGCTCCGCTGCCGATCTCTCCAGTTCTTGAGCAACGGTTTTTTCCTCGTCGCTGACTTTTTTCATGTCATCAATCAGCTGTTGCTTTTCTTTCCCCTCGGCTTTGGCAATTTTTTCATTGGCCTCATTTTGTTGCCGGCGCAGCCTATCGGCCTGTTCGGTAAGCTTGCGCCATGCTTCATCAGCCACGGCCAGCGCTTCTATGTCTGAAGCGGCGATGTCCCGCCGCGCGAGATTTTCCGAAACGCGCTGGCGCGCATTTGCGTCACGTATTAAGGCAATGTCAATCATTACTCGGGTTTTAGGAGCGGGAATAAAATTGTATCGCGCAAATGAGAGGTGTTGGTCATAAGCATGACCAGACGGTCCACCCCCAGACCAAACCCGGCGGCCGGCGGCATGCCGTATTCCAGAGCGCGCAGGTATGATTCATCGATCGGATGGGCCTCTTCGTCCCCCGCCCCGCGCGCGGTCTGCTGCTGCTCAAAACGGGCCCGCTGTTCAACCGGATCATTAAGTTCGGTGTAAGCGTTGGCAATCTCCATGCCGCCGATAACAAATTGAAATTTTTCCGCAATTCTGGGGTCGGTTAGATTTTGCTTGGCAAGCGGCGCCAGTTCAACCGGATAATCATAGAGAATTGTCGGCTGGATGAGGGTCGGCCGGACTAATTCTTTGTAAAGCCCATCCACTAGCTTAGCGTAAGTGCGCGCCTTCGGTATCTCCCGCCCTTCTTTGGTAAGAATTTTAATGTAGGTGTCGGGATTCTTATCATCAAGAATGGTCACGCCAAATCTTTCCAGCATTATTTCGGCAAATTTCTTCCGCGCGAAAGGAGCCTCGTACGAAATCGTTGTTTCCTGCCAGGCAAGCTCATTGGAGTTAGCCAGTTCCAACACCAGCTGGCTCATCATTGTTTCCGTGAAATCCATGAGGTCCTCGTAATCGGCGTACGCCCAATAAAACTCGAGCATAGTGAACTCCGGATTATGTTCTCGATCGATGCCTTCGTTTCGAAAATTCCGGCCAATCTCAAACACCTTCTCCCAGCCGCCTACGAGCAGGCGCTTGAGATATAGCTCTGGGGCGATGCGCAAAAAAAGATCAAGATCGAGCGCGTTGTGGTGAGTGGGAAATGGCTTAGCGGCGGCTCCGCCGGGAATTGACTGCAGCATGGGTGTTTCTACCTCCAGAAAACTTTTGCCCGCTAAATAATTCCGCAACCAGGTAATAACACGGGCGCGGCTGGTAAATCGTTCTTTGGTCTGTGGGTTGAGCAGTAAATCGAGCTCTCTTTGCCGCGAACGGATCTCATGATCTTTAAGGCCGTACCAGGTATCCGGAATAGATCTGATTGATTTGCTGATCATGTGCCACTGAGAGACGGCAATTGCCTGTGTGCCTCTCTTTGTAACTACGGCTTTACCAGCAGCCTCGACCCAGTCGCCGACATCGAGATACTGCAACCGATCGAAGAATTCTTGAGCAATTTCTTCTTCGTTCATTTGCAGCTGCAGCTTGCTGGTGGCGTCGCTTAGGTCAGCGAATACGACCCCGCCGTGAGCACGAATGGCCGTCACGCGGCCGACTACAACCACGGGACTGGCATCAGCTACAAGCGTATTAAAATCTTTAAGAGCTTGTGCCAGTGTGTGCGTGCGCCGCACTTCGGAAGGATACGGCGGCTTGCCCTGATCAAGCAACGCCTGACGTTTTTTCAAACGCGCCTCACGGATTTCTTCCAGTCGCTGTTCTGCGGCCATATCGGTAAGCGTACTTCAGAATGTATTCCGCCTCAATATGGCGAAAACTCGCGGGTGGCACGGCGCGAGGACCCAGCTTGAGGACAGATAGCCAGAGGCTCACACCGCCTTCGGCGGAGTGAGGAAGCGCGCTGACCGCAGAGCTGGGAGGCACCCGCCGTGACCGGACCCGCTATTTGCTAGTTGATGCTGATGACCTGACAATCCTTGCTGCCGCTGGGTGTCGGAATTGATACCGCCTCGCCTTTCTTTTTACCAAGTAATGCCTGCCCCATCGGTGACTCATTACTGATTTTTCCCACTAAAGGATCGGCTTCGTTAGAGCCAACAATGCGGTATTGGCGCTCCTGTCCGTTACAATTTAGTTTTACCACATTGCCGATACTCACTGCACCATTGCTGGCTTTGGCAATAACCAGGGAATGCTTAATAGTGGCTTCCAGTTCAGCGATCTCTTGCTCCAGCCTGTTTTGTTCTTCTTTGGCTGTAACGTATTCAGCGTTCTCGGACAGATCACCCTGTTCCTTGGCAGAGTGAATTGCCTCCGCGATTTGCCGGCGGCGGATTGTTTTTAGGACATGAAGCTTGTCTTGTAGGTCGGCCAACCCCTCCTTGGTCAGATACTGCTCTCTCATAGCCGGTATGTAAGTATACTTTTAGAAATAAAAAACCCGAGCAAAAATGCTGGTGTTGTGATGCGTTGAGCCAGTGTAAGTGCAGGTAAAAATTCGGTCAAGGGCAACTTTTTCACACTTTGTCATACCTTTTTGACAGCTCGGCTGAAGCCTCTATGACCCGTCTTTAGCGCTAAAGATTAGCAGTTTACGGGCGCTGTTCTATCCACCACTGCCAAATCTGTCGCGCAAATGGCACGGCCTGCTCATCGCCTTCCCCGCCTCGTTCTAGAAGGACTGTAACAACCAGTTCTGGATTGTCATACGGCCCAAAGCTGGTAAACCAGGCATGAGTTTCTTGACTGCCTCCGATTTGTGCTGTTCCGGTCTTGCCGGCTATGGCTACGGGCAGTGCCGCCAGCCCTCTGCCAGATCCTTCGGTCACAGCTTGCCGCATGGCCTGGCGGATAGTTTCAATATGCGTCGGTGATATATTCAGAGATTTAGACTTCGTATCTTTGGTCACCAAATGCGGCTGCGGCAGCTTTTGGCCGTTTGCCAGCGCCGCGGTAGCGGTGGCAACCTGCAAGGGTGTGACCAAAACATCTCCCTGGCCGATACCAAGATGATAGGTATCGCCAATGTACCAGCGCTCACCTTTTGTCTCTTCCTTCCACTGCCGGCTGGGTAAGAAGCCAGCGGCCTCGGCCGGCAGATCAATTCCGGTTGGTTCGGCCCAGCCGAACTTTCTGAGGTAGTCTAATGTCTTTTCAACGCCGAGCCCGGGCTGTGTATCTAACCCCCCCGTGATCATATAGAAAAAAGTATTGACGGATTCAGCAATCGCCTTTTTTACATCAGTTGTGCCGTGGCCACCTGCTTTCCAATCAGGAAACCGCCACGGGCCAATACTGATTCCGCCGGTTGAAAAGACAGTCGTGCTGGCATTGATCAGCCCTTCCTGCAGCGCGCCGGCGGCAATGAATGGTTTTATTACTGATCCTGACTGGTAGGTACCGGTTGTCGCCCGATTGAAAAGCGGGTTGCGGGTATCGTCAATAAACGCTTCATTGTCTTTGAGAAGGCTTGGCTGGGAAAAGGTATTGGGATCGAAAGCAGGATAGCTAACAAGCGCCAGCATCTCCCCGGATTGGGGATTCATAACCACCGCCGCGCCCGATGTGTGCTGTCCGGTTTTGGCAAATTTGTCCTGATCTTGTCTGGCGAACAGGTCGTACAACCGGGTCTGTAATTCCACATCAAGCGTCAGGCGTACGTCCTGGCCGGGAATTGGTGCAACGCGGCCAAGATCAGTTTGCGGCGCTCCGGCGGCGTTCACTTCTGTGTATGTCCATCCATGCGTGCCGCGCAGCATTGTGTCGTAGGTTTTTTCTATACCGGATTTTCCGGTTGTATCGGTTAAGTACAGCGATCCGTCCTGCGCTAATTCTTCCGCCGTTACCGCGCCGGTGTAGCCGAGTACGTGGGCGAGCGGCTGCGGGTACAGATAGCGGCGAACTAAAGATGCCATCAGCCGAACCCCGACTATATCATGAGCGGATTCCTGCAGACTAAGAACAGTATCATGGTCAAGCGCCCGGGCCACCAGGGACGGCCGTTGCGTTGTTCTGGCCTTCATGAGCGAATCTTTGATGGTCTCCGGATCGGATGCCGGGAGCAAACGGATCAGATTATCAATCAAATATCCTTCATTCTCTTGCACCGGCAGCAGTGCCGGATCGAATATAAGGTCAGTATTTGAAATGTTTTCTACCAGAAGGCGACCGTCGCGATCATATATCAGGCCGCGTGGGGCCGGGATGACGAGCTGATCCACGCGATTTTGCTCCGCGCGAGAGCGCAGCTCTGTGCCTTTTACAATTTGCAGGTAGAAACTTCTTCCCGTTAGCAACAGCACCACCGCCGTAAGCAGAAACCATAGAGCATACGGGCGTTGCCTGGCTGGCGTCATCCGTGCCCCAATCCCCTCTATGATATCTAATGACTGATTATTCATGGTATTTAAAGTGGTGGTGTCTTAACGCGCTGAAAAATGTCAGCCCGCGGCTGCCTCTCTTGCCAGAGGACAGCTAGACCAAAAACGATAGTTGTGGTGAACACAAAAGCCAAGGCCAAACCAGTAATGGGAAGAGCGTACCAGATAGCCTGCAGGCTTAAGGTAGCTTCACGGCCGAGAAATAATTGGGTGGCGCTAAGCAAAGTAAGTTGAGCAGCAATCGTCCCGCTCATCAGGAGGAAAAAGGCGCCGGAGGCAGCCGTGTTTATTTTTGGGAACAGGTAGCGCACGGCATACGGGATAAGCGCCACGGCTGTCATAATACCTGGCGGGAAGGTTGTGAACAGTTCAGAGGTGACAACCAGGCCAACCAGGGCCGCCGCCGAGGCCGGAACGGTTGCTGCCAAGAGAGCGGCCAGCCCAACCGGAAGAATAAACAGCGATTGAAGATTATAACGCAGCAGGCTGTGCAGGGAGATGAGTAACGCCAGCATACAACCAAACACGTACATTTTTCTCCAGGTAAGCATTAGAGCGGAACGATAACTTGGACGGCGTCGACCTGATCAAGATCGTACGGCAACTTGAGACGTGCTTCCTGGTATGGTTCGTGTTCCTGGCTGGATATTTGCGCGACTGTGCCGATGACTAGACCATATGGAATGCCTGCCTCTTTGCTGACTGTAACAATCGCCTGTCCGACCTCAACCGGGGTATCTTTAGGAATCGTGGTCACCACCAGTGTGGTGTAATGATAACTTTGCAGCAATCCGCGCGCCAGAGGGGTTGCTTTGGCGTCGGCTAGCGGTA
>CAYJWL010000022.1:0-14236 GCA_964373855.1 uncultured Candidatus Saccharibacteria bacterium
CGCAGGCACAGCGCCGGCAGCTAGCTAGCACGTATCTGGCCGGCGAGCGTGACCTGGCCTATCACTGGCCGGAGAAGTTAATTGCGGAAAGTTCGATAAAATATGAACCAGCCGCTGCTAGGCCTGATCAAGAGCTGCCAGAAAATAGCGCCGCACCCAAGCGATCGCTGGCGCTGCCCTTTAGCTTTAGTCTCTGGCCTAAGTTTTTGTGGCGCGATAAGCATCCGGCCGGCGAGGCGGGCTATGCAGCGGGGAGCCAAGAGTCGGCAGCTAAAAAAAAAGTCCAAGCTGGCCGAATAATCGATTTAACGCATATCAACAGCGACCGGCTGGCATAACCAGCTTGGTTTTTTCCGCCCGCAGTCCCATTCCTAATCTGGCGGTGCTTTTGGTTGGCTGCCTCATTGTGATCGGGATCATTTGGAATCTTCAGGGGTTAGGCCGAGGATTGGCCGCTATGGGCGAGGTCAAGCAGCGTGCCTTCGCTGCGGTTGACCATATTTTAGCCGGCAGTTCAGCCTTGGCGCGGGCGGATGTTCCAGCGGGCGAGGAAGCGTTCGCCAACGCGGCCACTTTAATTCAAAGCGCGGAGGACCAGATTAATCAGGCGCTCTCTGCCTCCAGGTATATTCTTGGCGCACTTGATGTGACTGGTACAGTGCGGTCTGGCCAGGAACTTCTCAATGCCGGTGAGGCTTTAGCACAGGCTGGCCAATATGTGGCCAGCGGACTAAAACCGCTCTTGGCGGCCGATGGAATTGTAGCTGGCCGGGAGGCAACTAATTCTTTGATCCGTTCGACTCAAGCTCACCCTTCGACTCCGAGCTTAGGGTCGGGGAGGGGCCAGGCTGAGTCGCATCGAAGCTTGACATTAGTACAAGCCATTCAGGCTGCGCGCGATGATGCACAGCGCGCAGCCAGTTTACTGGGCGACGTTTCCGCTTCACTGGCCAACGTGGATGGGTCATTTCTTCCGGACGAGGCCAGAGGGAATCTGGAAATCGTCAGGGCGGCCGCGCCGCGGGCGCGCTCTCTGTTGTCCAGTTTTTATAATCAAAGCGATACATTGTTATATTTGCTCGGCGCCGATCATGACCGGCGTTATCTCATGCTGTTTGTGAATAATCATGAGTTGCGGCCGGTGGGCGGGTTCATTGGCACAATCGGCGTCATGCACGTCTCCGCCGGCCGGATTGCCAGTATCCAAGTGCAGAGCGTGTATGATTCCGATGGTCAGCTCCGGCAGTTTATTGCTCCACCCGATCCGCTGTTACCAATTGTTGACCGCTGGTATTTGCGCGATGCGAACTGGTTTGTTGACTACGAGATGAGTGCGAAGAAAATAGCTCAATTATTTGAGAAAGAAGGAGGACCGACGGTTGATGGCGTGATTTTACTCACCCCGGAGGTGATCAAGCGTCTTTTAACCATCAGCGGGCCGGTACGCGTGCCCGGCTACGAGGTTGAGGTGTCGGCCCAGAATTTTGTGGAGGCAACCCAGGGCGAGGTAACGTACCGGTATGATCAGGCTGTTAATCGGCCTAAGCAATTTCTGGCTGATCTCACTCCATTACTGCTGAATACATTACT
The DNA here is from genome assembly GCA_964373855.1 of uncultured Candidatus Saccharibacteria bacterium. GTDB lineage: Bacteria > Patescibacteriota > Andersenbacteria > UBA10190 > UBA10190 > CAYJWL01. The sequence continues at coordinate 1,591 of CAYJWL010000022.1, forward strand.
GGGCGAAGCGGCCAAGATAGATTCGCACCGGCAAGTGCTATCCGCGCTGACGAGCGCTTTGCAGGCCAAAGATATGGTGATGTACTTCCGCGACGAGGCCGCGCAGCGGACGCTTAAAAACCTAAGGTGGGCCGGTACGTTGCCGCGGGAGGAGCAAGGGTTTTTAACAATTAATAACGCAAACATTGGTGGGCATAAAAGTGACCAGTTTATGGAGCAGGAGATTGACTATCGGAGCGAAGTGCAAAATGACGGGGACGTCGAGGTGGTGCTGACAATCCGGCGTACCCATCACGGACCCCAGGAAGTTTCAGATTATCCGTATCCAGCGAATGAGAATCCCGCGTATAAAGATAATATTGTGTATCAGCGGGTGCTCGTTCCGCGCGGTGCCCAATTGATCGAGGCGCGGGGATTTTCCCATCCCGGTGATGTGCCGGCACCAGCGATTAAACAAACCGACATACCCTGGCAAGCCGATCCAGACATAGCCCTCTGGCAGCAAGGCCAGCAAATGATGAGCAATGGCACGGTCGTCGGCCAGGAAAGCGGTTATACTTTTTTTGCTAATTGGTATATTACAAAACCTGGCCAAACTGCCGTGGCTCTTTATCGGTACCGCCTCCCCAGCCATGCCCCAATGCCCAATTTCTTTAAACGAGCCCAAACCTATTCCGTCTATGTGGCGAAGCAGCCGGGCGATGCCAGAACCGAGCTTCGGGCTTCCGTTAAACTGCCGGACGCTTATCGGATTATTCATCGCTCGACCGACGAGCCTGTCACACAGGAATCAGACAACGAAATTATCTACCAGGATCGCCTGCGCAGCGATACTTATGTTGGCGCCGTATACGAGCCAGCGAATTGAGCCTGACGTTGTGAGGCCAGCGGGGTTAGCCCGCCACGCCGCGGCCCTTTTGTGTCATTTTCCATTTGGCCGTACAATCAAGCCATCCCAGCCGGCAATACGGATTGTCCAAGAGTGATGATGCGCAATCCGCCTGCCGGCTTATGTGGTACTGTAGTCTACTATCGTTTGCATATATTTTTTAAGATGCATGCCAGAAAACGACAAAAACGGCAATGGATCCATTGTAGCGGCCGCGCTGATTGTAGGCATCTCGTCCCTGGTTAGCCGGCTGGTCGGATTATTCCGGGAGCGGGTATTTACCACTACGTTTGGGGCGGGTGATACATTTGATGCCTTTGTCGCCGCCTTCCGCATACCTGATCTGATATTCAATCTTATTGTTATCGGAGCTTTGTCGGCGGCGTTTATTCCATTGTTTACTGCTAAACTAGTGGGTAAGCAGTCGAAATCAGCCGAGGCTTTTGATTTTGCCACCTCCGTGCTTAATCTTATGCTGCTGGTTGTAGCCGGTCTAAGCCTTCTCTATGCCGCCCTCGCTCCGCAGCTGGTGCCGCTGATCACGCCGGGATTTATGGGTGAAAAGCTGGAGCTGACGATACGCCTGTCGCGGATTATGGCTCTTCAGCCGATATTACTGTCTGTCAGTTTTGTTTTTTCCGGCATTTTAAATTCATTTAAGCGTTTTACCGTCTATGCCTTGGCGCCGATTCTTTACAATCTTGGTATTATTGCCGGTGTGGTCTGGCTGGTGCCGATGATGGGCGTGGCGGGGCTGGGCTGGGGAGTGGTGCTGGGGGGTGCGCTGCATATGATTATTCAGTTGCCGAGCACCCTCTATGTAGGATTCCGCTGGAAGCCGCAGTTGGTATCTTCCCGAGCTGACATGCGCGCTCTCTGGATAATGATGCTGCCGCGTGTCTTCGGCCTGGCCGCGCAGCAAGTCAATTTATTGGTAGTAACGCTTTTGGGGTCAGGGTTGTTGGCTGGCAGTATAAGCGCCTTTCATTTAGCGAACAACCTGCAATACATTCCTATCGGCATATTCGGCATCGCGTTTGCGCAAGCAGCTTTTCCCACGCTATCCGAACAGATGGCGCGCGGCCAGACTGTCGCTTTTAGAGACACATTAACCAAATCATTCCGTTACATCCTTTTTTTTGTGGTTCCCATATCGGCGTTCTTCTTTCTCTTGCGCGCGCAGATTGTTCGCGTTCTTTTTGGCGACGGCGCTTTTGATTGGGAAGATACAATATTAACATTTGAGACGTTTAAATTTCTAATCATTAGCATCTTTGCCCAAGCAACTATTCCTTTATTAACTCGCGGATTTTACGCCCAGCATGATACCAAGACACCGGTTGTGATTTCGGTGATTGCGATGGTAATAAACGTTGTATTGGCGTTTATGCTGGCGCCAGTGGCGGGTGTGCAAGGCCTGGCCTTAGCGTTTTCTATTGCGGCCATGGTTCACCTGTCTCTGCTTCTGGGTGCGTTTCACTGGCGGCTGGGCGGCTTCAACGACAAGGAGGTTATAGTGTCCTTGTCAAAGGTTGTGGCGGCGACCCTCGTGGCCTCGGTTATAGTACAGGCTTTAAAGTATCCAGTCGCCGCCTTTGTTGATATGGCTCGGTTCTGGGGTGTTTTTGTACAGCTTGTGTTGACCAGCCTGGCCGGTATTGGTACGTATTTCCTGATATGCTGGCTGTTGAAGAGCGATGAGCTTCGGGTATTGCAACGCTTGATTCGCCGCCGACCCCGCCTGTTAGCTGGGACAGATACGCCGCGATTTGGCGGCCTGGCCGACTGACGCAGCGCCGACATATTGCGCCCGGTATTTGTCAGAAACAATTGACGCATTGGTTCCAAGGATTCCTTGCGAGGAACGTTGATTGTATCCATAGTTGGACCAGCTAAGAGAAATATTGACATAAACGCACCTTCCCTATCAATTTCTGCTGGCGTAGATAAGCGGAACAGGGACGATAGGGCTTTTAGGGTAGGTCTAGCGGTGGCATTTATATGAATAATTTTCATCTCAATTTGACTCTGCCTCGGGTAGAATCCATTGACCAAATCATCCATAGCTGGCCGGCGGTTTCGCGCCGCGCCGCTCATTACATGGTTAAACAATATGGTCTGCCTAATGAGGCGACAGCCTCAATGCTGGTGTGGCATCGCAATGGAGCTTGGAAGAAATCGATTGTTCATCGAGAGGGCGTTGTCCACAATTTCCCTCTGCCTCATGAAGATATCTTAGAGCAAACAGTTGATTACCGGGTGCCGCTTAATAAACATGATATGATTGTGCGCTTCGATGGCAGCCTCATTATTGACCGCACCAGAGGAGAGTTATCAGTTCATTGCGATAGTGAATCCTCTAACAGGCTGATGCTTAATCTGGCCCTCGATATTGCGGTGGTCAGGAAAACCGTTGATGAGGCGCGGCGCGAGTGCGATCGGCGTGTGACCGTATGGCGACTAAGCTGGTCTGATCCGTACACCCAAAAACTCCAATTTTCTCCCGACTTGGCTTCAAGCCACGAAACCGACACACCCGATCCTGATGTAAACATCGGCACCTGGCTCAAGCGAAGAATATCCACGGTGAGATAAGCCGGACAAAAGACTCAAACTGCCAACAAACCGGCCGGCCGGCCGGTTTGTTGTATTTGGCAGAACCACTATTCACAAACTTCCGGCTATGTGCTACACCAGAGGGTTATTTCTTAAGCATAGCGAAAGGGGGTGATTCTATGACACAACAGGTAGTAGCTGCCATCCTAGCTCTGGCTATCGCTATCGCTCCCGGTCATGCCGTTTTGGCTGATGAGACGGCGGCGGTTTCCATCGATGATATTGATACGGAATCGTGCGGCGAACAATCAATGATTTTTGGCGGTTCGGCGCAATTTGACCAGATGCTTGATCATTTGGAAGTGCTCCTTGATGAGGAGCAAATTCATCATGAGCATGGTTTGAGTTCGGAGAGCGAGGAGTCTTGGACAGCCGAATCAATTATGGTGGATGTCGGTTCCCATACTCTGACCGCTATTGTCTGGGATCAAGACGACGGTCCTGATGACCATCGAGGAGAGTTGGCTCGAGCCAGCGCAGACTTCACCGTTGCGGCATGTGCCTCTGACGAGGGAGCCAGTGACGATAACGGCGACCAAGGTCTAGGAGGCGATTGCTGCCCCGGACAAGATGATGAAGATGCCGTCCAGCAAGTGACATCGGCGAAAGTAAAAGGAGCCAAGACTACGAATCTGTGGGCCTCTCTTAAGCCGCTTAACAGCATCTTCCGGTCTGTCTTCGGGCGCACCCCGACATTCGAGGAGTGGAAATACTGGGCTGATCGTTTGCTAACAGACAAGCCTCAATACGATGCCCTCTACGGTGCCATGCAATGGCATAAGCTGCTCGGTCACACCACGGGTAATTAAGGGAAAATAAAAAATCGCTTGCAGTTATAATTGAAAGCAAATTACAGCCCAGCCCCAAAACAGGGGCTGGGCTGGTTTTATGGGAAAAGCCAATGTGAAGCGTAGGGAGTAAACTGTGCACAAATAGCTCGGCAACCTGCTTGATCGTTATGCTGGTGGCGCGTAGCATTCATTGGTTACACCTTAATGTGGCTAAACGAAAGGGGGTGAGGGCGATGAGATACGGAAAGTACTTGGCGCGATTTGGGATACTATGGGGAATAGTGGCCTTATTGCTGATTGGCGTGTCGGCGCAGGCCTCTCGCATTGATGATTTACGAGCGCAGCTTGCCCTGCGGCGAGCAGAACGGGAGGCCGCGCGAAATATTGTTCGCCCGGCGCCCGATGAAGAGAATCAGCCAGAGGAGAATAATCAGGTCCCGGACGGACAGCAGCCGTGCGTTTGTTCAGTGAGCTTGAGCCTGGATGCGCCGGACGTTAGTTGGAATGGCAACTCCCTTGTCTTTACGCCGCGCTTTGATGTTGATATCCGCGTCCGCGGCAACAATAATGCCGCCCCCTGGAATGTAACGCTTGATTATCAGGGGCAAGCCCAATTCTCTTCAAGCACTCTCGCCGCGCCGACCGGCGCAAGTTTTTCCGGACAAAAAGAGTGGAGCGGCCAGTGTTTCAATACCTCCAGCAGATTCCGGAGCCTCTCTGGCAATCCGGTGAGCCTGGCGACTCTGGCGCGCAGTTTATTTTCTGACAGTATGGCTAAGCTCAATGCAACCGTGCTGCTGAATGCCTCCTTGGGTGGCTGTGACGTGGACGCAGAGAAAAGCCAATACAGTTTTGCCGTTGGCAGCTTCGGCAACATTGATTTGGGACGCTGGCGGCGATTGAGATAATTGGTGACGGCCAGCGCAACTCGACAAAAGGATTTGCAGCCGATGTCAATATCTCTATCTAAAAGTTAGCTTGTGTAGCAAAAAAACTGCGGCGAAGCCCTGTGGATAACTTGCACTTGCGCAGCTTGTCATTTGCACCAACGATGAGGGGATTTGTTCATTTTGTATTTTTGAAGAGTTTACGTAACGGAGGGGATGTTGTTATGGAAATAAAACAAGTGTTCATGCGCATGTACACGATTGAGCTGTTTCTGATGAAAGGAGGTGAGTACAGATGAGCAAACGATACTTTGCATCCATATTTGGTGTGCTTGTACTCGCCTTACTCTTCACTGCTTCTCCTGTTTTAGCAGCGGAAGTGAATGTTGAGGGGGAGAACAAGAATACCGGTCAGGATTCAGACAACGACAACGACTTTGATGTTGATAAAGACATTGATGTTGATGTCGACAATGACGCCGACGTTGATAATGATGCGGACGTTGACGCCGACACCGGCGACAACGAACAAAACGAGAATACCAATGCTGGCAACCAGGAAACTGGCGCTATCGATGGTGAGGTCGAGTGGGAGAACGTTGTTAATAGCGCGGCTTCCTTAACCGGAGCGGGCGATGGCGACGGACTTGAGGTTAATGCTGACTTCCTCAACGACACCACTGGTCAGGATTCAGATAATGATAATGACCTTGATGTCGACATCGATCTCGACTTTGACGTCGACAATGACGCGGACATCGATAACGATCTTGACTTTGACGCCGACACCGGCGACAACGAACAAAACAAGAATACCAATGCTGGCGACCAGGAAACTGGCAACGCTTCCCTGTTTGCTTTGTTCAGCAATTGGGCAAACAACTGGGATGGCTTTGGTGGAGCTAGTGATTACGGTGTAACGGTTGATGCTAGCGCAACCAACCAGGACACCGGTCAGGATTCAGACAACAGTAACGACATTGATGTCGACGTCGACAAAGACGTGGACATCGACAACGATGCTGACATCGACAATGATGTTGATGTTGATATCGATACCGGCGGCAACGAACAAAACAAGAATACCAACGCCGGCAGTCAAAAGACGGGCGATGGTAAGGTCGAAGTTGTCTTGGAGAACGTTGTCAATAGCTATAGCGGGTATGGTGGTTCAGGCAGCAATGGCCTTGATGTCAAGGCTGACTTTAAGAATGACACCACCGGTCAGGATTCAGATAACAGCAACGATCTGGATGTAGACGTCGACAAAGACGTAGACATTGATAACGATGCTGACATTGACAACGACGTCGATGTAGATGTTGATACTGGCGACAACGAACAAAACAAGAATACCAACGCCGGCAATCAGAAGACCGGAGATGTTGATATTAAAATCAACATCGTGAACGAAGCAAACAACAGCTAATTCCTTAGCGGCGTGTTTGTTTTTCGTCAGGGGGAGGTAACACATTTCCTTCCGGGAAATTACCTCTCTCAACGAGAAAGAATTAATCCCTAGGCGCTGCCACCATGTATCTATCCTCAAAAACAGCTTTTCTATTACGTAAAGGGCTGGTTTTGAGTTTTACGGCGTGGTTTGTTCTCCTGTCGCCGGTTGCGGCTATGGCCCAAGAGGTTACGCCTGAACCGGAGCCCCAGCCGACAAATGAGGCGGTAGATGCAACCAACAATCCGACAGGCGCACCGGCTGACACTGGAGCCCCTGCGAATACTGGAGCGCCGGCGTGTACTGGCGCGGGGTGCGGACAGGGTACCGGTCAGGGCGCGGGCCAGGGCGCGGGCAACGGCGGACCTTCCTTAGAAGACTTGGGTGGCTACATTGATGAAAACGGAAACGAAGTCTTGCCGGCTGGTGTTGTCGATACCCGGCAAGGCGCCGGGCAGGGATCTGCGCAAGGCGCCTCAACTGGTGACATTTCTGGCACAAACACAGGCACGGGGGCGGGATCCAAGAACACTGTGGATTCGGATGTGGCTGCGAATAGCCACCAGAGTGTGAATAACACCGTGAGAGACGTTTCAACCGTTGACGCAGCGGGTAACACGGGCGGAAACACTGCCAGCAAAAGCACTGGCTCAACCGGCACAACAACCGGCGATGCTAGTATTGGCGTTACGCAACTGAAGAACGATAATACAACAGCGATTAACGGGACGGCAGGATTGGCAGTGAGCGGATATAACGGCACATATGTTGGAAATTTAGAAATTGATTTTGCTAACGCCGCCGCGCTGCTGGCGGGAGACGGAGGCGCACGTTCTTGGCAAGCGATCAATAACACCACCGGCGAAAATTCGGACAATGATGTTATTTTGAGCACAAGCTTTACTGAAGTAAATGAAGTGCAAAATGACGGCCTGATTGACAATGCTCTCAACCTCGAAGCAATTACGGGGCGGAACGAAGCCAGCATGAACACCGGCGCTGGCAGCATTTGGACAGGTAACGCCAACATCGCCGCCACCTTAGTCAATCTGCTCAACACCACTGTTATTAACGGCAATCTCATGATCAGCGTGCAGGATATTTTCGGTGACTTGCTTGGCAATATTGTTCTGCCTCATTTCAGCATGCTTTCTTCCTTATTTGCGCCGCAAAACACGCAAATCAATGCCAATAACGATACAACCGGTAGTAACTCTGATAACACCATTGATATCGATGTTGAGGACAAGCAAAAGAACTTGGTTGACAATAATGCCTACATTGATACCAATGTGAAAGCGGATGCCATAACCGGAGGCAACGACACGCTGGCTAACACAGGCGGCGGGGTAATCGACACGGGCAACGCCTCGGTCACAGCCAGCAACGTATCCTTGGCTAATACAACGGTCGAAGGCGGCAACTGGGGGCTGGTCATTGTTAATTCATTAAACCGCTGGCTTGGGTTCCTGATTGGGGACTCCGGAGAAGTCCGCGCATTGTCTGCGGACGAGACAATCCGTCAAATCGAGGCAAGCAACTCCCAAACAGGAGCCAATTCGGAAAACAATATTGACATTGATGATACGACTGATCGCACGAACAAGATTGATAACACGGCGCGCATTAAGAACGACATTATTGCCAGCGCCATTACCGGGCAGAATGATGCCAGTAAGAATACCGGCCAAGGGCTGATTCAAACCGGCAACGCCAACATTTTGGCAACGGCTGTTAATATTGCCAACACGACCGTACTGAACGCCAACCTCGGAATTGCCGTCATTAATGTCTTTGGCGATTGGTTCGGGGACCTGCTCTATGCTGGCAGTTCTTTGTTGGCAGGCAGCGGCGGCGCGAATGTTTCGGTCGAGGCTGGCAATTCTACTACGGGATCAGAATCCACGAATACCATTGACGTTACCGTCAATCGCGAACACGCCACGGAAATTAACAACTATGCTGATATCAATACTACTCTGGATACGAACATTGATACGGGAAACAACCGCTCGAATAAAAATACCAAAGGCGCCGGCATTGAAACCGGCCATGCCAGCCTGGCTTTGCACGCGCGATCGATCGCCAACATTACGGGTATTGCTATCGGCAACGGACTATCACTCGATGTGAACGGCGGCAATGATACCACAGGGTTTGATTCAGAAAACACGATAACCGCGCGCGTGAACGACGAGCGTCTCATTACGGTAAACAATGACGCGAATGTCAGCACAATCCTACCTGCGCTGGTGAACACCGGCCACAATCAGGCCAACCAAAACACGATTGGCGGGTTGATTGATACCGGGTCGATTGACGCTAATGTCGCCGTCAGTAATCTGGTGAATAAGTTTCTTCTTGCTCTGGGCAGCGATATCTACCTGCCGACAGACGGCGGTCTGGTGGAAGTGCGGACGGATCTGTTCAATAACACAACCGGGTCAGAATCTGCCAATGAGAATCTCGTTGAGGCAGTACGCCAGCTGCTGGTAGGTGTTGTCAATGACGCTGATATTGAAAATATACTGGATCTCATATTCAACACTGGCGGTAACGAATCAAACTTTAATACCGCCCGGTATGATGATTCATCATACGGTAATGATCATGAGGATCAGGTAGCGGATTCCTCCGCCACGGAGGATCCCGCGGACGATGAGATTGCTTCATCCGGGGGTGGCCCAGAGGATAATCAGATAACTGCCGCCAGCAACGTCGGAGGCAGTGGTGGGCTCGAAGACATAGCGGTCAGCACGGAACCAGCACCGAACAGACAGAAGAAAACCGCCGGCGCGATTGCAGCAGCCGTTGATGAACCGGATGACAGAGATTCGGGCAGCGCAGCGTCTGGAATCGCGGCTGAACCCGAACAAGAGGGCAACGCACTAGCCGCAGCTTTTGTGCCAGAACGTCTTACGGCAGTTGCCACGGCTGCCGGGGAAGAAGCTGCATTATCGCTTGATGGACTGCGCGGTCAGGATGTAGAATACGGATCTGTGTCAAATAGATTGATATTCGAGGTTATGGCTTGGGCTTTGGCCGGCGCCAGCCTTCTTGGTCTTACGTGGGGTGGAATTATCACCTATCGCCGGTATATTCTGCGGGCCAAGGCTGCAGTTGCAGCCTAAGGCGAATAAAACGATACCGGGGGATGTATGATGGTCATGCATCGCATACAGTTGCGTTTAGGCAGTGTTTTTAATATGTTCGCTTCTACCCGGCTCTGGCGCAACTGCGCCGCTGCCATAACCCGCCTCTTACCAGCGGGTAAAGGCAAGCAAAATCGGCTGCTGGTTGCAGCCGCGCTTGTATTGCTGGTCATTATCATGCTGGTGTTTGGCTGGGGCGGCAGTAAGCAGCGCGCGCTGTCTAAGGCGGTGGCTAAACTGGCTGACGCTGAAACAATGCATGCCGCCGCCGAACTGAGTTTGAGTCTGCCGGCAAACCTGCAAAATCGGGAGCGCCCCATCGGGGCTGTGACAATTAAAGTGAATGGAGACGTGGCTTATCAGGGCACCACGCCGGTGCTATCCGGTAAAGTCCTGACGGAAGCGCGCGGTCGGGGCATGGTTCTCTATGCGGATGGCGATATTCGCCTTCTGCCTGATCAGGTCGCTTTCCGCCTCGATAACCTGCCGACGCTGCTCAATCCATCCGGCAATTTGATGGAGAAGTGGACATATGTACCGACCTCAACCTTGCAAACAGCCAACGCGGCCAATGTCAAAACCGCTGTGGCGAATATGTTTCAAGGCATGGCATACATCGGCAAAAATGAAGTTCCGGGACAGGGAGTAAAGGGTTACCACTTCCGCCGCTCGGTAACGCCGCAGCAGGAAGATATTCTTATGAACGTGTTCGCGCAAAAAGTATCCGGCAATCAGGGATTGAATGTGCTTACCCGCCTGATGAGGGCATTCGATGTGTCCTCATTTGATGTCTGGGTCGATCCGGATAGCGAAGAATTGCGGCTGGTGCAACTGAAATTCAGGCACCGCACCGATCCGGCGGCAGAAAATCGGGCTGTTCTGCAGCTGGCTTTAAAAGATTACGGCAAACGCGTTCAGATAGATGTCCCGACTAAAGAGCTGGAAGTGAGACCGGAAATTTTCGGGCGGATTTTTGGTGCCGGGAAGATTACCGGGCTGTAATTCAAAAATAAGCGGTATCGAGATACGCTATAAGCCATATGACAGACATAGCCGGCAGAAAAATTATTGCTTCATTGCTGGCCGCAAGCCTGCTGGCAATTCCGGGGGTCTATACATCGGCACAACAGGAAGAGGCCGCTGGCTCGGTTCGAGTGATTGTTGAGATGGAAAACGCGGAAGCGCAACTGCCGGTGTTACCGGCCGGGCGGAAAAGCGGATATCACGCGCTCCGGCTTGGCAGTGAGACACCGCGCACGTACCGCGCCAGCGGAAGGCTTGTGCGTGCGCCGGATCTGCGGCGCTGGCAGGTGGTCGAAGTGGCACAACAGGATGCGGCTGAAACACTGGCCGTACTGCAATCAAACCCGGCCGTGGCCGAGGCGCATATTGAAAACATCTACCAGACCGCCACAATACCAAATGATACGAATTTTTCCTCACAGTATGGATTGCACAGTACTGCTAATCCGCTGGCGGATATAAATGCGCCGGAGGCGTGGGACACAACCACAGGCAGCTCAAGTACGGTGATCGCCATTATTGACAGCGGAGTTGATCTCAACCATGAAGATTTAAGAGACAAAATTTGGGTGAATGCTGATGAGGTTGCCGGAAACAATCTTGATGACGACGGCAACGGATTTGTTGATGATGTGAAAGGGTGGGATTTTATCGATAATATTCCAGCTGGAACTAAAATTCATCCGCACGCAACGCATGTTGCAGGAATTGCTGCCGCTAATACAAATAACAGTATTGGAGTTAGTGGTGTAGATTGGAACGCCCAGATTATGTCAATACGATCATTGGCTGGTGGTTCAGGAGGGGAAGCAAGTATTATTCGGGGAATCCAATATGCTGTTGCCAATGGTGCGGACATTATTAATATGAGTTTGGTTGGATCACAGTCCCAAGCCCTGGGAGCAGCTATCGAAAACGCCTATGCGGCCGGTGTGGTGATTGTGGCTGCCGCGGGCAACACTGGGTCGGACACGGGCCGATTTCCTTTGTATCCGGTATGCGCTGATCGCAATGGCGTAAATATGGTGCTGGGTGTCGCGGCTACAGATAGTGAAGGGGAGCCGGCAAGATTCAGTGCCTATGGAGCATGTGTTGATATAGCATCTCCCGGCGACGATATCTACAGCACGAAAACGGGTGACAGATATGGGCAGATGTCCGGTACCTCTATGAGCGCTCCATTCGCCGCCGGTGTTGCCGGACTCTATTTGTCGCTTCATCCGAGTGCGTCTCCCTCTGAAGTGATTTCCGCTCTGCGCAATGGTGAGGCATTTACCGGCAGTAACGCCAGTAACTGGAACAGCAAATACAAAGGCAAATTAAATGCGGCTGCGGTTGTAAGCGGGTCGGTGAGCAACTCTTCAAATTCTGCACCAGCCTCTGAACCGCAATCTGGCGGCGAGAGTTCTGGCGGTGGCAGTGGTGACTCCGGTGGAGGAGGCGGTGGCGGTGGCGGTGAAGAGCCGGCGCCGGAGCCGACAATATCACCAACAGTTGCAGGAGCAAAAACTGTGGCGCCGAAGTCCTCTCTTATCGCCAAAATCAACGCGCTGTTTAATTCAGTGTTCGGAAGAAAGCCTTTGCAGAATGAACATTTGTATTGGCAGGGAAGAGTTGTGCGAGGGGAGAAGAAAACTGCTGATGCCTTGCGCGGGGCTATGATGTTCCAGAAATTGCTTGGCCGCACGATGGGCATTTTATCTGCCGGCAAAGTTGCCGGGGTAACAACCGGCAGCTCCCTCGTACCAAAGATTAATGCGATTCATCGGCAAGCCTACGGCCGCAATCCAACCCTGTCAGAGCACACCTACTGGCTTAGTCGAATAACGGCCGGCGAT
>CAYJWL010000023.1:0-13494 GCA_964373855.1 uncultured Candidatus Saccharibacteria bacterium
CCGACCTCAACCGGGGTATCTGTAGCAATCGTGGTCACCGCCAGTGTGCGGTAAGGAGAACTTTGCAGCAATCCGCGCGCCAGAGGGGTTGCTTTGGCGTCGGCTAGCGGTACGGCCTCTACTGTCAGGTTGGTTGCCGGATTGAGCAGGGATTGCACCACGGATGTTTCATCATTTGCTAGATTGATAAAGCCGACGAGAACCGAGCCCCCCGTAACAACCGGTGCTCCTTGGGTAACGCCCTGCCGGCGTCCTTTATTGATGAGATATTGCGAGCGAAATGAATCAATGGGCCGACCGATTGTTGCCGCGGGCACTAGGCGGGAGGCTGACAACGGCAGCGTACCGAGCTGTTGCCGCAGGCGGTCATAATCGCCGAGCTGGGCGCGCAAGCGAATATTTTCCAGGCGCAATTGCTGTAATTGCTCAATGACGGTCTCATCAGCTTCAATCGCCCCCAGACCAAAGATGCTCGCTGTCGTGCGCATCCACATCAGCCAGGCTCTCTGCCGGGCGTGCGACATAATAGGAGTTTGCAGGAAGGCCAGAGCGGCAACAATACATACCAGAATACTTATCGCGGTAATATTTCTTTTCTGCACGCTGAAACTAGATAATAGAGATTAGAACATAGAAATTAGAGATGTGTTTGCGCTCTTTACCAATGCAACCGCCGGCCAATTATTTCAGGCGTGAATCATGCATGCTGGGCAATAAGACCTCTTGCAGAGCTTCGAGATCTTCAAGCACAATACCAGTGCCGCGCACGACAGCGGTTAGCGGGTCGTCGGTCACGTGGGTATGGATCAGGGTTGCCTTGGCGATCACTTCGTCAATGCCGCGCAGAAGCGCCCCGCCACCGGCCAGGTTGATGCCCTGTTCAATAATGTCGGACAGCAGTTCCGGCGGTGTTTCCTCGATCGCGCTTTTGATCGCCTCAACAATGATGGTAATCGAACGCTGCAGCGCTTCGCGGACCTGCGGTGTGCTCATCATCACTTCCTTTGGCAGGCCGGTTACCAGATCACGTCCCCGGGTAGGCGTCTCCAGTAATTCTTCTGTCTCGGCGGCCGACCCAATTCTGATTTTAATATCTTCCGCTGTTCGTTCCCCGATAACCATATTGAAGTGATCGCGAACATACTGCACGATATTTTCATTCATTTCGTCCCCGGCCACGCGTATGGTTTTATTCAGTACGATGCCGCCGAGAGATATAACCGAAATTTCTGTTGTCCCTCCACCAATGTCTACTATGATATTGCCGGTGGCATCATGAATGGGCAGCCGCGCACCGATAGCGGCGGCCATGGATTCCTCAATTAAAAACACTGCCCGGGCGCCGGCGCGCCTTGAGGCTTCTTCAACGGCACGCCGCTCCACTTCTGTGATTGATGACGGAATGCCAATGACTATCCTGGGTCTGGGTATGAACTGGAAACTGCCCTCGTGAACGCGCTGAATAAAGTAACTTAGCATTTGCTCGGTTACTTCAAAATCAGAAATGACCCCGTCGCGCAACGGACGAACCGCCACGATATGCGCGGGCGTCTTGCCAACCATGCGCTGCGCCTCTTGGCCGATTGCCAACACCTCGTTTGTCCGTTTGTTTATCGCCACCACCGACGGTTCGTTAATAACGATGCCTTGGCCGCGGACGTATACCAGCGTGTTAGCCGTGCCTAAATCTATGCCGATATCTTGCGAAAATTTTCCCAGGAAATTGTTTACTAAACCCATCCTTACAACCTTACAATGGAGTTATCAATATTGCTACTTGAGGTCAGCGGCAGCGGTGGCGAGAAACTTTTCGACCGATACCAGACGGCTGACCTCCTGCCCTCGTTCTTTGATCTCAATGTCGTTGCCGGTTTTTTCCGAAACAATAACGCGCCAGCGTAAGCCGATTAAATCGGCATCGGCCAGTTTCTCCCCCGGTGAAGCTGACCGATCATCAAACAGCACCGACGTTTGGTCGCTTATGATCTTGGCGGCGCGGTGGGCGGCCGGCATAACGCTTGGCTGCAGGGCGAGCACGTGCGCCTGCAGCGGCGATACTTCTTTGGGCCAGCGTATGCCCTTATCGTCATGGTGGGTCTCGACGATAGTGGCCAGCAAGCGGCCGATGCCGATGCCGTAACAGCCCATGATGAGAGGTTGGCGGGAACCGTCCTCTTCGTTGTAGAAGGCGCCGAACTGGTCCGAGTACTTTGTACCGAGCTGAAACGTGTGTCCGTTTTCAACGCACGCTTTAATGGCCATGACCGCGGAACACTTGGGACACATGTTATCTTTAGCCGCCATAACCGCAACATTGGCAGCATAGCCGCACGCCGGGCATACCGCTACGGCGTCTTCGCCGCTGGCAGCTTCCACGGAAAATTCGTGAGAGACTGCTCCGCCAATTGAACCGCTATCGGCTTCAACCACCTGAACCGGTTGCAGATCGCACCGCTGGAAAATTTTACGGTAGGCGGTCTGCACCGTGTCGTAGTAAGCATGAAGATCGTCACTGGTGCGGTGAAAACTGTACAAATCTTTCATTTGAAACTCCCGCACGCGGAGCAAGCCCCCGGCGGCCCGCAGTTCATTGCGGAATTTTGTTTGGATTTGGAACACGGCCAGCGGCAGGTCTTTATATGACTCGATATGCTTGCGCGCCAGATCGGTGATTACCTCCTCATGCGTCGAGCCAAGCACCAGCTCTTTGGCGTGCCGGTCCTGCAGCCGAAACAGGGGCGGATCCATGGTGTTAAGCCGGCCCGATTCCGCCCAGAGTGGAGCCGGTTGCAGCGCGGGCAACAGCAGCTCGGTGGCGCCGATCGCCAGCATTTCCTCGCGCACAATTTGTTCGACATGAGATTGCGCCAGATATCCGAGCGGCAAGAGCGAAAAAATTCCACTGGCGAGTTGATCGATAAAGCCGCCGCGAGTAAGCAGGCGATGGCTGGGCGCCTCGGCGTCTGCCGCATCGTGCCGCCGCGTCTTGCCTAAAAGCTTTGATTGATAGATGAGCATTCTGTGCGGCATATCATAGAAAACGCTGGACATCACGGAACGTTATTAAGAGCATCAGCAGGATGAGGAGAGCGAATCCGGCGGTATGAGCAATAGATTCTATTCTACCGGGTAAACGTCTGCCCAAAATTTTCTCCAAAACGACAAAGACGATTCTTCCCCCATCGAGCGCCGGAAAGGGTAAAATATTTATCAACGCCAGATTTAAACTGATCAGCGCCGTAAATTCCAGCAGATAGCTAGCCCCAAGTTGGGCTGCCTCGTTGGTGTAGACAGCAATGCCGATCGGTCCGGTTAAGGCACCGCCGAGGTTTCCTTCGCTCACCAGCCGGCCAATGATGAAGCTGAATTGGGAGATTATTGCCAGCAGCATTTCCCCGGTGCGCCTAAGGCCTATCCAGGGAGCTTGCCACCAGGGTGAGCGCTCAAGCCCAGCCGCCGCCAGACTTACACCCAGCGCCCCCTGACCAGCGGGAGGATTCAGCCGGGGGTTGACTTGCACCGTTAAATGCTGGCCTCCTCGTTCAATTTCTAAAGTAACTGTCGCCTCTCCCGCTGATCGTACTATCTCCTGGACGGCGCTGATGCTGGGATCTGAAGTGCCGTTGAGGCTGACAATACGATCCAGGGTCTGCAGGCCTGCTTGCGCGGCCGGAGAGCCGTCGGCAATCTCTAAAATGTACGTCTTGTGATCTGTCAGAGTGGCGGCGTTCTCATCTGTCGCCAGCGTCGGCACGCCGATGACGCCCTGAATACTAAGCACAACCACGGCCAACACCACATTCATGGCCACTCCGGCCGCCAAAATTATTATCCGCCAGTTCGCGCTTTTGCTGGCGAAACTTTCCGGACCGGGATTCGAATTGTTCATATCTTCCCCTTCGATTTTCACAAACCCGCCGATGGGCAGCAGATTGAGCGAATAGCGGGTATTGCCCCTGGTGAAAGAAAAGATACGGGGCGGAAAGCCAAAGCCAAATTCTTCGACGCGACAGCCAGCCCTTCTGGCGGCAATGAAATGACCCCACTCATGGGCTAACACCAGTACCAGCAGCAAGCCAATAAAGATGATGATGGTGACAAAAATCATGATGTTTAGCGTAACTTGATTTCGGCCCAGACGCTAGTGCTTGCTGGCAGCAACTTTAACCTTTATTCACTCCGGCTGCCAATAATGCGCCAGAAAAAGTCCGTATAACACTCTAGATTGTCTGCAACTCTTTTTCTTTGGCTTCGGTTATTTCAGCCACTTCTTTGTTAGCCGCGTTGATCAGTTCATCGAGATGTGTCTTGCCATCATAGAATTCATCTTCAGTTACTTTTTTCTCTTCTTTTTCTTCTCGCAGTATCCGCAAAGCATTATCCCGCCCCGAACGCAATCTCACCCGTGCCTCTTCGGCTTTATCATGTAATATTTTTGTTGTTTTCTCCCGCGCCTCCTGCGTTAATGAAGGAAACGACAGCCTAATGACGTCACTATCAGCAATCGGATTAACGCCGAGGTTTGCCTCTGTAATCGCCTTCTCAACGCTCGACAGAATATTCTTATCCCACGGGGAGACAACCAACGTCCGCGCATCGCTGTTGGCGATTGACGCCAGACTATTGAGAGGACTTCTGGTTCCGTAGGACTCAACCATAAGCGATGCAATCATGTCCGGCTGCACTCGTCCGGATCGGAGGGTAACCATCTCTTTGCAGAGCCACTGGAGAGCTTCTTGTTTTGCTGCGACAAACTGTTTCGCGACTGTATCAGTCGGCATAGCTTGGCATATGTTTCTGTCCGTTATTGTGAAGTAATTGGCGCAACGTGGCAAGAAGAACATCGGCTGCCAGCTTTTCGTTACCGCGCCGGCTCCTGATCTTGTAGTAGTCGCGCAGGCGGAGCAACGCCCGGTACAGTGCGGCGGAATAACCTTCTTCTTGCAAAATGTCTTGTAAGGTGGTAGCTATGCTAGACAATTCGTCAGCGGTCAGGGAAGGACGGCGTCCCGATAGCCGGGATACCAGCTCATCTATGGAAAGATTTTGTCCGCGGCTAGGCTCCGGTTGGCCCAAGAGACGCAGAACGTGGCAGCGAGAGACGATCGTGGGCAGCAGTCGCCCCCCATAGGCCGTGGTCAAAAAAAACCGGTTCTGCGCCGAGCTCTCTTCGAGTTCTTTTAAAAGAGCGTTGGCGGCTGCCGGCAGCAGCCGTTCAACCGCTCCCATGATGATGAGACGCTTCCCGGATGTTGTGCGATGAAGCTGCGGCAGTAAGGCGCGAACCTGCTTGATGGTAATTGTTTTCGTATCATTAGCCACCGTTATGATATCAGGGTATTGACCG
Source organism: uncultured Candidatus Saccharibacteria bacterium (assembly GCA_964373855.1). GTDB lineage: Bacteria > Patescibacteriota > Andersenbacteria > UBA10190 > UBA10190 > CAYJWL01. The sequence continues at coordinate 5,348 of CAYJWL010000023.1, forward strand.
GCGGCGGCCCGTGTACAAGCTGCGCATGTACCGCACGGCGGCAGCTGTTTACTGGTGCAGGCAGCTAGCTGTCTGACATATTCCAGCAGCGCGTGCCATTGGGTATTGTCTGCCCCGACAATAAGCAGCGGCGACTCGTGAGACGGCGAACGCAACCACCGCTTGATTTGTTTCCGTAGCGGTTTGGGTAATGAGTCCATGTCCTAATGTTTGCGCCCTCTTTGGGACAAATAATACAAGAGCGGCGGAGCGACAAAGATTGATGAGTACGATCCGGCGATGGTTCCGGCAACCAGCGCTGCAATAAACCAGCGAATGGTCGAGCCGCCGAAGAACAGCAGAGCGAGCAGCACGAGCAGAATTGTAAACGATGTGTTAAGGGAGCGGCCCAGCGAACGCTTAATTGCCTCGTCCATGGCCTGGAGAAAATCGGCACCGCTTCTCGTTAACCATTCTTTCTTAAATCGGTTATAGATGACGATGGTATCATTGGCGGAGTATCCGAAAATTGCCAGCTGCGCCGTAACAAACAGCGTATCAATCGGCGCCTCCCATACCTTGCCAAAGATGACGAATAAACCCGTGACCAGCAGCAAATCGTGGGCGAGCGCGTACGTTGCCGCAGCTCCGAGCTTCCAAGGAGCGATTAAACCCTTCAGGCTGCGGAACGTGTATGCCAGATAGATAATCATGAGCGCAAGCACCAGGCCAAGGGCTGTCAGGGATTTGCGCCGTAACTCCTGTCCTACAGTCGGACCAATACTTTCGAATCGAAGCTCTTCCCCGCTCGTAATGTTTTGTTCGTGCAGTGCAGCCAGAATATCGGTGTGCTGCTCGTTGCTGATAGCGGGTAAGCGGATCAGCAAGGATGCGTTCTGCGTTGGCTGAACGGTCGCCGAGAGATTAAATTGAGTCGCAAGCAACGATTGTACTTCCCCGGCTGCAGCGGCGGGCGCCTCCAGTTCGATTAATGAACCCCCAACAAAATCTATACCCCACAATGGTCCCACGAAGATGATAAGAGCCAAACTAACCAAGATCGTGACCAGTGAGACGCTGAACCAAATATGTGGTTGAACGAGCATAGGTTATGGCTGCTTCCTGATGGGTGCTCCCAGCAACCACGGCCGGTGCAGATTCTCATACGCCAGCAACCAGGTGAGTATACCCCGGCTGACATTAACGGCTGTAAACACTGACAACAGAATGCCAATTGAGAACGTTAAAGCGAAACCACGCACAATGGAAGTACCGAAGGCATACAGAATAAAGCCGGTGATCAGGCCGGAGACGTTTGATGCCCGGATAGAATCCCAGGCTTCCTGGAATCCTTCTTTATGCGCATAGCCAACAGTTTTGCCGGCGCGTAAGTTTTCCCGGAACCGTTCAAAGATCAGGACATTGGCATCAACAGCCATGCCGATAGAAAGAATGAGGCCGGCTATACCTGCCAACGTCAGAGTTACCGGGATGATTTTTATAACGGCGATAAAGAGCACGGCGTATATTATCAGAGATATAGCCGACACCAGTCCGGGCAGCCGATAATAGCTAATCATCCACAATACCACGGCTGCTAGACCGACCAACCCGGCACGCAGGCTTTGCTCAATAGAAATTTTCCCCAGAGTCGGACCAACTGTGGCTTGACCGATGAGCTCAATCGGAACCGGCAAAGCGCCGGCGTTCAAGCGGCGCGCCAGCTGCTTGGCTTCTTCGAGATTAAAGCCGCCCGTAATAACAGCCTGTCCGGTGGTGATTTCTGATTGGACGACCGGGGCGCTAATCGGCACTCCGTCAAGATAAATAGCGACGCGGCGGCCAATATTTTCCTTGGTGAGAGCGGCGAATAAGTCAGCCCCGGCGCTGTTAAAGTCGAGATTGACTTGCGGCGTGCCGGTTATCTGGTCAAACGTAACCGAAGCACGCTGCAGATGTTTCCCGGTCAGGTCAGTGCGTTCGAACAATGAACCGACCACTTGTTCGGGTGAGTCAATATTAAGATCGCCCAGAGCATCAGCCGATATTTCTTTCCGAAAATCAAGCTGCGGAGTCTCGCCAATCTGGCGGATCGCCTCCATCGGATCATGCACCCCGGCTAGCTCAACTATTACGCGGTATTCGCCGCCGCTCTTGTTCGTTTGAATAACTGGCTCGGCCACACCGAAGGCGTTCACTCTTCTTTCAATGACATCCCGAACGCCGGCCAGCGCGTCGGAGGGATCCTCAATATTCAAATCATCCACTGTAGCTCGATATATAAGATGCGAACCGCCCTGAAGATCTAATCCCAGCTTGATCTTCAGATCTCGATGTATGCTGCCAACAGTAATTCCGGGATTGTTCGGAAGATCAGTCCACACTGCCAAGCCGACGAGCAACGCCAGCGCCACGATGAACCAAATCCTGTTTCGTGTGTCTTGTATCATTATTAGTATTAATAATCGCTCCGGCGCAATTAGTAAAACGATTATTTTGATACCAACCCCACGTCATTACTTCTACCACCGCGGGTCCTGCCCCTCTCCTGCACCCCCGTCCGCCGGCTTCGGAGTACCTCCTTCTCGCTCGACGGGGGACCCTTAAGGAGCGTCACCCGCGGCTGATGACGGAATGAATCGGGTAGGGTTAGTATGAGAATAATTTTCCTATAAATCCTCGATAATTTCTTTTAAGGCCCGGTAATTTGCTTGCATGGTTCCATCTTGAGGCTCCGGCACCGCAATCACATCGTCGCGAGCCGCGAACACAGCTAAAAATTTCTTGATCTGGGCTTGTGAAGGAAAAACGCCGCGTGCAAAATCATCCGGAGTAATCCCATCGTGTGAATCCGTGCCAGCCAAGGGCGGGCTGATAGTATTGATATGAAGCAATTTTGTTTGCTCGGCGGTTTCTTGCGTAAATTGTTCGGTCTGCTCCCAGGCTGTTGCTTCGTCAATACCCCGCCGGGCAATGTTGGTAAGGGTATGGCTTATATCATTTGCCAGCCAGCCCCCGATTTGACACCAGCGCTTCATAACCGAGAGCGGCAAGTTGCCGGGATCATACGGCTCATTGCGCTTTTCGCGTGCGGGTATCTCGAGACCGCAGAGCGTCTCGACCGTAAACATTACGCCGCGCCCCCGGGCATACTGATCAAGTTGCCCAGCGGCGTCGAGAAACAGCTTCTGTGCTTGGGCCTCGGTAGCACCCGCTTGGGCAATCATTCTTTGCTGCCAGTTTTTCAGATTCAGCTCTTCCAGATGGACAGCTCCGGGGTGGACATTGACATATACACTTTCAGTACGAGCAGCTATATCAATCGTGTTTTTAACTTGCTCAATCGTTGCTTGACGCACTTCGGCGTCGTTGGCGGCCAGGTTTGGCTTGATGTTTTTTCTCACTAAACCCCAATAGTGCAGGCCGATGCTGACATGACGCTCCTTAAGCCACCGAATCATTTCCGTATATTGATTAGCCTGGTCAACCCGAAACCACAGCTCGCACATGGTGGCGCCGTCTTGCTGCACAATCCGCCGGCCTTCTGCGAAGGATTTTGGACCGGTTTTAAAACCTATAATCATCGTTTAGTGGTAAAAGGCTACACAAAAGCAAGGCGCACCGGGAATTCTGTTAAGAAAAGTATGCCGGAGCCTCATCTGGCATGGTCTGTCACAGGCCGTAAGCTGCCTTGACAGCAACCGGGCGGGGCCTTAAGCGGCCGATTTCCTGCTGGCGAATCTGACCGTGTCTTTTCGGGCGGAATTGCCAGTGCGGCGGGTTGTTGCTCACTAAAGCATGAATAGCCGGTAATTTCATTGTTTGTGATGAGGTGCATTGATTAAACCGCATTTTTTATACTTGAATATGTTACCCGTAGCAGGATTAATTGCTCCGCAGGGACACGGGTCATTGCGGCCGATGTTGCGGTGCGGGTTATGGAGCTGCCCCTTTGCCGAGAGAGCGGCCGCGCCTGCCCTTACCGGAACTGTATCGCTGACCGCGCCTGACTCCCCCGCCGCCGCCGCTCCAGATAATGTTGCAGCCGGATGCTGGGCAACTCCCTCTGGTTGCTCTTGTCCCGTCCGGATGGCCTCGGCACGGAATATTGTCTCAACAACAGAAGATTTTATTGTGGCTAAGAGTTCTTGGAACAAACGGTGGCCTTCCTTTTGATATTCAACTAATGGATCGCGCTGCCCGTACCCGCGCAGTCCGATGCCGGTGCGCAAATAATCCATTGTGTCCAAATGCTCCATCCAGTGCACATCAATTGCCCGCAGCGTCGCCGCCATCTCCAGACGACGCATGACAGATTCCTCCATAGCACCTTCTTTTGCCTTAAGGCGGTCGTGCATCATGGCAGCCACGGCCGCCCTTACCTCATCTCGTGCCTTGTCCGGACCGGCGGGCGCGGCTCCTTCTAAAATGGTGCGCAGCTGGCTGTGCGTGCTGGCCAGATCAGATCCGGTCAGCGCCTGCACCGATTCCGCAATTTCCTCGACGCTCCAACCAGCCGGATCGCCTTCTCCTAAATGCGTGGTAATAAGCGCCGCGGCTTGTTCTTCGACCAGTTCGGGGATGAATTGGTGCAAAAGCAACGCTTCCCTATTTGGTTCTTTCCATGTTCCTGACGTGAGGAGCGAGCGGCGCAGTGTGTAAATTGCGTTTCGCTGGCGGTTAAGCACATCGTCATATGCCAGCACCTGTTTGCGCATATCAAAATAGTGGCCTTCCACGCGCTCCTGTGCGCCTTCAATAGCGCGGCTGACCAAACGATGTTCAATCGGCTCATCCGGCGGCAGGCGCAGGCGCTCCATGAGACGTTGTATCCGCTCTCCGCCAAAGATGCGCATAACGTCGTCTTCCAGGCTGACATAAAATTGTGACATGCCCGCATCGCCTTGCCGGCCCGACCGACCGCGCAACTGATTGTCAATACGGCGGGCTTCATGCCGCTCCGTTCCAAAGACCGCTAAGCCGCCGGCTTCGGTTACGCCTTCGCCCAGCTTAATATCCGTGCCTCGTCCGGCCATATTGGTTGAGATGGTTACTGCCCCTCTTTGCCCGGCTTGGCTGACAATTTGGGCCTCGCGGGCGTGATGCTTGGCGTTAAGAACCTCGTGCGGGATTCCTTCCGCCGCTAACAAGGCCGACAAATGCTCTGATTTTTCAATAGCGATGGTGCCAACCAGTACTGGCTGACCCGCCACGTGACGCTTTTTTATTTCTTCCACCAAAGCTTTAAACTTTATTTTCTCGTTCAGGTAGATACGGTCAGCTTTGTCTTGGCGAATCATCGTTTTATTCGGCGGAATCACGACGACATCGAGGTTGTAAACCTTTTCAAACTCTTCGGCCGAGGTCGCGGCTGTTCCGGTCATGCCGGCCAGGTGCTGGTAGAGCCGGAAATAATTTTGGAAGGTTATCGAGGCTAACGTGCGGCTTTCCTGCTGCACGGTCACATGCTCCTTGGCTTCCAGGGCCTGGTGCAATCCTTCAGAATATCGCCGTCCCGGCATTAAGCGGCCGGTAAATTCATCAACGATGATGACTTGCCCCTCCTGCACCACGTAATCCTTGTCTCGGTGGTACAGAGTTTGCGCGCGCAGCGCCTGCTCCAAATGATGGACAAAACGCATGCCTTTTTCCGCATACATATTCTCTATACCCAGCCGATCCTCCACCGCCGTCACACCCTTGTCGCTCAAGGTGGCCGATCGGCGCTTCTCATCAATATTGTAGTGTTCGCCCTCTTGCAAAGCCGGCACCAGCTGGGCAAATTGCTCGTACAGTCTGGTTGATTCCGAGTCTGGTGCGGAAATAATCAGGGGTGTACGAGCCTCATCAATCAGAATGCTGTCAACTTCATCGATCAAAGCGTAATGCGGTTCTCGCTGCACCATCTGACCGAGGCTCTGGGCCATATTATCCCGCAAATAATCAAAGCCGAATTCATTGTTGGTGCCGTAGGTGACATCGGCCGCGTAGGCTTGCCGCTTGACCTCGGGTGAATCGCCTGCTTGCACCACTCCGACAGATAAGCCAATAAATTCATAAATGGGGCCCATCCAGGCGGCATCGCGGCCGGCCAAATATTCGTTGACGGTGACCAAGTGCGCTCCCTTGCTCGTGAGCGCGTTCACAGTCATAGGCAGCGTAGCCACGAGTGTCTTACCCTCTCCGGTTTTCATTTCGGCGATGTTGTCTTTCAATAGCGCCAGCCCGCCCATAAGCTGAACGTCAAAGTGCCGCATCTTGATACGGCGCGATGCCGCCTCTCGAACCGCCGCAAAAATTGTGGGCACGTGAGCTTCAATTTCTGGCCGGTCTTGGCCTTTGTATTGCAGGACCGCGGCCTTCAGCTCATTATCAGTAAGCTTCTTCATTGACACCTCCAGCTCATTGATACGCTGGACGGTGGGCTTATATTGCTGGGCGGCGCGTTCGAAACGCGTGGGACCGCCCAGGCCAAGGGTTGTGAGAAATGACATGGCTACAGATTATAGAACTTCACCGCCGCTGGTTACGCTTCTACCCCGCCGCCGTGCCTTTTTTTCTTGTCATGCTCTTTTTTCAGTTCCCGCTTAAGAGCCGCCAGGACAAGGTCTAGTGCATCTTGCAGCGATTCACTTTGCCGCTCGGCGTGAAAGACTTTTTTCCCCTGCTTGATGTTGATTGTAAAGGCGATCACCTGGCCGGTGTGGTGGTGCCGGTCATGCTCGATAAAAATATCAGTTGTAAAAGGCGGCTTCAGGTGCTTGGCCAGGCTGGACAGTTTACGGTCCAATTGTTTCCGGTCAAAATCGCTTAGCGTTATATGTTTAGTCCGCAAGGAATAGTTCATGCCTGCTGGTACAAGATTAATCGCTATTATTATTCAGTAGATGCCGAGCTTGATCAACTTGATTATTAATGGCGCGGTCAAACTGCTCGCGGGAGAACAGGAATGACCGGCGCTGAAGGCGTTCCGGCACAAATCGCCCCTCTTGCTCGAACAGCAAAAATCGTCGTATGGCTTCGGCTAACGCCTCGGCTCGTTGACTGCCGTATAAGAGGCCGTGTTTGCCGTCCTCAACGATTTCTCTGATGCCACCTTGGCCGATGCCAATGACCGGTGTGCCGGTGGCGAGGGCTTCCGCCGATGCCAGGCCAAAATCTTCGATGCCCGGCTGCAGCAGGCAGCGGGCGCTTCTCAAATATGAGCGCAGATCCCGGCGGGAAACATAACCGGCGAAACGGGTGAACCTTCCAGCCAACCTCTTCCATCGCTTTTTCTCCGGGCCGGTGCCTACGACCACAAGCGGAAGTTGTAATTTTTCACACACCGTAATGGCTTGATCGAAGCGTTTACTGGCCGTTAATCTGCCGACAACTAAAAAATGTCTGCGCCCATCACCGGTACCGAGCGGCGGTGTAAAAAAATCCGTGCTGACAGGCGGGTAAATGATTGTACTGTTCCGCCGGTAATAGGTATCGATGCGTTTTTTGGTGTACAGAGAATTGGCGATAAACACATCCGGCCGCTGGGCAGCGGCAAAGTCAACCAGCCGCAAATAGTGCTGCATAACTTTGAGCGGCCAGCGCATTGCTCCTTGGCGGGCAGATGTATCTAGACTTGAATCCCACAGATAGCGAGTAGGAGAGTGGCAGTAGCAAATATGAGGAATACTGGCGCGTGTTACCAGGCCTTTAGCGAACCCGCTGGACGAGCTTATGACTATGTCATATGCAGACAGATCCAGCTGCTCAACTGCATAAGGTAAGAGAGGCAGGACGCGGCCAGGGTGACGCCGGAACCAGAGAGGAAGTTTATTTAGAAAAGTCGTGTGGACCTGACGGGAGATTCCGTTAATGGTTAGCACCGGGTGATTGCTGGCATAGAGCGCATATACATCAGCCGTCGGATACAGCCGCGCCAGCTCTTCGAAAACAATTTCCGCACCGCCGCGCCGAATGAGTTCATCGTGCACCAGCGCGATTTTTGGCTTGGTGGACATCGAATAAGGATAGGCTCTTAGCCCATGCTTGATCAAGACAGAAGCGGCAGATTAGGATGCAAGCAATATGCTGCGTTTGTACTCCTCGAGATTCTCTAGAGCCGCGCCTGCCCCCTTCACCACGCATACCAGCGGGTCATCAGCCACATAGCACGGCACGGCGGTCGC
>CAYJWL010000023.1:13504-14219 GCA_964373855.1 uncultured Candidatus Saccharibacteria bacterium
CGTCTGCCGCCAGCTCCGGCGGAGTCTCCTGTAATACGTCCTTAATTCCCTGCAGCACTTCCCCCAATTGATCCCGCAAGGCTTCTGTTATTTCATGTGCGCTGATGAGCGTTTCTTTAGGCAGGCCGGTTGTCAGATCTCTGCCGCGGATGCTCATTTGGCGCGGCTGGGCTTCCATCACCGCCGATCCGATATGTATTTTGATAAATTCGGCAGTGGGCTCGCCGATGGCAAGGTTATATCTTTTGCGGACGTGTTCAATGATGGCCTGATCGAAGACATTGCCGCCCACGCGAGCGGAATGAGCCGTGACAATTCCGCCTAAGGAAATCACCGCCACTTCGGTTGTGCCCCCGCCAATATCAACAATCATATGGCCGCTGCTTTCTCCGATCGGTATCGAAGCGCCGATCGCAGCGGCGACGGGCTCCTTGATAAGATAGGCCGCTTTAGCACCGGCGGAAATCGTGGCATCAACCACTGCCCGGCGCTCTGTGCTGGTGATTCCGGCGGGAACCGAAACCAAAACTTCCGGCCGCAGAAACCGAACCGAAGCACCGATTTTTTTTAGAAGATAGCGGAGCATGGCTTCTGTGACACGGTAATCAGCAATAACGCCATCCTTGAGCGGCCGGTGGGCGATTATCGTCTCCGGCGTGCGGCCAATCATGTCTTTGGCATCCTTGCCGATTGCCAGCACCGCGTTATAGATCGG
>CAYJWL010000024.1:0-11721 GCA_964373855.1 uncultured Candidatus Saccharibacteria bacterium
TTGTCGGGGGGAAATGCTTGGGACGCGCTCCGCGCGTCCACGGAAAAAATTGGCGTTGTTGCGAAAAGTCAGATTTTGGTGCCCTTGGAGGGAATCGAACCTTCATCTCCGCCTTAGGAGTGCAGTGCTCTGTCCATTGAGCTACAAGGGCATGATACGCCTCTATAGTACGTTTTTTTGCTGCCGAAACAAGAAAAAAACCGGGGATCCTCCGCCCCCGGCATATTGACTGGAATCAGCACGCTACAGATTCGTCATGACACAGATAACTCGATCGTGGTCGCATGGATCTACCTGCTGCCACACTCCTTCGCGCTTGATCAAAACGACCAGTCCTGCCTCTATTGTTGCCCCTTCACAGACAACTTCTTCCAGTTCGAGCTTGGCAGCTAAAAACCTAGCTGTAAGGCGGTCCGACGAAGAAGGTGAAGAGGCAGTACTGCTTGCTATAGCAGTGGTTGTTGGTATTATTGCCACCAGGAACGATATCCAAGACATAGCAGCAAACACAGCATATACCCATGAGGGCATTGAGGTCTCCTTTGTCAAGTGGGTTGTTTTCCGTAAAGGGCATTCAAACTCCCGACATAGCTCTCACTATAGCACAAGAGGCAAGACACTGGTTAAAACCCCCTTGTCCGGATGGCTTAATTTCATCAAGATATTGCCTGTCTGAAGAGAAGGGGTTGTATTAATTTTCCACTTGTGTCTTGTATGATTCAAGAGCATGATGCCACTTAATTGTCTGTTTTTCGTTATTAAGTAAGATAGTATGAGTCCCAGACCATTTCGTCCTATGCGCCGCGAAAATCTAAGCAAAAACATCGGAATTTTTCTGCTGGTTGTTCTTATTGTTGCCTCGCTTATAAGCCTCTACGGACGTCCGCTCGAGCAAACGGAGGAAGTGAGCCTCTCGCGCATCGCCCAGGAAGTAACCAGTCAAAATATCGAGAAACTGACAATTGATCAGAACGAAATAGTAGCCCAGCTTAAATCTGATCAAGCTAACCAGTTGGTAGCGCAAAAAGAGCCGGATGCTTCGGTGACTGAAACCTTTAAGAATTTAGGGGTGGCCGAAGAGCAACTCAACGCCATTGAGTTTGTTGTGAAAAAACCTTCGGGGGTGGCTTTCTGGACAGCCACCCTGCTCCCCTTGCTTCTGCCGTTCCTCCTCCTGGCCGCCTTTTTGTGGTTCATGATGCGCAGCGCGCAGAACGTGGGCAACCGCGCCATGTCCTTTGGCCAGATGACAACAACACCGATTGAAGCGAATAAGAAAAAGCAGCGCACGACCTTCGCCGATGTGGCTGGCAACGAAGAGGCCAAGAACGAATTGCAGGAAATCGTTGAGTTTCTTAAAAAACCCCGCAAGTTCCAGAAAATGGGAGCTCGTATCCCCAAAGGCGTGTTGTTAGTAGGGGCGCCGGGCACTGGTAAAACATTGATGGCCCGGGCCGTGGCGGGCGAGGCGGCCGTCCCGTTCTTTAGCATTTCGGGATCTGAATTTGTTGAAATGTTCGTAGGAGTCGGCGCCAGCCGGGTCCGCGATATTTTCCGTAAAGTCAAACGCCATTCTCCGGCAATCCTCTTTGTTGATGAGCTCGATGCTGTTGGCCGTCATCGCGGCGCCGGCTTGGGGGGAGGCCACGATGAGCGGGAGCAGACACTCAACCAGATTCTGGTGGAGATGGATGGCTTTGAACAAACCGATAACGTTATTGTTATTGCGGCCAGTGTTACCGGAGACACTCCTATCCTCGTAAAAAACAAGCAGACAGGAGAGGTCTCACTTCGTCCTATTGGAGAAGTGGTTGATGAGTATTATGCAGGAGGCGAGGAGGGGGTTGAAAAGTCGGCCCAATTCGAAGCCCTTGGATTTTACAAGAAGCCTGATAAGCTCAAGCATCGATTACTCTTTGGCCACAGCGCCTTTGTGCCGGTGCGCGGTGTGTTTCGCCATACAGTCGCTGAAGTTTATGAAATTAAGCACAGTGGAGGTAGGGTGCGCGCCACAGGCAATCACTCTGTTTTTGTTCGTACTAAGAAAGGATTGGAGACAAAAGCTGTAACCCAACTCAAACCGGGCGATGTTCTTGCTGACATACCATTTAAGGTCAATAGGACTAACCACAAGCGAGAGATACGGGCTCACGCATTCGCGCAGGGGTTGTCGTTGGAGTTGCCGGTATACGGCGTGGCGGATAAAGATCTTGCAGCTGCGCATGCCTATGCTGTTGCTCAACGGGGCGTAATGAGCCAGCATGCGGTTGCGCAGCGTATCGGTTTTTCTCAGACTACGGTATCGCAATGGCAGCGCACTGATCGTCTGCCGCGAGCCTTGAGTCGGAATTACTTTAAGCATGAACTGCCGGCACGGGTTGCTGTAACACCGGATGTATGCCGTCTGCTCGGATATTTTGTGGCTGAAGGATACGCCCGCAAGGAAATAACCTTTACGTTTAATTCAAATGAGTATGACTATATCGCCGATGTTCAGCGGCTGATGAAGTCAATATTTGGATTAGAAGCAGACGCGGTACGAGTCGTTGACCATGCTACGCATGTCATCTACCAAAGCAGACCACTGGCTGACTGGTTCACCGGCCTCGTTGGTGCCGGTGCGGCTCATAAGCACATTCCGGCTTTTCTGTTTGAAGCCCCGTACGAATACTTTATCGAATTTTTCCGTGGGTATGTAGCCGGCGATGGACATTTCGACAAGAATAGCCGTTTAGAAGTAACGTCGGTCAGCTCGCGCCTTATCAGAGAGCTCAACTGGGTGTGTCGGATGCATGGTCTGAAATCATATACTCACCAGTTTACTGTGCCGGCTGGCAGACGAATTAACGGCGGGAATCCACTCGCTGAAGTCATCGCCTACCGGCTAGGAATGGGTAAACGCAACAATCCGTTTGCAGAAAGCTTTGCGCCCGAGAGAGCTGCGAATCGGCCGGCGCGTGTTGTTTCAGTGAGAAAGAAGTCTTTTAGTGGCTATGTGTATGATTTATGCGGTTGTGAAAATGAAGCGTTCTTTGGCGGAAATACCCCAGTGTTGCTTCATAACACAAACCGCCCGGACGTCTTGGATCCGGCCCTGCTGCGTCCGGGCCGCTTCGATCGACAAGTCACCATGGATCTGCCGGATATTCAGGAGCGCGAAGCTATTCTCAAAATTCATTCCAAGCTCGTGCCGCTGGGCGCGAATGTCAATTTGCGCGACATCGCTGAGCGCACGCCGGGCTTTTCCGGAGCGGATCTGGCTAATCTGGTGAACGAAGCAGCCATATTAGCGGCCCGGAAGAATAAACAGAAAGTTGGCCAGCCACATTTAGAGGAAAGTATCGAAAAGGTGATGCTTGGTCCAGAAAAGCGCAGCCGCCTATTCTCGAAGAAAGAAAAAAAGATTACTGCCTACCATGAGGCTGGCCACGCAGTTGTTGCCTATTACACGCCTGATTCCGATCCGATTCGTAAAATTTCGATTGTCGCCCGCGGTCTGGCCGGCGGCTACACGCTGAAGTTGCCCGAGGAAGATAAGCATTTGCACACCCGCACCAGCTTCTTCAGCGAGCTGGCGACACTGATGGGCGGTTACACCGCCGAGCTGCTGAAATTTAAAGAGTTAACGACCGGCGCCAGCAGCGATCTTTCCAAAGCGACCAAGCTGGCGCGCAGACTTGTCACCGAGTTTGGCATGTCCAAACTAGGTCCGGTCACATTCGGCCAGAAAGATCAGTATATTTTCCTGGGCAAGGAATTGCACGAATCCCGCGATTATTCCGAGAAAACGGCGGCTTTAATTGATGAGGAAGTAACCGGTCTTCTCAAAACAGCGCAGGAGAAAGCCAAAGCAATTTTGACCAAGTACAAAGACAAATTTGAGCTTATTTCCCAAACCCTGATAACCAAAGAGACAATCGGGCAGGCGGAGTTTGCCCAGCTCATGGGCGGCCCGGATCCCGATCTGGCTAAAGAAACCGCAGCCGCTGAAGGCAATGTAGTTACTCCGTCCGGCGCAATAACCAAGCCGAGTGGCAAGCCGTCTGACCAGACCGGCGAGACGCCAAAGCCAGCCGGAGCGGTGGCGTAGCCCTGCTCTCTGCCTGGATATTTGGTATCAAATTTGTACACTTGATTAAAGAGGGCTAGACATGAAAGAATAACTGGCCCTGACCAGTTTGTTCTTTCACCAAGGAGCGCCCATGTTTGCCCATTGGGAAGTGCTGCACAACGAGCCTGCAACTGGCAGGAGATTGGAGGGGAAAAGACTGTTGGAAGAATACGACTTTCAGAAATATCCCATTTTCACTGAAAAATCTAAATGGCTTGCCGAGGCAGAGCAGGTAGTTAGGTTTAGCATTGAGGGAGGTTATGAGGCAAAGCTAGTTATTAAGCGGGTATCTGTCTACCGTCGTTTGCGGATGCAGCACCATGCTCTCGAAGCCGGCACGGCCAGTTTTGGGGAGATAAGGGGTGTTGTAGTACCACGCGTTAAAACAATTTTCTTTTCCAATCATGGGAGACATGATCCAAAAGTACTGTATGAGGAAATGGCACACGGGCTGGCGCATCCTGTTCTAGGTTCTGCTAGGCGAGAGAACGCGCGGTTCGAGCGCTATAAGTGCCACCTACAAATATATGAAGGACTTGCTCGCTCTGAATTCTTCCCTCGCATGTGGTTCTTTCAGCGGAAAGAAATCTATCGCTTACTAGCTCATTTGCAGGTTCGTTGCCGTTTGCGCTTGCTAGATCTGCCACATCCGTGCACCTGCACCCTCTAAATATAAGGAGTGATGCAATGATTGGACTGCCTGAACTGCCGCGAGAAGCAGTGGAGGCTGTACCTGGCGGAATTGCTGAGATATTTCGTGTCGTGCCAGTAGCCGGGAACTTGCAGCACGTCGTTCTTCTGTGTGCTGATCCACTATCTAGGGTAGAGGCCGAAAACCTGCAATTCATGATGGGTAGAACTCGTGTAGAGTTTGCTGACCCGTCCCAATACCCGGAAATTCATCAGGTCATTAATGCTCTGATAGGGTATTACTACCCACCAGAGGAGACGCCAATGCTCGTGAGTGGGTAAGGTCTGCCCTGCTCGAGCTCGCCCAGTCACTGTCTGTGATTGGGTTTTTCTTTCTAGAAAAACTCACAGCGTTGCAGTAAGTTTTTTGTGCGCATGGTTTTGGTAGTGGGTTCGTCCAGATTTGAACTGGAGACCTCGTCGATGTCAACGACGCGCTCTAACCAACTGAGCTACGAACCCAAATGCTCTTTATTTGCAAGGAGCAACCTTCCACCAGTGTAGTTGGTTTTCGGATGGCGAGAAAACTATAGCCAAATGCCGGCAAGCGTGCAATAAATAGAGCTGTGGTACAGGCCAGTAGCTCACCGGTCAGAGCATCGACCTTATAAGTCGGGGGTAGATGGTTCGACTCCATCCTGGCCTATCCGCTTAGTGCTTTTTAATAACTTCCCCCGCAACCGCCAGAGATTTATTCTTTCGGACGGCGCCGAACAACCTGAATACAGTATCAACAATCACTGGCAGCTCAAGATAATCTATCGAAATAGCCAGCCAGGCTAACCAGACCGGTAAAATCGTGCTTGGCTGTCCTGTGCCAAATTGATGTACTACAAATTCATCAGTTATCCAGAACAGATGCAGCCACTGCGAGTTGATAAAAAACAGAAACAATAACGGCTGCCAGCGGAATCGCCGCCGCAGCTCATTGATATAGAGAACTGCTGTCGAGATAATTGCCGGTATTTCTGAGTAATCAATAATGATGATGAGATATTTCCAGAGCAATGTCGGTGAGAAAAAGCTCTCCCCAACAAGGCGTTGCAGCACGATATCAGTTGTCAGCCAATAGAGGTGAAGTAGCTGCAGGATAAAGAGACCCGCTGCGATGGCCACATTAAGAGCATAATTACGTTCGTACCAAGACCAAAACGCTGCAAGGTTAGGTCTATTTTGGTCAGCCGTCATATGCCAGTAACTATTAACGCCCGGCCGATTGCTTACAGGTTGTATCTTTCCTCATCTTACTATAAGGTTGGGGATGGAAAATGTTGTTTTAACAACTGACTAATTTGTGGTATTTCTCGATTGGAGATGCCCGATGAGTAGCATTAAACCTGCATTTACTGATACATCAGTGCGTTTTCACCTTCACGAGTCGAAGTGTTATGGTTTTCCTGATGTCAGGCGTGTTGACGACGTAGAGTATTCTGAGATACAAAATTTACCGCTGTACCCATTGGAAAATCATCAAAAGCCATGGTCATTTGTCCAACACACGCCGATTCAATTCTATATTAAACCAGCCGGACTGTGGGTTGTATACTGCCATGAAATCATCCCAGAAAGTAGTAGCGGGCCACCTGATGAGGGATATGTGGGTCCTTATCTCATGTCAACAGAGAACCAGCCTTACTGTCATCGGTGCGGGGCCAACACCATTACGTGTCATAGAACATACTACACCACCGGCGGTGATATGGAGCATGTGGAGTGGAAGCACACCTGTGGCTCCTGTGAGGCGGTGGCCAGAGAAATCCAGCAAGGGTGTTACGGCTACGATAACACTTACCAATGCCCATTCCCATTCTGCACCGAAAGTTATCCTTGAGCGCCAACGCGGACCCGTCTAAAGGCGGGTTTTTTATTTTCCAATGAGCTTGGTGAAAAATGATTCTAAACAAAGGGGTGACGCGGCGGGGGTCCCCCGCCAAGTGCCAGCGCTTCCTCCGATGTCATTGGGCTTACGGTGCAGCCGCGGCAGGACCCCTACAATAATATCGTTTTTCACCGAGCTTTTTCCAATACAATATTGACATACTGCTCGTTTAATGTATACTTGTGGCGGTTTGGAAGCTGGTTCGTTCTTTGACGTCATTTTCCCTTTTGAACAGAAAGAAAGGATGCCATGTTGGTCCTGACTCGCAAGAAAGACGAGAGCATTGTCATTAACGAGAACATCGTCATTACCGTGGTTGAGATCCGGGGCGATAAGGTTCGCTTGGGTATCGAGGCGCCAAGAGATTGCTCCATCCACCGCCAGGAAGTGTATGAGGCCATCAAGAAAGAACAAACAGAGCAAGAGAAAAGCCCTTCACCCGAGGAGGGTACCACCCCGGGTTGAACTTGACTGTTGTCCCTTGCTTCATCTCCACCAGGGCCGCTGTCATTTATGATAGCGGTTTTTTTTATTCATACCGCAATGCCTCAATCGGGTTTTTATTGGCTGCCTTGCGGGCCGGGTACATGCCAAATACCAGACCGACAGCCACCGCTACGCCCACGCCAAGCAATATCGCGCCCAGCGGCAGCCGGAAAGGCCAATGTACATTAAATTGACTGGATGCAACGAGCGAGACTACAGCGGAGAGAGCGACGGCAAGTGCTGTACCGATGATCCCTCCGCTTAAAGTCAGGATGACTGCTTCGAGCAAAAATTGTTGCAGGATATCGCGGTTGGCAGCGCCGACAGCTTTGCGCAAGCCAATCTCCTGGGTCCGTTCCGTCACAGATACCAGCATGATATTCATGATGCCAATGCCGCCTACCAATAATGCGATCGAGGCAACCGCTGTCAGAAAAACTGTGAGAACCTGTGTGACGGTGCTGATGATGTCCACGGCCTCCTGCTGGGTAGTGACAAAGAAATCGTCTTTAGCCGGATCGGTAATACTGTGCGTTTCCCGAATGGTAGCCCGGATATCTTCGGCCACTTCTTTCACATCTTGGTCAGCGTAGGCCGTAATAAATATCTCATGGTAGAAGTCGATGCCCAGGAGAGTTTTCTGGGCGGTGGTATAGGGAATGAGAACAGTCTCATCAAGATTAAACAATAAAACCTGCCCGCGCGGGGGGAAGACGCCGACCACGCGCAAATTTTGACCCTGTAATTTCACGGTTTGTCCAATGGCGTCAGAATCCCCGAATAATTCCTGTCTCACTTTCCATCCCAGCACGGCAACTTTGGCTCGCTGCCGGAGATCTTCATCTGTAAAATATGAGCCTTCTTCTGGGGAAATCTTGAAGATCCGTTCAAACGCATCCGGTGTCCAGCCGAAAGAGGTGGGGCGGTAAATCGCATCGGCATATGTAATTGCTCCCGGAACAAAAATGGCCGGATCCACGAAGCGCGCTCCGGGCACGTTTTCCGGTTTGCGCAGCGCGGCCACGTCTGCCTCCTTAATGGAATCTGATAAAATTGTTTCGGCCACATCTGTGGGATGTTCTGGCTGGCGCCCGGGACGGAGCACGATGGAGCTGGCGCCGATGCCCTCAATTTCGCTCAAGATGAGCTGCTGCGCTCCTTGCCCTAAAGCAACCAGCAGAACAATGGCCAGCACGCCGATAACGATGCCCAATATTGTCAGGAGCGACCGGCCCAGATTAATGCGCAACGCCCGCATGGCGGTTTTCATGGCTGCTGTTGTTTTCATTATTTCCGGTAATGTTTAACGCGCGAGCTCACCAGTGTATCTGTCAGAATACTGCCGTCGCGCAGGTTAAGAATACGCTGCGCGTATTGCGCTGTGCTTGTCTCATGCGTGATAACAATGATAGTGTGGCCGGCCGCGTGCAGACCATCAATAGTTTGCATCACCGCCTCGCCGGTTTTCGAATCCAAACTTCCGGTTGGCTCGTCGGCAAAAATGACCTGCGGATTATTAACCAGCGCTCGGGCAATCGCCACGCGCTGTTTCTCTCCGCCGGAAAGCTGGGCGGGTGTGTGTTGCAGCCGGTGCTCCATCTGCACTTGGGCGATAGCCTTATGCGCCCGCTCGAGCCGCTCGTGTTTGGGAAATCGGCTGTAGGTTAAAGGCAGCAGCACATTATCCAGCACAGACGTGCGGGCTAACAGGTAATAGGACTGAAAGACAAATCCCATGTTTTGGTTCCGCAGCTCGGCCAGCCGGTCGTCGGGAAGGGCGGCGGTGTCCTGGCCAGCATAGATATATTGTCCGCTGTCCGGGCGGTCCAGTAATCCCAGAATATGCAACAGAGTTGATTTGCCTGATCCGGAAGGGCCGATGATAGAAATAAACTCGCCCGCCTCCACGGTGAAGGACACATTGTTAAGCGCGGTGGTCGCCGCACCCTCGTCCCGGTATACTTTGGAAATCTCTTGCGCGTCTATCAGCGGCATCGGCCAGGGTTGCTATGGCGTATTTGGAGAGCCGGTGGCTACCTGTTCGCCTTCAGATACCCCGCTGGTAATTTCAACCGCACCATCAGAGCCAACCAGCCCGGTGACAACCGCCCGTTCGGTAAACGAGCCGTCAGTTTGCAGTACCCGGACTGTCTCCTGTCCGTCGCGGCTGGTTACCGCCCGCCGGGGGATCGCCAGTACACCTTCCTTCTTCTGCGCATGCACAACAATGTCTGCGGTCAGCCCCGGCTTAAGGCGCTGATCGCTTATCGGCAGCTCGAGTGTTACTGCAAAGGTGGGGACGCCTTCCACGATAACTGCCGCGGGAGCAATCCGGACCACAGTTGCTCGCCACTGCTCGGTATCGGGATAGGCATCGAATGTTACGGTGGCGGCCATGGCAGGATTTATCTTGGCGGCATCACTTTCGGTTACCTGGGCAACAAGCTCCACCTGATCGGTGGTGGCAACGGTGGCAATGGTAGCGCCGGCAGTAATGATTTGTCCTATCTTCGCGTCCAGTTTTGTTATGGTGCCGGCCAGCGGCGCGGTCATAACGCTCTTGGCCAGTTTGACGTGCGCCAATCCTTCCAGTGCTTCCAGAGAGGCCAGCCCGGCGGTATTTCCGGCCGCTTGCGTGGTTGCGGCGTACTGCTCCTTGGCTACATCAGCGGCAGCTCTGGCGTCTTCATTTGTCTTGGCCGCTGTTTTTTCCGCGGTGGCTAACGCTTGTTGGGCAGCGTGGTAGGCCGCCTCGTCTGTCAGGACAAGAACGAATTTGCTCTTGGCAAGGACAGATTCATCACCGCTTTCCCGCACCTCCTGCTGCCAGACTTCTTTGGCTTGATCAAGTTTCGCTTTCGCATCGCGCACCGTTTGCCGCGCTTGCTCTACTTTGCGCGCGTTCTCGGCTCGGGTGTTTTTCCAATCCTGCTCTGCTTTGACGGAGCGCAGCCGCAGCTCTTCTTGCGCGCTGGCCTGATCGGCTGCAGCCTTGGCTAATTCCAGCTCCGCTGTCCGGGAATCAAGGCGCACCAGCACTTGTCCGGCGGCAACTGTTTCGCCGATCTCCACCAGAACTTGCTGGACGGTGCCAACCGATTCAAATCCCAGTAACGCGGTCTCCTGTGCCTGCACTGTGCCCGTAAAAGAAATATCCTGTGTAATAGTCCGGCGTTCTACCGCCACCGTTCGTGGGCCCTCGGGCGCGTTTTGACGGCTGAACTGCCAAATAGCCAAGCCGACAATGACAATGCCGACCCCGGCGATGGCTGCCGTTTTGCTGGATACGTTCATATAATCATAACAATATCACAACCTTATCACAACCTTCGCTCTGCGCTGATTGACAGATGCGGGCAATGGATCGGGTCCCGTTAGAAAATGGGTACCGGTTGTGGCGCTAGCGTCGGGGTGGGCGACAACGTAGCCAGCGGCGGCGGTGTTGGTATTAGCCCAAAGCCAAGCTGGCGCAGCAGTTCAGCCATGACTCGATGGCCGGCATCATTGGGGTGGAAGCCATCGAAGCTCAAAAAGCCAAGGTCGTGCGGGTCGGTTTGGTTATCAGGTCCGTTAAAGACATCTGAAACATTGGCAAACGGAATCTGGCGGAGGGTAAGTGATGCCGCAATATGCTGGTTTATATCATTAACAAATGGCTGGAGCTCGTCATAGTCATTCTCTCCGCCGTCTCCGGGAACGGTATCAACCGCTTGATCCTCATTCACGAAGGGATTATAAATATCCATGGTGCGTATAATCACGGTATTGTCTTGGCGCAGCCTGATTATTTCATTCACGATCGTGTTCCAATTAGTTTTGAACCGGCTAACGGCTTGCTCCAGGCACTGCTGATTGAGCGGACCGCCGCAAGTGCGCAGTTTGTATAGATCACGGGCAGCGCGCATGTCATTGCCACCGGTATTCCAGGTGAGGAAATCAGCTTGCGCTATCGCCTGCCGGAAGAGAGGATCAAATTGGACAGCCGCCGCCAGTTGCGTGCTGGTCTGACCCAACCGGCCCAAATTATCAAGACTAACGACTATACCGAGGGTCTTCTCGATGTGGTCACGATAGCGGGGCACATAGCCGCGGAATGCGATGGCGCCGACTGCTAAAGAATCACCGAGGGCAGTATAGATTGGTCGGGGCGGCGGCGTCGGGGTGGGCGCAATTGTCGGTGTTGGGCTGGGTGTGGGAGAAGGGGTGACGCCAAATACCTGCAGCGGCAGCGCATTGCTCGTCTGTCCTCGGGTGGTAGTGAAGCTCACCTGGTATATGTCAGACGGCAGAGTGGCCGGCACAAAGGTCGCGACCGATGTACCGGTCGCTGACGCAGCGACTGAAGTACCGGAGGCAAATGATCCAACGTAATTGATAGTGTTAAAAGAGGTGAAACCGCCCCCGAACAAAGCTATGCGCTGACCGGTGTTGGCCGATTGAGGTGTAATGCTGCTAAGAAACACACCGCTTGGCGTAGGTGTTGGTGTCGGTGATATCGTTGGCGTCGGGGTGGGCGCAATTGTCGGTGTTGGGCTGGGTGTGGGAGAAGGGGTGA
>CAYJWL010000025.1:0-10233 GCA_964373855.1 uncultured Candidatus Saccharibacteria bacterium
TCCAGATCATCGTGGACGATCAAGATCCAAGGCCCCTCAACCGGGTTCCGATCAAGATAGGCCCTAACCGCCTCACCCGATCTATTCATTTTCGTAAGCGGGAAAAGACAAACAACAAATTGACCATCAGCCAACTTCACACGAGCTACTTCCGCTCCATATTCTTTTTTGTGTTGCCAGGTTCGCGCTCCATTCCTTTCTGCCCATGAGTGTACGGCGCGTATTCCGAGATTGTGTCTGGTGTTCTCATATTCCTGGCCGGGATTCCCCAGACCAACAACTAAAAAAGACGGCATGCCCAGCAACAACTATTTTACGCCATCTGCTTAAGGGCAGACTGGCAACAAGGCAACTTATTATACATAGTAGGGCAACTAGTAACTATTTGGCATAAGCCCGCCCATCGAAGTTCTCCGGCTCGCCATGCGTCGCCGGGTAAAACATTGTTACTGGGCATACTCTTTAGACTACAAGCTCAACGCCAGTTACAACAAGTAATCGCCTGCACTACCCCGCTTCTTAAGCGTTATAACGTCTCCTGAAACATAGGAGGGGTTAATTCCAGAAGGCTGGCAAAAGAAGCGGGATGGCACAGACGAGATGCCAAAGAACCTTCAAGTGTAAACGTGATGTAAAAGCCCTGTCAACCAGAGCCGCCGCGGCGAATAAGATCTTAGGTATAGAAAAAACCCGCCAGACTTTTGGGTGATCTCTCATGATGGTCTATGAGAGCTACACTTAATAGTCATGACGGGTCGGTTAGGTACAATCCCCGCCGCTTCATTCACTGGCGCTTCACGACATTCGTGCACTGCGCCCGAAACCTGCGGCGGGGAAGGCGTCACAGACCTCTTGCGCTTGAACGTGATGCGCATTTCGCTATGCACCACTCTTCCTCCTTGCACAATCAAAACGCAAACAGCATTGTGGAGAGCCAACTGTAGAACACACCCGAAGTGTTCTCTTTACAGATCAGTCAGTCCACATATTACTTTGCCCTCCCTCGAATCTTTGCCAGATTCAGTTTTAAAGTGACCTTGGTCTACACCTTCGTAGTAGTCACTGCTACAACGAAACCCATGCAACAACTGCACGTGTAATGAAGAGGATATGGTTTTCTCTAAGCACTGTCAAGCCGGCTAATTCCAGAAGGCTGGCAAAAGAAGCGGGGCGGTATAGGCCACTGTGTCAGTCAGTACGGTGGGCCGCATTCTCAAACGCCGCGGCCTGGTTAACCCTACAGTTTCCAGGAAACGATACCGAGCGGCTCTGCACCCCAAGCGAAGACACCCCAAAGGGCTTAAGATCGCTCGTCTTGGCGATCTGATTCAGCTGGATACCAAGTATCTGGTGGTAACAGGCGGCCGAAAGTTGTATCAATTTACCGCCATTGATGTGTTAACCAAACTGCGGGTGTTGTATATCCACCGGTCGCAGTCATCCCGCAATGGAGCTACTTTCTTAACCCAGTGTTTGCTGCAGTTTCCGTTTACCATCCACGCTCTTCAAACCGATAACGGCAGTGAATTTCTCGGTGCTTTTCAAAAGCTGTGTGAACAAAAGAAGCTGCCGCAATTTTTCATTCATCCCCGTCAAGCCCAGGAAAACAGCTATGTGGAAAGAAGCCACGGTACGGATGAGCGGGAATTCTACCAGCGAGGTAATGTGTGCCAGTCGCTCGCGGGCATGAGGAAGCAAATCAAATCTTGGGAGCACATCTACAATGAAATCAGACCACACGAATCATTGAATATGCTCACACCAAAAGAGTATTTAGAACATTGGCAAACTGGTCGAATGCCAACCAAAAACGTGATTACTCTTCAAACCTAAGTGGGTCATATGTATCTGAACCTAGACATCGAGGTCATGTGGAGAAGATTTCCAGCTGTTTTCTGCCTCGAAATTCTTAAATTGCAACGACAGTACCCATAGGTCAAAAAGCTAATACTGCTGGTATAAAAAAAGAACCCTCCAAGAAGTTCGGAATGTGCCACATCTGGCGGATTATTCTCTCGAATCTCCTCGAGGGCTAAGTCTCCCCGAAAGGTCAATTTCGGCGTGCGTATCGGTGAGCTATTTCCGTAGAACCTCCCAAATCATTTAGCTCCCTAGTGAACCAACCGCACTTTCTTCTCTGGAGGGGTTAGTTTCGGCCGCAAATAGATTGACTAGTCGCCACCCGTCGCCACCCATTGCGTAGCTCCTTTCACAAACCCTCACAGAGTAAAAAGTACCCCGCCGAACTCGCGCGCTCACCTCATTATATACCCCCTTTACCTGAACAGGTGAATGCGTGGGGTGGGAGATGAGCACTGCGCGAGGTTCGACGGGGGCTGGCTAGCACTACCCTATGGAAGGCAATGCTCTCCGGCAAAGAACACCAATATCTTAACAGGCAATTACTTTAGAAAAGTGTAAGGTAATAAACTTGAATGTCAACGGATATTTAAAATCCCCCCAGAAGGACTTCGCGGAAAATCAAATGTTCAGAATGAATCCGAGCGAAAAATTGCGAAGTCTTCTGGGGGGTTGTCCACACTCCTAATGTGCTTGTTTGTTCGTTGACAGCCAGTTCCATCAAATGTTCCAATCTGTTTAGCTGCTCCATACTAACGAACATTACCTAATTCTTTACCGGAGGGTCGTTCGCCAGCAACAG
The DNA here is from genome assembly GCA_964373855.1 of uncultured Candidatus Saccharibacteria bacterium. Taxonomy (GTDB): domain Bacteria; phylum Patescibacteriota; class Andersenbacteria; order UBA10190; family UBA10190; genus CAYJWL01. The sequence goes on from CAYJWL010000025.1 coordinate 2,663, forward strand.
ATTGCCTATCGGCCACCCATTGCATTGGCTCCCTTACATTTCCAAAAAACAAACAATCCTCCTCAAGAACCGCTCCTCGCTTCACGAAGAAGCCACATACCTACAAGATACGTGTCGCTCCTACTGTAACGCACTATAACTCCTCGTCAAGCCTTTCTGCACCAAGCCAAGCCAACTCGAATAAGCATTTAACCATGTCCGCCATTGTTTCACCTTCAATTATTACCCCTCCAACTTTTCCTGTAAATGAACCTATAGCAATACGATCCCGGAAAACCGTCAAACCACTGGGAATATTAAAGAACTGCGAGGGTACAAATCTTCGTTCAGTAATTTTGTCACGCTCATAGTCGGCAAGAATCTTTTTTTTCTGTTCAGGTAAACGTGTCGAGTTTATCGTTTTCATTTTAATATTTTTCCCCACACGTTGGTTGTAATATGCATAATCTTCATCCGGCCCAAAAATACTCGAAAGATAGTCTATTGGCGCAAAGTTATACCATGTGTCCCCAGGTTGGGAATACATTATCATCTCTCTGCGGATTGCACGCAATCCTTCTACTCCGTCAAAGTATCGGACAGAGGGCTTTCCCTCGCCTGCTTTTACTAGCATCTGCAATTCGGGAAGCAGGAGGTTGAGCTCGTGTTTTTTCTCCTTAATCTCACCTTCTGTTTTCTCAAGCAGGCGCAAAAGCTGGCCTGGTGATTCTGCTGAAAACAACGTTTTCTTTCCTTCTTTATACTGTGTTACCAGCCCCCGTTTCATTAACGCTTCTAAAACAACATACGTTGTTGCCCGAACAATACTAGCCTTGCGTGAAATCTGTTGCGCCGGGGCCGGCCCCAATTGCAGGCATGTCAGGTAGACCAAAGCCTCTTTATCCTTCAGGCCCAATTTTTTTAGTTCTTTGATAAACGGCATTGTAACGTATAGTCTATTATTGTCTGAAATTAGCTGGACACACTCTTAAGACTAAACCATAAAGGTAGCCAATCTATATGTCAACGAAGCTTGAAAAAACAGGATGTCAAAAAGGTATAGACGAAATAAGAGCACACCTAACACCGTATGAAGCCGAGTTAGCTAGCCAAATGCACGCCGCTGGCAGGATGGCCAGAACCAGTCTTACGCCCAGCCAGTTATCGCTTCTGGCAGCTACCTTCAGGCACATTCCTGCACCCAAAGCTATTCTTTTGCCATCGTCCCGCAAAGGGGCTGCACTTTTCACTGACCTCACCCAAACCTGGGACAGTTTCCTAACTGTCAATCACAGGTGGCACTATATAAGCGGTCCCCTGACAATTCAGGAGCGTGACGGCGATGTCACGACTCGTCTAAATCTCGCCTACCATGAACTATTGTCTAACAAAGACCGGCGGCATCACCTTGTCCTGCCGGCCGCGCACCTTGAGGCGCCGCTGCCGGATCGAAGCACATATAGAGCCTTTACAATCGTGCTCACAACCGGAGAAGATACATTGTTCGGCCAACTCGCAGCTACTCTGGTAGAGCGCGGATATGTACGCCACGCCGCGTCTTTGGAACCAGGCTCATTCCGCCTGCGGGGTGAACACATCGACATCGCCCACATCATCCACCAAGGATATTTTACCATCACCTTCCATGGAAACAGGATAGAAAAGATTGTCCATACTCATAACAGGCGCACGCGTATTGTGCCATCAATAACACTGCCGCCAATGAAATTTCCCGCGGCCGTGCAGTCATGGAAATCATGGCTCACTAACTACCTCGTTTTTCGGCCAGAACATTATGCGGTGGAGGGAAAATTTACTGTCATTACTGATTCCGCGCGGCCGGCATTATCTTTTCCCTTTGCCGAGGATGTAGTTCACCCGGCCGCAGCGTCCAAACTGCTCGTCTTCTACCAAAATCGAGATCGCCTTGATTCTTATTTGCGGCATCGTAAGCCTATGACAATGTATTTGTGCCAAAACGATTTGGCGCTTCACGCCATTCGGTTACAGGGCAATGGTATGACTGTGGTATCTGAAGCAGCCATTTTCCCGCCCCAACAACTACCTCAAGAATCGTCGCCTTTAAGCTATGAGCGCGCTCTTGAACTCATTGGCTCCTTAGAAGCAGGCCGACCGGCTGTGCATTCCGATCACGGCATCGGCATATATGAAGGGTTGCAGAGGCGAACAGTTGACCATATAGAAAAGGAATACATCATGGTGCGGTACGCGCAAGGAGATGCACTCTCCGTGCCTGTAGACATGGCATATAAAGTCTCGGCCTACACAGGACAATCCCAGCCGGCCATCTACCGCTTAGGGGGAACATTGTGGAGTAAAACCCTGCACCAGGCTAAACATGACGCCACCCGGTTCGCTCAGGAGCTATTGGATATATCACGTAAACGCCAGCAAACTGCCAGAGCGCCGTACCAGATCAAGTCGCAAACAGATCAAGAGCTCGCCGCCGGCTTTGCCTATACTTTGACACCCGACCAGGAAAAAACCTGGCAGGAAGTCGCGGCAGATTTAGCCGGCCGACAGCCAATGGATCGGCTGGTAGTCGGTGATGTCGGATACGGTAAAACAGAAATTGCCGTACGCGCCGCCCGCCATGTAATTGATAACGGCAAGCAAGTTGCTATTCTCGCGCCGACTACCCTCCTGGTGCAGCAGCATTATGACACAGTGCGCCAGCGCCTGCCCCGACAGGCAAGTAGTATCTATCTTCTGTCGCGCTTTACTCCGACATCGCAGAACAGGAGGACCCTGCAAGCCATAGGCGATGGCACCGCCCGCATTGTGATCGGTACCCACGCACTCTTGAGCCCAAAGGTAATGTGGCAGGCCCTTGGCTTAGTCATTATTGATGAGGAACAGCGGTTCGGCGTCAAGCAAAAAGAACACTTCAAGAAAATACGGGCGTCGGTTGATATACTCTCGCTTTCTGCCACACCCATCCCCCGCACGCTGGCCATGGCGCTTGCCGGCTTGCGTTCTTTGTCCATTATTAATACTCCGCCGGCCGGGCGCCGGTCTGTTAAGACATCCGTCAATCGTGTCAGTGATCATCTTCTCACTAAGGCGATCGATCAAGAACTCAGCCGTGACGGACAAGTCTATGTGGTAGCTCCTAAAATTCGCCAGCTGGCTGCCATTAAAAACAGGGTGCAGGCGTTATATCCAAGGGCGAGAATAGAGATTGCGCATGGCCGCTTAGCGGATACAAAGCTCGGGTCTATCATTGAGGAATTCGACGCCGGCCAGGTCGATATCTTGGTAAGCTCAAGCATCGTGGAGAATGGGCTGGATCTGGCGAATGTTAATACCATGATAGTCTGGCAGGCGCCGTATTTCGGCCTGTCAGATTTATACCAGCTGCGCGGGCGCATTGGCCGGAGATGGCGCCAAGGTTACGCCTACTTTCTCTATAATCAAACGGATCTAACAACCATCCAGCGCCGGCGTCTGGCTGCTTTAACCGAAGCTTCAACCCTCGACCAGCCCGGGGAGGGCAGCAGCCCCGGCTGGACAATCGCCCGGCGCGATCTTGAAATGCGCGGCGCCGGCAATCTCTTGGGCGCGCAGCAGAGCGGTTCGGCCGAAGCGGTCGGTATGCAGTTGTATCTTGATCTAATAAACCGCGCCGCAGACAGCGACCCGGCCGGTGTTGAGACAGATATCCAACTGCCCCTGCCAACGATTATTCCCATTCATTACATACAGGACCCGGCAGTAAGAACTAGGTGGTACCAGCGGATTGGCCGGGCAAAAAACGATGCGCAGCTTGACGGATATCGCCAGGATCTAATCGCTCGCTACGGTCCCTTGCCGGCCGAGACGCAGAATTTATTTCTCATCGTCCGCCTGCAAAAAAGGGCGGCCCAAGGGGGCATCAGCAGAATCCACAGTAAGCTGATCACTCCTCCTGACGAAGATCCTTACCAGCGTCTCCTGGTAGAAGGAAAAAATTTGCCGCACATCATTGGCCAATTAGGGGAACTCGGGCGTTGGGTCGTACGCGGCAGCACAATGACTCTTGATATTAAGGACATAACACCCGCTCTCATCCATCGCCTGACTAAGTTATTATTGCAGAAGGAACACGCACCTCAAGTCTAAAACACCATGCCATGAACGATGATATCGCTGTCATACGCCGGGGGAACAAAGCCTATCCCGCTGCCCTGCGCGAGATTACTGATCCGCCTGACCAACTGTATGTACGCGGGAATGATCAAATCCTCAACCATCCGCATCTTTTAGCTGTTGTCGGCAGCCGCAAGGCCAATACCTACGGTCAGCAATGCATCGCGCTGCTGTTGCCCTCGCTTGTACATAATGGTGTCGTGCTGGTATCGGGCTTGGCTTTCGGCATAGACTCAATGGCTCATCGGGTTTCTGTGGCCGCCTCATCTCCCACAATTGCGGTTCTCGGCGGCGGCGTTGACGATTCCGTGCTCTATCCGCCCTCTCATAAAGCACTGGCACAGAACATATTAAAATATGACGGTGCCATCATATCCGAGTACCCGCCAGGCACTCCCGCGAGAGCGCACCGCTTTCCCGAACGCAATCGAATTATTGCCGGCCTCTGTCAAGCTGTCTTGGTCGTCCAGGCCAACACACGGTCCGGCTCGCTCATAACAGCCCGGCTGGGCCTTGAATCAAACCGGGACGTCTTAGCCGTACCCGGGCCGATCAATGACCCCTATAGCCTCGGCACCAATGATCTCATACAGGCCGGTGCCGCTCCCGCCATCCGTCCCCAGGATATTTTTGATGCTCTCGACATTGAACCAAGCGCTGGCCCGGCCGAACAAAAGCACCTTCGGGCTGACCACAATCTTGTGCTTCAGCATCTAACTGTTCATCCCCGCCATGTTGATGAAATAACGGCCGCTGTAAAATTAACCGCGGCCAGCGTCGCCGCCCTGCTGACTGAACTGGAGCTTTTAGATCAAGTGCAGCATGTCGGCGGGATGAAATACGTGAAAAAAACGTAAAACGTAAAAGGCAAAAATCAAAACTACAGCTCAAGAATTAAAGCGTGAAGCTGACAGCTCAAGCTTATAGCTTTTGAGTTTAAGTTTTGACTTTTTAATTTTAGCCTTATAGTTTTAACATCCATGAATCTTGTCATTGTTGAATCACCCGCTAAAGCAAAAACTATCCAGCGCTATTTGGGAGGCGGCTTCATCGTGAAAAGCAGTTATGGGCATGTTCGCGATCTGCCGAAAACCCGGATGGGAGTTGCTATTGAAAATAATTTCGAACCGACCTACGTCGTGACCGCCAAAGCACGCCCCCGCCTGGCGGAACTTAAGGCAGCCGCGACCAAAGCAAAACTGATCTATTTTGCCACAGACGAAGACCGGGAGGGCGAGGCCATTGCTTGGCATCTTATTGCCGCCCTGAAAACCGCTCCGGACAAAGTCAAGCGCATCACATTTGCCGAAATTACCCAATCTGCCATCTCGCAGGCTATCAAGGAACCCCGGGAAATTGATATCCATTTAGTAGATGCCCAGCAGGCACGGCGCGTTCTCGACCGGCTGGTCGGCTACGAACTCTCACCTCTGTTATGGAAGAAAGTCCGCCGCGGTCTATCAGCCGGCCGCGTCCAGTCCGTCACCGTCCGGCTGATAGTCGAGCGGGAGGAAGCCATTACATCTTTTTTGCCTCAAGAATACTGGACAATTGATGCCGCGCTGCAGTCGGGAAGCGATTCGTTTGTCGCTCGATTGCGCACCTCTCACAACAAAGTCATTCCTGCATACGGCCTGAAAAACAAGAAGCAGGTAGAACAAATTCTGCAGGATCTTGATGGGGCAACGTATACCGTTACCGCTATTGCCAGTAAAGAACGCCAGCGCACGCCGCCTCCCCCATTCACAACCAGTACATTGCAACAGGCAGCCGTGCAGCAGTTAGGATTTTCCAGCAAGAAAACGATGATGCTCGCCCAGCAGTTATATGAGGGTATTGAATTGGGCAGCGAAGGATTAAACGGCTTGATAACGTACATGCGCACCGATTCTGTTAATCTGGCCGCCGAAGCTACTGCCAAGGCTCGGCAAGTAATCAGTCAGATTTTTGGACGGGAGTACTCGCTGGGCCAGCCGCGCTTCTTCCGGAAAAAAGCGCCGGGTGCACAAGAGGCTCACGAAGCCATCCGGCCCACCGATCCTGCCCGCTTGCCCGAGGCGATACAATCCTTCTTGAGCCCGGATCAGTTCAAACTCTATCGCCTGATTTGGCAACGTCTGCTGGCATCACAAATGGCACAAGCGCGCTTGCAACAAACGTCGGTTGATATCTCGGCCAAAGATTATTCATTCCGCGCTACGGGCACTACAGTCCTGTTCGATGGTTTCGTCAAAGCCCTCGGCGAGAGAGCCGCTTTCAAGGAAGCGGTTCTGCCCGTACTCCGCGAAGGCGATACGGTTGATCTGCAGGAGTTGCGACACGAACAGCATTTTACGCAGCCGCCTGCCCGCTATTCAGAAGCAACCCTAGTGAAAGCGCTGGAAGAACACGGCATCGGGCGGCCCAGCACCTACGCGCCGACTATTGATACCATTCAAAAAAGAGGCTATGTCGAGAAAAATGCCGAGAAGCGCTTTACTCCAACTGCCATTGGCACTCTGGTTAATAAAGTGCTGACCGATCATTTTCCCAACATCGTTGATATCACGTTCACCGCCTCAATGGAAAACGATCTTGATGCTATCGCCAGCGGCCAAAAGGAGTGGCAGCCGGTAATCCGCGCTTTCTATGAGCCATTCCACGTCGCTATCCAGGCGAAGGAGAAAGAATTGAATAAATCTGACCTGACGCAGGAACAAACCGGTGAAACCTGTCCGGAATGCGGCCACCCCCTTGTCATTAAGCTCGGCCGGTTCGGTAAATTTAAAGCCTGCTCAAATTTTCCCACCTGCCGCCACACGGAGCCGATTGGTGAAGAAAAGACCACCCGGGATGAACACAGCGGCCAAATCTGTCCCGAGTGCAGCCGCCCACTGGTAGTGAAGCGAGGACGTTTCGGCCCGTTCCTGGGCTGCAGCGGGTACCCGGAATGCAAGCACATTACTCCCATCGTCAAGGACACCGGCATCACCTGCCCCACCTGCAGTCAAGGCAGAATCATAGAGAAGACATCGCGGCACGGCAAAATATTCTATGCCTGCGATCGGTATCCTGATTGCAAACAGGCTTATTGGAGTAAACCAACCGGAGAAAAATGTCCCCGCTGCCAAAGCCTTCTGCTCTACGGCGCCAAAAAAACAATCCGCTGCTCGAATAAAGAATGCGCATACAAAGCAGCGCGGGCTGAAGACTAAGTGATACAAACCCCACATAGTTACTTCCCAACCGCGGGTCCTGCCTTCGCGGGTCTAAGCCAGCTTCGGACTTCGATGAGCTTAAGTCAAATCGCGGGCGACGGCCCCTCGCTCGGCTTCACCCCGCCTCGCGCCACCCGCAGCAATAGATACAGGCGAAGCCAGCCCCAGCTAATTTCTATTTTCTATTTTCTATTTTCTATTTTCTAGTTTCTATTTTCCAGTTTCTAATTTCTAATTTCTACTCTT
>CAYJWL010000026.1:0-10188 GCA_964373855.1 uncultured Candidatus Saccharibacteria bacterium
GGTCTTTCATCTTGGCAGCAAGTTCTTTCATGACGGCGCCCTGTTGGCTCATGGCAGGGTTGCTCATCTGCTGCATGAGTTCGTCAATGTCCTTCTTCAATTGTTCTGCCGATGGTAGTTTCGTATGGAAAAAATCAAATATAAATAGAGCCTAAGACGCATTCTGTCTTAAGCTTACCCTCCTTCGCCGGCTGATTCGAGCGCTTCCCCGACCGGAAAACCGGAAGGGTTTCGCTCTTTTGGAGCTTCACAAGCTTTGCGAAAGCTATCCCAGTTTGACGATCTTGTCTTTGCCCCGGCGGCGCGCTTCCTTTTTCAGAACTTTCTTGCTTGAGCTGAAAGCCTCGGCGGCCTTTTGGCGTTCGATAAATTTATCGACCCGGCCGGTAACATCTACCAGTTTTTGTTTGCCGGTATACAGAGGATGGCAATGTGAGCAAACTTCAACATGAAGAGCTTTCTCGGTGGAGCCGGTTTTAAAGCTGTTACCGCAGGCACAGGTTACGGTGACCGCGTCGTTATACATTGGGTGGAAATCCTTTTTCATAACAATTCAGCCATCATACAACAGGCAGGGGATTTGATCAAGGACGTTGACTTATTGCCTGATTCCAGCGCTGAAAGCCCTGCTTTCCAGTCGGGGTCCTGCCGCGGCTGCACCATAAGCCAATGGCATCGGAGGAAGCGCTGGCACTTGGCGGGGGGACCCAGCTCGAGGACAGATAGCGAGGGTCCCCGCCGCAGGCGGGGGAAGCGCGCTGACCGCAGAGCTGGGAGGCACTCGCCGTGACAGGACCCGCTGAGGAAGATAGGTAGTGAGAAGGTGTGCTGGCAGTCGGCAAGTATAACGAGGGAAAGGAACAAGGCACTTGCGCTGTAACGCGATTTGCTTTAGTCTGCCATGTATTCTTTTACATCACGTAATATCCACACCCAGCCATTGTTTGGAACCGACTCCGGTTGGCCTCTCCTCCTCGTTTGGCGCTCGCGTTTAAGAGCTGCCAGGCAGGTTTAGGCCCTATGCCAGGCAGTTGTTGGGGAGGCGAAAGGAGAAAGATATGGCGACGCAAACATCGGCAGAGACCGCTACAAGCACAATATCCGCAGTTGAAAAACTTCTGCCCGAGCTCGTGACCATGCTCGAGGCAGGCGTCCATTTCGGCCATGAGCGCAGCAAGCGCAATCCGCGCATGGAGCGCTATGTTTTTATGCAGCGCAATCGGATCGCTATTATTGATTTGGAGCATACGCTTGCTTGTCTGCGCCGGGCAGCGGCATTTGTCTATCAGATAGCCTCTATGCCAACCAATGAAATTCTCTTCGTGGGAACGAAGCGGCAAGCGCGTGAAATCATCCGGCGCCACGCGGAAGCTGCGGGTCAGCCGTATGTAACAAAGCGCTGGCTGGGCGGGACCCTCACTAATTTTTCTACCATTCTCAAGAGTATTGAGAAGCTGGATGAGCTCAAGCGTACCGCCAAGAGCCCGCAAGTATTAAAACTCACCAAGAAGGAAAAGGGTGTCAGACACAAGGAAATTCAGCGGCTTGAGGGTGTATTAGAAGGCATTAAAAATTTGAAAACCATGCCAGCGGCTTTGTACGTTGTTGGCAGCCACGATGAAAGAATCGCGGTGCGTGAAGCCCGGCGGGTTGGAATTCCGGTTGTCGGCATAACAGATACGAATGCGGATCCGGAGGCTGTTGATTATCCTATTCCGGGAAATGACGATGCCATTCGCTCCATTGACCTCTTAACCGGGGTCATAGCCAAAACCATTGTCACCGCCCGGGAAACAAACACATTAGTAAACGGCAAACTGTGATAACTATTAACTGATAATTATTTTCCATGACTATTTCCATGGATCAGGTAAAAGAACTGCGGGCTCGAACCGGAGCCGGTGTGGTCGATGCCAAAAATGCCCTGACCGCAGCGGCGGGCAATGTTGAAAAAGCTATCATCTGGCTGCGGGAGAAAGGTAAGGCCACGGCCGCTAAAAAAGCCGATCGCGCCACCGGGGAGGGCATTATTGGAATGTACATGCACACGAATAATAAAATCGCCTCCTTAGTGGTTCTTTTGTGCGAGACTGATTTTGTCGCGCGCAACGAGAAATTTCAGCAGTTAGCCCGGGATATTGCCATGCACATCGCTGCTATGGATCCGGCCGTTGTCAGTCCCGAGGATGTGCCGCCGGCGGAGTTGGCTGCGGAAAAAGAACTGGCTGTCAAGCAACTGTCTGGGCAAGGTAAATCGGCCGAGATTCAAGAAAAAATAGTGTCCGGAAAGTTGAAAAAGTATGCCGAGGAGCGCTCGCTCATGACCCAGCCTTTTGTGAGGGATCCCAAAAAGACAATTCGTGATATTGTCGAAGAAGCTATTCAGGAATTAGGGGAAAACATCACTGTTAAGTCATTTATTAGACTGACCGTCTGATAAGGATTGGAGGTTCACCCCTTAGCCGCCGGCGCATAACCAGAGTCCATAAGGATATAGTGTTCATAAGTCCGCTCGATTGCTCTTGGCGTTCACAAAAGTTACTGATAGGATGCATATATCAGCAGGCGCGATCGCGCCGCGTCTGGCCAATCGAGCGCAAGCTTTACCTGGTCCTGTCCCTTATTTCTCTTATTTCATCCTTCTATTAGAGAATTACATCCTCTAAGTGGGATGCCCTTACCACCTTGAAGTGTAGGGTTGTTTTTAGCAGGGCTTATGTTTGCTTGTCCCTCGCGCCGGCTTCATGTTCTATGAGCTGTGATTAAACACTATTTTTGTTCTCAACTGCCGGAGCATTAATGCTGTACGACGTATTACCACCACTGCTTTTTTTCGGATCTTTAGGGGGAGTTATCCTGGTGGTTTCGCGCGTGGTGGCAAGGGTCAGACACGCGCAATTTTCTCAGGAAGTCCAGGCTGCAGGGCAGCAAGAGCCGGCGCAGGAGCGCCTGCTTGGTTCCTCGGGTCGCGGGATTAGTCTCGTAAAAAACCGTTTAGCCTTAATTGCGCGAACTGCCAGGGGCGGCATTGGCCAGGCACGAGAGATGGTGCGCCTGCGCCGGGGTAAGGTTATGTCCGGGTCCGCGAAGGACACGCGGATTGTAAGTGTCAGGCCGCCGGCCAGCCTTTGGCGCAACCGCCTCGGCGTTTTGTCGAAAGGAAGCCTGCGCCGGATAATGACGCTGCGTGAGAAGATATCCCATATTCAAGATTCACTGCCGCAGCCGCGTACCACTACGCGGGCGCAGGCCTCGCCGCAAGCAGAACCTGCTAAGACTGATGAAATCAAGCCGCGTGCAGAAGCCTCCCGCAGACCGACTGTTCGTCTTGTCACCAGCAGCCGGCAGTTGGCAGCAACGGGGCCGGAAGGCCAGCCGTCTGACAGGAATATATCCGCAGATACGGCGGCGGCCTTATCCGCGGGCCATCGGGCAAGGCTGCTCAGACAGTTGCTAAAAAAAGAACGAAGCTTGAGCGCTCCGTTAAAACTGGCGGCCGAGGCCGTGTCGCAGGCGCGTTATGATGAAGCCGAAGACATTCTTGTGCCCTATATTAGTCGTCACGCCCGCGATGCCAAAGCCTACATGCTTTTGGGGCAAGCGGTGGCCGGAAAAGGGGCTTGGGATGAAGCAGTCGAAATTTTTGGACAGGTGGTCAAAATTAATTCGCAGGAGGAGGGAGCTCAGGCGGCTCTGGGCAAAGCCGCATTGCGCGCCGGAAAGATAACGCTGGCCTTAGCTTCCTTGCAGCGCGCCCGTGACAATGCGCCAAATGATAAGAAGATCTTGAAACTGCTGTTGACGATCGCGCAGCGCACGGATAATCAGGCATTGAAAAAATCAGTGCATGACCAGCTGGCAGAGATTGAGCGCGACCGGGCGCTTGAGAGATAAGTTTAAGCGCCGGGGCGAAGGAGAGCGGCGAGAGAAACAGCGCCGGTGGCAATCATCGCGGCCACAACAATTAATATTATATCCCCGGCACCGGCAGGGACGGTTGGACTGACTGCGGGCACCTCTGGCACAGGGACTGAAGGGGCTGGCGCAGTTGAGGCGATATCAGTTGGCATTTGTGGTTCCGGCGGCATTGCTTGAGGGGAAGGCAGCGGCGTTGGCAGCACTAGTACTCCTTCCTTAACCGCTGGCCGAGTGATTATATAGGCGGCGCCGGCCGCGGCTGCTGTGGCCAATATCGTGGCAACAATTGCCGTAGTCGTGTTTTGTTTCATGATATGCTTCGCGCCGGCCGGGTTGTGAGCGATTTATGTTGGCTGGACCGCGGGAATGGCGGCGGAGGCATGCTCAACGTGCATGTGCCATTCCACAACCGAGCTAATACCTTGGGCGAGGGCGATAGAGCATTCGGTATTCAGCCACTCATGCATGTGGCTGACATCAGCGCAGCGCCGGTTAATTTCTAACGGACGCTTTGGTAAGAAGGCCGGATCTATTTTTCCCTTTTTCCCGGCGGCTTCAATGATCATGTTGGCAAGTTCCAAAACGGAGGTTTCCCGGCCGGTACCGATATTGATGATTTTCCCATCCGCTTTTTTATCATCCATGGCGGCAAGAGTGGCCTTGATATTATCAGTAATATAAACGAAGTCGCGTGTTTGCAAACCGTCTCCAAAAACCGTTGGCGGCTGATCGTTGACAGCCTGTTCGCAGAAACGGCTAACAACGAAACCATAGCTGTTGCCAGCTTGGCGCGGTCCGTAGACGTTAAAAAAACGCAGCGAAACTGTCGGAATACCTTCCGCCTGCCATAATGACTGGAATAAATGCTCGCCCAACAGCTTGACGGCTGTATAGGGACTCCAGGCGGCGTGGCCGTCTGTTTCGGCTGTGGGCACGGCTTTTGGCTCTCCGTAAATCTCAGATGAAGAAGCATAAATAATTTTCTTGGCATATCCGGCGCGCGCGAAATCAGCCACATGGAGCAAACCGCGGGCATCAGCCATCACCACAACTGGCTGCTCTTCGTTCCGGCGTACGCCAACCGTAGCCGCGTAATGAAAGACAATATCAAATGGCTGCGCTTTGAGCTGCTCCCACGTGGCCTGTTCGTTTACATCCGCTTCAATAACATTCAGATCCGGCAAATGTTCGATGTTCTTGCGGCTCCCGGTAGAGAAGTTATCAAGGCACGTTACTTCAAACCCTCGCCTAATGAGCGCTTCACACATGTGTGATCCGATGAATCCTGCCCCGCCGGTGATGAGTGCTTTCTTCATATCGATTGTGGCATCTGTGAGTTCGTTATACATTCCTTGTGTGGCAAAATGCTGGTTGCTTGGGTGTCTGATCTATCTGACCAGGCATCATGTCAACATAAATAAGTGAAACTATTATGTCAAGCTTCGACGTGGCTCAGCTTGACCCTGAGTCAGAATCGAATGGGTCAAGCTTCGACGTGGCTCAGCTTGACCCTGAGTCAGAATCGAATGGGTCAAACCTTAACCCTCCCTTGAGTGGAGAACATATATACTTATCATAAAATACTAAATATGTCAATTCCGATTACTCTTCATCAGGTTTTTCTAGTTTGACAATATAACGATAACATTGTACAAGTAAATTATATGCAATGGCTGCCAATAACGCTTTTGACCCTCACAGGCTACAATTTTACCTTTTGGGTCCTTATAGGTGTCTTGAGGTGGGCGTCAGAAACTATGACTGCCTATCTCAATCCACCGGTTGAAGATACATCCGAAGCTCCTACGTTTTTGCGCAAGCACGATATTGCGCCCCATGAGGTGGCTGTCATCTTGGCTGCTCATAATGAAGAAATTGCCTTGCCGGCGACTCTGACTGCTCTCAAAAAAAACTTGCCGGCGGATAATATCTATATCGGCAGCGATGCCTCTACCGATCGGACCGTCGCGGTTGCCAAAGAATACGGGTGCCTGGTGGTGGACCTCAAACCAAATCGCGGAAAAGCCAAAGTATTAAAATACCTGCTGGATGAATTTGATGTGCTGCGTCATTACAAGGCAGTTCTCATTATGGACGCGGAAGTCATTGTCAGTGATCACTATCTCGAGAAAATCCTTCCCTATTTTGACGATCCTGAAGTGGTAGCATTTGTCTCGCATTCGATTTCCCGCTGGCAGCAGCACTGGCTGCCGCGCTGGTCCATGTATTTTACGGCGTACCGCATCCGCTTGTGGCGATTGCTGTATTACGGTCTGCGTTACGGGCAAACATGGAAATATACAAGCGTCACGCCGATTGTGCCGGGCGGTTCCAGTGTCTATCGCGCATCAGCCCTCAAGCATATAGAAATCGATACACCCGGTCTCATTATCGAAGATTTTCACATGACATTTCAGATTCATCACAAGAGACTAGGCAGAATCGCCTCCCACCCGAGCGCCTACATTATTGATCAGGAACCGTATAACCTGCGCGATTATTACCAGCAGGTGTACCGCTGGTTTTTGGGGTTCTGGCAAACATTTATGCTTCATGGCTATTGGCCCAGCTTTTTCTGGTACACAAACTTTCTCTTTCTCTTGGAAATGTTTTTTTACTCACTGTTTGTCCTGGCTGTACCGATTATTTTACTTATATTTCTTTTTACCGGCCTAGACACTATCCCGATACTATTATTCCACCTGCCATCATTAAGTTTTAGGGAGGTGAACCTAACTGTCCCGCAGCTCCTGATCGGGTACCTGCTGATTGATTACGCCATTACAATGGGAGTGACGTGGATTGAGGGTAAGCCGGCAATGTTTCTCTATGGCTTGGGCTTTGTGTTCCTGCGCATTGTCGACACCTTTGCCTTCCTCTGGACGTTGCCCGTAGCGCTGTTGACGCGAAGTTCCGGCACGTGGACCAGCCCGGTGCGCCGGTAAAGGCTCCAATTCCTAGGGAGCATTGTCAGTTTGACGACCATACCGATTTATCCGGTCTTGAGAATGTGCTGGACTTTCTTTGTATCTTCGTTCGCCAGCAAGTCAATAATTGAAAGATTCGGGATAAAACCGGCTTTGGGGAATAGTTGGGTATAGGGTTGGCCAAGCCAATTCTGCTTAACAAGGATAATGCCGGCTTTGCTTATTCTCTCATGATCAACATAGGCGGTCGCGGCGGTTCCGCCATGGTAATACTCATTGGCGCCCAAGGCTTGGCACGTTTCGATAATATGCTGGTTTGCATCCCGGTTTTTATCCGGCGGGGGAATGGCTGTTTCCGATTTAAGGACAATCCGGCGCAGTCGGAACGGATGGGGTTCCTGCAGCAGCTCATTCATAGACTCGCCCGTCAGTTCTGCCACACTCCCTATATTTGCTCCGAGAATTACCGATAAACCCCAGAAAATCGTTGTGGCGTTCAGTTGTGCCAGGTTTTTATACGTCACAGCTAGCAGCTGTTCCAACTGGGGGAAAATCCTGCCGAAAGTACGCGCTCGGCTGTAGCTGACTTTTAGCGACACCAAGTGCTTTTGCGACCATGATTTTTCGTATGCAATTCCTGTTTCATTAATCGGTTGCAGCCCCTGGTGCCGCACCGGAACGGTCAGGTATTGAACTCCTTGACTGGATTTAATTGGAGTATCGGCCTGATAGGATTTCCCGCGCTTATTACTGCCGTCAGGCTGGGGATAGGTGTGTGCCTTAACGAATTGCAGATAATCAGAGATAGCAAAAATATCCGCATCTAATATGCGCGCGAAGTAGTGCAAGCGGGGAAAATATTGAGGCTGATAGCCGGCTAATCTCATATCGGTAATCGGACTTTTTAAGAAGCAAAAAGAGAACGCACCTTGTCCAGCCCATCTGTCAAAAGATAGTGCAACGTGGTGTAGGGATATGACGTAGAGAGATCTTTATCAATGAAGCTGCAGGCGATACCCTGCCTCGTCATCTTGGCAAAGTGCTGTTCGGTTAAATAGTTTTTGCCGCCCATGCCCGAAACGTATTCATCAGCGCCATATTTCCGGCAGGTACTGATAATAAGTTCTTCCTTAACTCCGGCTGCATCTTCGTCAAGCACAACCGAGGTTTGTATTCCCATGTAGTTCTTCAGGAGGCTAATGAAGGCCATATTAATATCAACCAGCCGGGACCACTCCCGCGGGTAGATTTTTAAAATTTGGGATAGCAGTTCTGGTTCAGGAGTTCTGCTGTATCTAAGCTGGAGGGCACGCATATGCTTGCGGCGCCAATCGGCTTTATTATTGATGCGGACATCTTTAATTTTCTGGTTTTGCGAGCCCAGCACCGGCACCGTTAGCCAGAGATCTCTATCGTGCGCTGGGATTTTATGCCGCCGCTGCCAGCCCTCATACCGTTCGAATTGTAGATTGGAGACGACTATAAACAAATCCACCTGAATCATCTTGTAGAAGTACGCAAGGTTGGGTAAAAAATTCGGCTGGTGGATGGCTATCTTCATGATCAGCGGGCGAAGGCAGGAGCGTGTCTTAGGCGCGGAGGTTGTGAACGTAAAATCCTTCTCCGAAGTCCGTGCCAATGAGCGATCCGCGGACAATGGCCAGCGCTTCCAGGGTGGTTCGGTTACGCGGATGTTTAGGGCCGCGCACTTGGCTCTGATAGAGATCCATAGCTTCGATTTTAGCCTGAATTTGCTTTTTGGAAAGCTCGACAACAAAGTTGACGTGGTTAGCTGCAGTCGGGTGCAGCCAGGCATTCATGGGCGATTCATAGGACAGGATTAAGTTCGGCACATGTTTGAACGAGCGCAAGGCCGGCCGGCAGGCCGCGAATGAAGCTTCGGCGGCGGCGCGGTGATCCTGGTTATAGTCGCCGAAGGCGGGAAAGGCAATGATATCGGGCTTAATAGTTTCAAGGGAAATGTCCTGCCCTCGTTCGATTTCATGAATGATTGTCCTCTGGGGGACTCCATCAAGCCGCAGATGGTGATTTTCCTGCGGCAACGCCACCCGCCAGCCGTCTAGCTGCAGAAACCTGGCGACATTCTTGATCTCTTGTAGACGTTCCTGTTTCGTTGAGGATCCGTTCTGGGAAAAGTCTTTGGTTGTGGCCACGGTCAGGAAAAGGACGAAAACTTTTCCGCCGGCCTCTTTTACTTTACTGATCAGCCCGCCGCAGCCGATGACTTCGTCATCGGGATGGGGGGCAACAACCAATAATGTTTTATTATTGAGATTTATCATACTTATTGAACTAAAAACTATACTTCAACATAGTAAAATTGTCAAACGCAAAAGAACAGGATTAAAAAAATCCCCGGAGAAATTTTTTCCGGGGATCGCTGCGAACAAACAGGTAAGCTCCTTAATGGTAGTGGCAATACCACTCACCGGTGGGGTAGCAGGTGAAGGTGCAAGGGTCCCGCCAGATGTCAAGACCCCATTTCTTCAGACACTCTGTCCGGGAATTTTTCTTTAACGTACAGCTTTCTGAACGCCGCCGGCTGATTACTTGGCAGACCGGGTATTGCAGAAGGCCGAGCAATTCCGTGAGGAAATTGCTCTTACTTGGTTGGGAAAGAAGCTCGGAGTAGGCCGGGAATTTACCCACATATCAATCAAGCTATGCGAGAAGGAAGATCGAGTAGCAACAATGCTGTGCGGGCCAGGCCGTCGCTGGCCGGGTGATCACCAGATCTGGCTTCACACGACGCGGGAACTGGCTCTTGGCGCCAGTTTGGCTCACGAAGTTACCCACGTCGTTCTGAATGCCCGCTTTCCCCAAGGCATGCCAGCTTGGGCCAATGAGGGAATTGCCAGCCGTTATGACGATGAGGAGTGCCAGCATATCAGGCAGCGAATTTTGTCTGTCTATGTGAGCTCGAACCGCTGGCCCGCAGTTAGCGCCGTACTGGCGGCCGAGGTTCTAAACCCCAACGATCAGGCATCATATGCCATAGCGGAATCTCTCATCTCCTTGCTCGTGGGGCGGCAGGATTGCTCCACTTTTTTGCTTTTTGTTGAGCATGGCCAGCAACACGGCTGGGATCAAGCCCTGCAACGATTCTACCAAATCCCCAGCGTTGACCATTTGCAGCAGTACTGGCAGCAGTGGGTGAAGCAGACTGTCAGAAATTGATTCTTCTGGTGGTCCCTGTAAGTTCCCGAGTCGTCGATTAGATGGCTCGGTTTTTTGTGTATGATGTAAAGATAGTTACTGCTCCTGGCATTAGCTAAGTTTCAAGCCAGGGGAGATCAGGTTTACTTTCTCGGCAATTTAGATC
>CAYJWL010000027.1:0-9966 GCA_964373855.1 uncultured Candidatus Saccharibacteria bacterium
CTATACTGGGGATTAGGATGATAGCACACTATTATTTATATGTCAACAGAGCCGGCCTTCAGCCGCAACAGGCGTAAGGCATCCACAATATTGAGAGCATCGTCCAAGCCCTGGTGAGCCGTGCGAATGTTTTTCTTGCCAAACGCCGCGACGATCGTGCTGCTCATATATTTGTCAGCCGGCACGCCATGGTTTAAAAATATTCTGCGGATATCACGAATGCGTCCGGCAAAAGGATTTGCCACGTTCTTGAGCCGGCAGCTTTCAGTGATAGCCTGTGGATCCCCCACGCCCCAATTGTATAAATCGTTTCCCTCGGTAAATGCATCGAATTCTGTCAGGGCCTGCTTAAATGGCACACCGTTGCGGTCGAGATCAGCTTGGCTTATGCCCGTCAGTTGCACGCTGAATTCAGGAAGATGCGGAACGATTGTAAGGGTGACGAGCCGATGAAACGTATTCTTGATATCGAGTGTCTGGCCTTTCACCAGCACTGCTCCCATATCATATACTTCCCGATGTTCATGCGGAGCGCTCCATCCCCGTTCCTGACTTCCTGCCCACGCCGTCCATTCGAGGTCGAAGACAACAAATGTATCAGGTACATTAAACATGGTAGCGCCTTTTCAATATAAGGATTCGGAGTCACTCTGTCATCACAACATGGGATCCAAGCCAGCGGTCTTTGCTTGCCGCGCTTGTTGTGCACACAATCGAGCTTTTGCGTTACGCTAAACAGAGATCGGCCACTGTGTGGAAAATACACTACAACCGCTGGGTGTAAGAGCTGCCATGGACCTAACGAATAAGCGGCTGGAAATTCTCGAGACTGTTACGCAGTAGTGCTCATTCTACCTACCTGAACAATTTCGCCCCCAAGTAAGCACCAACCCCTGTCACCTGCAGCAGGAAAGCGCCAAGAACCACGGCAATCACAACGTAGAGCAGCGTTCGGGCTGTCACCTTAAGCGCGGACCGGGATGTGTAGTCTGAATTATCCATATTGGCAGGAGGCACAAATATTATGGGGAATTATTTGACGGCTTTCGGCAGAATGCCGAATGACATGGAGGCAGTGCCGGGGAAAGCGACCGAGTAATCGGAATAGCGCAGCAGAATTGAATCTTGCTCGGCCTTAAGGGTTTCGAGCAATCGTCCGAACGTATCATACACGCGCGCCACCGGCTGACCCTTATGAACCAGCTCCCCGGGCTTGACCAGAAAGCGCACAATGCCGGTCGAGGAGCTTAATGGCTCATCGCTATAACTAAGAATTGTCCCCGGGGTATAGTGGCGGTACTCGGATTGAAACTGTTCGCCCTTATCAAGCATGGCCAAACGGGACAAGGTAGATAAAATCATTTTCGTACCAACTTCAATGTTGTGCTCATTGACAACGTATGATTCGCCAAGCTCCACGCTAAATGCCGGAATGTTATTGCGCAACAGCGAATACGAAAGTGTGCCCTTGTAATCGGTTGTATCCAAAACCACCATGAGACCACTTGCCAGCGCCAACTTCCGGGCCAGCTTATATACTCTATTTGGCTTGTTGCGGGGAGCAGGATCAAAAAAAATATACGGTACCGATTGCACCCAATCATTATGCAGATCAAGTACAAGATCAGGCTTACTTTCAACAATGGTCTGAAATATCTGGTGGGCAATGCGTTCTGCCAGCGTCCCATTCTCCTTACCCGGAAAGACACGATTGAGATCCTCGTTGCTGATTGTGACTTCGCGCGCTGCCGTTTCAAATCCGATCGGATTCATCAGGGGGAAGGCATACAGCGAACCGCGCCGCAGCGGGTTCTTTTTTAGCTTTCGAAATACCTCCTGCACAACCACCATGCCGCCGACCTCGTCGCCATGACAGCCGGCAGCGAGCCATACAATCGGGCCGGGCTGGCCGCTGTGGGCAGCTATGAACGGCAGCCGCTGCCGGGTCTGGCCGGAGCCGATTACGGTATCAAGAACTGTATATGTTATTTTCATGTTCCTTTAAATCTATCACGAACCCGCAAATTTAATTGACTTTAAAAAAAATATTCCTGAATATCAGCAACACGGTGCGAGAGCACTACGCGTACGGAGGCATAAAGCGCCTATTTGCACCTTCAACAACCAAACAGCTCAATAGAAAGTAATAGCATGAAGAATCAATCATGTCAACAGCAAACAGGCCAAAAAATTGGACCACCGGTTGTGGCGAAGCCAGTGGACGAATGCCGGTCCGTTGCTGAAGTGCTTGAACATTCTCTGACTGCATTTGGCGGAGCAATCCTGCACCGCATCCACCGCATCCTTCATGAAGCAATCGAGAACAGAGTGCCGCTGGTTGTATCAATCGCCGGGCCGATAACCCTTTCCGATCAGCATCGCGGCTGGCTCATTCCGATGATTGTACGGGGGTGGATTGCTTATGTAACAGTTACCGACGCCATTTGCTACCACGACGGGCACGATTGCCTCCGCCAGTTCAGCGAGCGACCGATCGGCGAAGTCGATCCTGCCGGCGATGATAGTACCTATCACAAGGCCGGCATTATCCGCGTGGCCGACACGGGATTTCCCGAAGAGATTCTGTTCGAGCAGGATCGCCTGATCTCCGCTATTCTGCAACAACCGGAATTCCAGAAGCCGATGACAACAACGGAGCGAAACTCTTTACTCGGGAAATACTATGCCGCCCGCGAAGAAACATTCGGCGTGCGCCCGGGGCTACTTAGCACCTGCTACCGGCATGGAGTCCCTGTGTTCATTGGCGCACCGGCCGACGGAAGCGCCTTCTTGAACTCGGTCAAGCTATGGGCGCTCGATAAAATCGGTGCGTGCTCTCATCGCTTCGAATATGACCTGCACGCCGACGTATTTGAGGCCTGCGCCTACCACTATTGGGGACTCTTTAACTCGGACGCCAAGGCTCTGGCAGCACTGATTCTCGGCGGCGGGGTACCCAAAAATTATAGCCTGCAGCCGGAGCCAACCTTATCGCAAATCTTCCGGCTGCCGAATATCCGGGGCTATGACTACGATGTGCAGATTGTTTCTTCTCCCGCTACAGATGGCAGCCTCTCCTCGTGTCCTCCCGCCGAGGCAGTCACGTGGGGCAAGGTCAATCCGGACACATACCAGCAAAAAACAGCCAGCCTGCAGGCTGATTACTCTCTGGTGATGCCGTTCATCGCTGCGGCCTTGTTGGCGAAACTACCTCCCCAGCCGCAGCTTCGTCTGTACAATCAGCGCGAGCAGCTCACCGCACGGCTTATGGCAGCCATACAAGAGAACCTCCCCACGATCACCCCAACACTCAACTGGCCTCAAGAGGTCTGAAGGCCCGCCAATACACCTCATGCCCGGCAGTCTATACTACGACTGACGGGCTTTTTTTATCACGGTATAAAAAAATCCCTGCGCGGGCAGGGACGACACGTGTCCTTTTCTCTTACGAAAGAGCAGCCAGTTAGAAATGCTTCCACCAGCCTCGCCCCGCCAGCGCGGGGCTTCTGAGGCCTCGGCTTTTTTGCCCCGCAAGTCTGCGGGGACCATGCCAAAAAAGCCTCAGAAGCCGCTTATAGGATGTGTATCCTGCGGCACTGTGTCTGCACCCCCATTAACTCAATGTCACGTTCCTAATTACCGCGTTTCGTTCCTAATCGACAGATCAACTTCAACTGCGCCACTTTTCTGCGTACCTTCACTTTCATTATCGTTTGAAGAATTGCCGCCGGTGCTGACATTGATGTTCACTTCGTTGTCAATGCTGCTGTTCTCTGATTCCTGCTTGCAATGATGTTCAACATGCACATCGTCGCTATCCGTTCCCTCTTTACTCGTATCCAAGTGATATTTAAAATCGCAATCGTCTGAAGGCGAAGGAGTTATTTCCGCCCCGTTCACCGTCGTTTTAGCCTCCTGCTTTACCGTTGCTCCGGCTATTTGAGGTGTAGCTGCAGGCGATGCGGTAAGTGTTTCAATGCCTTCTTCTTGACTCTCCGCGGCAACGGTCGGCACTTCCCCAACTGGACCCGGCTGTGATACCTGCTGCTCATCTCCCCTAACGTACGATAACAAGGCAGCCGGCCACATGTTCCAGCCAACCAGCGCGGTGATCACAAGAGCATATATTAGAAGCATCACTACATTCTGTCGTAGTCCCGGAAAAAAAGAAACGCTTTTTGCCGGTACTACATGAAGCCGTTTTTCATTGACCTGTTCATAACTCCGATTGATTCCGTGCTTGCATTACGTACAAAATAAGAACATGAGTATTGCTGTTGTTTCCCTTCCTTTCCTTGGTTTGGTGGCAGCCGGATGGCCTTCTCCGGCTGAAGAAGAGCTGGGAGATATTCTTTCTTTTGATGACTGGCTGATGCCAAACCCCAATGCCTGCAGTCTGGTGGCCGTTTCCTCCCCTGCTTTAGAAGGCATCGGAGTATTGCCGGGAGATATCGCCATTGTTGAGCGCGGCCGCACACCCCAGCCTGGTGACATTGTCGTGGTGCGCAACGAGGGCGAGACAACACTGCGCCAATACGAAAAAGCTGTGGAAGTACTGGGAGTAGTAACCGCCATCATCCGCAAGTACCGATGAGCCCTCTTACTCACTCTTGGCCGCGCGCGATCGCCCACATTGACGGCGATGCTTTTTTCGCTTCGGTTGAACAAGCAGTGCATCCGGAACTAAAAGGCAAGCCGGTAGTCACCGGCAAAGAGCGCAACATTGTAGCCGCGGCCAGCTACGAAGCCAAGCGCTGGGGGATCAGCCGCGGCGTGACGCTCTGGGACGCGAAGAAGATGTGCCCGGATTTGGTTGTGCTGCCGACTGATTATGAAACGGTCAGCCTTTTTTCCAAACGGATGTACGATATCATGCGCCGGTATACTCCGGCAGTTGAGGAATACAGCATTGATGAAGCCTTTATTGATCTAACCGGCATGCGCCGCGCGCACCGCGGCAGCTATCAGACAATCGCCTGCAAACTGCAAGACGATATTCACCGCGAACTTGATATCACCGTCACGATCGGGCTTAGCATCAACAAAGTGTTGACAAAAATTGCTTCTTCGCTGGGAAAACCGGCCGGATTTGTGGCCATTAACGCGCGCGAACGCGAGGAATATCTGCGCGATTACCCCGTGGAAAATATCTGGGGTGTTGGTTCAAACACTGCTGCATTGCTTAAAAGTTACAGCATACACACCGCGCTGCAGTTTGCGCAAAAGCCGCGGGACTATCTGGAGAAAATTCTCAGCAAACCCGGAATGGAAATCTGGCAGGAGCTTAACGGCCAGCCCGTGATGCCGATAGCAACAGCTGTAAAAAAAAGCTATCAATCAATCAGCAAAACTAAAACATTCACTCCCCCATCGTCTGATCCGGAGTATGTCTTTGCGCAGCTTTTCAAGAACGCGGAAAATGCCTGCATCAAAGCGCGGCGGTATCATCAGGCGCCGAAGAAAATAATTATCTTCCTGAAAAGGAAGGACCACCGCGCCTTTGGCTTAGAAGTAAAGCTCACCCGGCCGACTGCCTATCCCAGCGAACTGGCTGTCAGCGTGCGAGCACTATTTGATGATCTTTTCATTCCCGCCACGCCGTATCGCGCCACGGGTGTTATTCTGACTGACTTGGTTACCGCCGCACCGGTTCAACCAACATTGTTTGAAAACCCAGCCGGCATTGTTAAAGTACGTCGTCTTTACGGAGCGCTCGATCAGCTGCGGAAGAAGTACGGCAAACATGCGGTCCATCACGCTGTCAGCCTGCCTGCACAAAAAACGCAGCATTCAACTGCACGCGGCGATATGCCGCTGCGTAAGCAGCGCCTCCTGCCGGGAGAAACCAAACGCCGGCGGCTTCCTTTGCCGATGCTGCAGCTTCATTAACGTTCTTTTCGGTGTCGCGGGTCCTGTCTGCGTCTTCACCCCCGCCGCGCCACCCGCGACACGTCCTGCGAACGGATTCTAAGGCCTTTTTGGCATGGCTCCCCTCACAGACGGGACAAAAAGCCGGGGCCTCGGAGCGAGCGGCTGGGCGAGCGAGAATGAGTGAGTAGGATGTGTTGCGGGATGCGCCCACAAACTATTAGGAGAGAATTATAGTTATGTTGACACTGTGCATAACTTTGTACCATAATATCCATCGGGCTTGTTCGTTCTATCATGGTTTGCCACGGAGAAAGGGATGCCAAGTGGTCAAGCTGCTTTTTGATTTGCATGGACTCAAGTTTGTGAAACGTTCAGAATTTTGGCCCGAGGAGAGAAACACAAGGGGAGAATTAACTCTTGTCAAAGAAAATGGCGGCCTGGAAGAGTGTCTCAAGCGATTGCACATGGAGTTGCAAGCCATTATCAATCGTACAGCGGAAAGGACAAACAAAACGATTCCTCTATCCGATGTGCAGGTGGCAGGCCCGCCGCTCGTTGACAGCTCGACGTGGCACGATCATTATATCGGCCATGGAGCTCCGACTTTGCCAGAATACTCTCTATGCGCTTTGCGCGCCTGGTTTAACACCACCTACCCCGGATATCACTTCCAGATATCCATGAACGGTCACACGCAAATCACATTCCCCGGCCATCGTGGCCGACGGACACAGGGTTCTCCCCAGCCCCCGGACGCGGCCTGAGCTAATCCGCACCCACCAATCTCACCCAAGCATTCCTCATGCCCCTCGGGTGAGTTTTTTTATCTCCCAACTCCGACCCGGGCTAGGTTGTATACGAGAATCCACCACGTGCTGTGGTGGATTCTTAACTCACCTGCGCTTGAGTGTCTGTGTTCAGGCCGCAGACATTGTTTGTTCCTCACTTTTCATCATGCTGGCTGCCAACGCCCACAAACCAACAACAATATGTAAGATGTTATCGGCCGGGTTTTCGAGATTGGCTCCGAGGAAGTTGGGTGGGCCGCTCGGTAAGAAGAAGCCGATCAGGCCGATAAGCAAGCCAAGCAGGCCAACTAAGATAACCAAGCCTTTGAGCTGCGCGGGACTTTTTAGCATATAGGCAGCGCCGAGCGCTACCACCCCAAGGATCAAATGAGCCCAGTTCTCCCCGTTGTCAAACCACCAATAGGAGCCAAAGAGACTACGTTCCGGCGTGGGGCCAATCAGACCAATGAAGCCTAAAATACCGACCACTGCCAGTACTACCCCGCCGACTTGAAGAAAGCCTTTCGGTGTAAAAATGTTCATGTTCGCTCACCTCCTCGAATAAAGTAATGAACGGTTCATACTTATATTGCAGTTATTGTAGCACAATTCCTTTCGGTCGTATTTGATTTACGGTCCACCTCTTATACTATGAAGAAAGCTATATCACAGCCAAACCATGATACAGGACAGCCTAAGCATAGATCCGACCAAGTACCATATCCTCATTGTGGAGGATGATGCGCTTATGTCTGGTGTCCTCGAGGGAAACCTGATGGAACGGCAATATCAGACAACAGTTGTGGCAAATGCCGAGGAAGCCCGCCAAGCAATGGCAAAGAAAGAGGTCGACGTCATGTTGCTGGATATTATCCTGCCGGGCATGAATGGTATCGATTTTCTTAAAGAGCTTAAAGCTGATGAAAAATATAATGACATTCCCGTCATTATTATCTCCAATCTCGGCCAAAAAAAAGAAGTAGCCAAGGGATTACAGGCGGGCGCCGTATACTACATCATAAAAGCTAATGTCTTTCCCGAAGAAATAGTTGAGCAGGTCGAGAACGCTCTCAAGAAAAAAATCGGGAAATAATCTTGGCGCAGCCATGGCAGCTCGATCACAGGCCAAAGATAGTCCTGCCTCGGCAAACAAGGCGGAAGAGACTATGACGGAATTTGTCTCCGTGGCCGCGCACCAGCTACGCACTCCTTTAACCGGTATCAAATGGACATTAAGCGCATTGGTCGAGGGCAAACACGGCACATTAAAACCAGCCCAGGCGAAGGTTTTGAATGAAGTCTTAAAGGCCATAGTTGATATGATCAACCTGGCAAACGACTGGCTAAACGTAGCCCGCCTTCATGAAAAGCAAGGCGACTTTACATTTAAACGGCAAAGCATCAGGCCGATTGTCGAAGCCGCCGCTATCCGCTGGGAAAAAATCGCCAAAGAACACCAGTTAGCCTTGGCTCTGCGGATGCCGGCTGAACCGCTTCCGGAGATTACTTTCGACGAAAGCCGGATAAGCGTAGTAATTGATAACCTCCTCGATAACGCAGTCAAGTACACGCCGGAGGACGGCCAGATCCGACTGGAAGTGGCCAAGAAAGGTAACCACGTAGTCATATCTGTAACGGATACTGGTATTGGGATTCCGGAAAATCAGTGGCACCGCGTCTTTACCAAATTTTTCCGCTCCAGCAATGCCCAAGAAGCTCAAACGAGCGGATCCGGTTTGGGATTATTCGTTGCCAAAAATATCATTGATCTTCATGGCGGAGAGATGTCTTTTGCCAGCAGCAAGGGTGAAGGCAGCACGTTCCGTTTTAGCTTACCGCTTGACTGACTTCAAACCACCAAATTCATCTGCATCTTTCCGGCTGCGGCGGGCTTGAGGGAAATAGATAATGCCAATGCCTCCCTGACTCCCGGGCGAAACACAAGGTGCGATTCGGTGAACATCTCATACCCCACCCGGCTGATGCGGATGGTATAGACACCCTGGGGCGGCATGAGGAAGAACTGTCCTTTATAGTTCGTCACGCGTGTCGCCACTAACTTATCATTCGTGGCGTCATACAATTGCACGGTCGCCAGGTCAATCGGCTGCCCGGTTTCAGTATCAGCAATCGTACCCAGTGCCCGATGGCGACGGTAAAGAATATGGAGCTTCCACGCGACGAGCAGGATATACAGACTTTCTATCAAGTAGACCAGCAGCGAAGGGTTGAATACAACGGTAATTGTATTAAGAGCCGAGCCAAAAACGAGCAACGGCCAGGAAAGCGAAGCTAAGATCAATTCAATACGCTGCAGGTTGCGGTACCAATGCAATTTACGGCTGTCGGCCGTCTGGGAGAGAGGGCGCATAGCCAAGACAATCGGCAACAATTTATCTTTCGTGACGGTGATCGCCCGTCCGTCATAGACGTGTTCGCCGCCAATCAAGCGCAGGAACTGCGCCTGCGGGGTGAGTGCCCAGCCGGCTTTGTGCGCCCGGAACTCATAGGTGCCGGCTTTGAGATACGTCGAGAATGATCCTTCCGCACTGGAAGTTAACGTTTCCACTAACTTTTGCGCCTGGTGATCGTATACCTGAACTACTGTTTCGGCCAGAGGCATCCCGGAATCTGCTTTCACCACTCGCCCCCACGGCCGCTTCTTCGTGCGAAAACCGAGCGCTCCGAGCAAGGCCTGCCAGATACGCTGGATAAGGAAGGGCAGTTCGCCCAGGAAATTGGGCGCGGCGGTTACGAGCGAGGCAGATGATATGACCGCTACCGCCGCTAATGGGACAGTCGCTACGGCCACAGTTTGCACTACTGGATCCTGGGCGACTTGCCGGACTATCTCCAGCGTCTTCTTCACCACCGCCACGGCTTTCTTAATAACTTTCTTCGCAACCTCTTTAATGGTAGTGACGATTGTATCAACCACGTCCTGGATAAACGTAACAATCTCGGTCCCCGGCGGCTCGTCCGCGCCTGGCGGCGGCGTACTCTCCGGCGAAGGAGAAGGTTCGGGCGAAGGCTCCGGCGAGGGCGAAGGGGTCGGTGAGGGTTCCGGAGTTGGAGTGGGTGTTGGCGTGGCAGTCGGAGTCGGAGTGGGAATAGGCGTTGGCGTCGGAGTGATAACCAAACACACACCGGCAGACTGATATTCACCGGGTCCGCAGGTTGTTACTACAACCAGATTAGACCCGTTTACTGCTGCCGCCGAGTCATGCAGGAAGGCTTTGATGTAATAGAGCGTGTTGTAGGCGAAATTCGTGATCAAGTGACTGACGGTGTTAATATCCGTAAATGT
>CAYJWL010000028.1:0-9899 GCA_964373855.1 uncultured Candidatus Saccharibacteria bacterium
GCCACGCAGCACATTAAAAAGTTGAGGCAGTTCATCGACTCGCCAACGGCGGATAAGACGACCCATGCGGGTGATGCGCGGATCCCGTTTCATTTTAAACAACGGCCCCTTACGTTCGTTCAATCCCTGCTTCAATTCTTGATATTTTTTCTCCGCCCTCCGGCCGCCATACCCCCGGCCAACGCAGTACTCCAGAAACATGCTCCGGAATTTAATGATCTCAAAGGGCAGCATATTGCGTCCGACCCGCACCTGCTTATAAAACACCGGTCCGGGGGTATCCAATTTGATGGCAACCGCGGCCACTGCCAAGACTGGCGACAAAACGATAAGCCCCGCCAGCGCTCCCGCTCCGTCGGTGACGCGCTTGGCTATCCGCCCCCAGCCGTCGAGCGGTGTACGGGAAAGCTCGAGCAGAGGCACAGTACCGACCTGGCGATAATGAACATTCACCGCATGTGCTTCAAATATATTAGGCACATACTTATAATCGATTTTATACTGCTCGCAAAAATCGAGGAGCAGCAGATTATCCTTATCCGTCAATGTAGGATTAGTTTGAATTATTTCGTCTATGCCTGGCTGGCGGTGTATATGCTCCAGTTGCTCCCAGCTGATCGCTGGCACCGTACCGACTACCCGAAACCCTAAATTAGGACGGCGCTGGAATATTTCAGCCAATTCATCGGTGAACCGGCCATTGCCGGCTAGAACTACCCGATGAATTCCCACGCCGCGGCGCAGCAATCCCGTCTGCACGCGCTTTATTGCATATCGGCCAATCGAAACAAACACTACGGAAAACATGTACGCTGCCAGTACAATAAACCGCGACTGGAAAAGTTCAGCGCTTAAGAAGGTGTAGACAATAACCAAGGTTATGCCCAGCGAGATGCCGGATATAATTCTCGTGAACTCCTCCAGCACCCGGCGCGTTACCCGCATTGTGTATAGACCCTGAATAGAAAAAATGATAATTATGGCGGCTGCCACAATCGCGACCAGCTGCATGTATTCCACCAGCGGCAAATCCACTTCAAATATTGCCGGGCGGATGCGCTGGGCTGTCTCACTGGTTCGCAAGAAGTATGCAGCCGCTCCCGCCGCCAGCAGCGCCAAGAAATCCAGGGGTACCAACATGGCTCCAAAAAATAGCTCGGAACGCTTCATGGTGTATTGATATAAATACTTAGGCTCGGGTAAACGCCGCTAGAATAAAGCCCGGCTGCGCGTCTGTCAATAATCCCTGACATCTTAATGGTGTATTGTACCGCCAAAGGCGGCTTGACAACAAAAAACTTCCATGCTTTTTCATGGAAGGCTTTGCTGTTGCCAGATGAACTATAAGCCGGATTCTGTTTATCCGTAAGCCCCGAAGGGCCAGGATAAGATGGTCATCTATCTAGGATCTGCCTCGCGGCAGACCTCATGCCCTCTACCTGCCCGCTTTTTCAGCGAGCGTCTTGAGGTTGCACCAGGTGGGGTTTGCCCCGAACGTGCGTTACCGCACATCCGCGTGGTCTCTTACACCGCGATTTCACCCTTACCCTTCAACAAAGCTCAGGGCGGTTTGTTTCTGTTGCACTTTTCAGCGTACTAGAGCTTCAAGCCGATATATACACGTGTGCGTATATCGCCTATCATTCCTCGTTCCGCTCCCTGTCGGCCACACCAATGTTTTGGTGTGGCGACGGCAGGCGTTACCTGCCACCGCTGTTCGTTACTTGTAAACAACGAGGTGTCCGGACTTTCCTCCCCGCCGATGGCAGGGCGATCATCCGTCCATCTGACAACTCTATTAGTTTACATGGTTTTTCATGTTTGTCAATATTTCTGTAATCCGCTATAGCCTTTGCTTAAGCAGCCGCCCACACAGCGCTCAGAAGGCAGTCCATATGCGTTACTCGCCCCACTTCGCGAAGGACATTCCTTTTGAACAGGAAATCCTTTTCCTTACTTGCGTGTCAACCTGCCGCTGACCGTTTCATCAATCGCTTTATTCACCAGCTTATCCGCCTGCTTATTCTTGGCTCGGACGACGTGATGAAAGGAGATATTTCTAAATTGGTTTCGCCACGACTCAACGTCGTTAAACAACGGTTTCAGACCTTCATTTTTTACCCGATACTCGCCGCGTAACTGCTGCACGACCAGCTCACTGTCTAAATAGCAGGTAATATCGGTAACGCCTTCATCCCGCGCGCGCTGCAACCCGGCAATCAGCGCCTTGTATTCCGCCTGATTATTTGTCGCCTCGCCAATATATTCGGAGTGGCGGATGGGAGGCTTTCCTGCAATTACCAGCACAAAACCAATACCTGCCGGCCCCGGGTTGCCTCTTGCTCCGCCGTCTGAAAGTAGAGTCGCCTTATGCATATGACTAGTATGAAGCAAGAGCGTTGCTTAGAAAACCCCTTGATAAAGGAATTATTAGTCTTGAAAAAACTGACGCGCCTGCCCCGTAGCACCCCGCCGACGGCGGGACTGCTACTGGGGTGTTTTCGCGCAACGCTCTTGCTGAATTACTTACGTTCAGAAATAGTCACCGAACCGGCTTGCGCAACATCCGCAATCCGCAGTTGCAGTTTCGGCCGGCCGCGGAAATGATCGAGGTCCAGAGACCCGAGCACATCTGCCTCCCGCTTGACTTTGGCGGCCTCCTTAGCCAGCCCAAAACCAATACCATCCAGCTCACCGCTGCCAGCAGCGAATGTGAACTTCACATGCTGCTGGCTCTTGCCAACGAGACGAGATTCCAACACCGGCAAATGCTTAATAACAAAACCCGGCTTAGGGTTACCGTGGCCGAAGGGCTCGAATTTCTCGATTAACCGCACCGTGTCCCAGTTTAATAACGTCTCGCTCAATACAGCATTCGCCTGCTTGGCGGAGGCGTCTGGCCCGCGCTGGTTGATTTTTTGGTAATACGTTTCCAGTGCCTTCCGGAATGGCGATAGTTTCGTTTCTTCAATTGAAAAGCCAGCCGCCTGCGCGTGGCCGCCAAAACGAAGCATGTACTCTCGACCAAATTTCAAGCCGGCAAGAATATTTAGACCGGCAACGGAACGGGCCGAACCGACAGCGTGCTTGCCATTTCCGCCCACCACTACCGCCGGCCGTGCAAATTTGCGCGCCAGTTGGCCGGCCACGAGGCCAACCACGCCCGCCGGCCACGCCAGATTCGAAGCAAATACAATGGAGGCACTTACATCAACCTGCGCTTCGGCTTCCTGAACGATGCGGCGCGTTAAGATTTGCCTGGCTTTATTGAGAGACAGCAGGCGCTGCGCGAATGTGCCGGCGCGAGCAGCGCTCTTGGCCAGCAGTAAATCCAGCGCCAGTTGCGGGTGATCCATACGCCCGGCGGCATTCAGCAGCGGCACTAAGCGGTACGAAACATCTTCAATATTTATTGTCCCGGCTGATAGCCGCGCCAGATCCATCAGAGCCCTCAAGCCCGGCCGCTTGGTGCGTCGCAACACTTCCAGACCAAAGCGGGCGATCAGTCGATTTTCACCCTGCAGCGGCATAACATCACCGACCGTTCCCAAAAGCGCCAGATCAAGCAGCCACTTTTCACGATCGGGGTTATTGGCATGCGGCGAACGCTCATCACGCAGCAGCGCCTGAGCTAATTTCCACGTGACCGCTGCACCGCACAGCTCCGGCCAGGGATACGATCCGGCCGGATGCGCCGGGTGGACAATAATCGCCGGCGGTAGAGTTGCAGGCAGGGCATGATGATCAACAATGATTGCCTTCTTACCCCTCGCAACCAGCCAATCAATTTCTTCTTTGTTGCCGATGCCGCAATCAACACTGATAAGCAAATCAAATTCTTCAATCGCGCTTTCTAAAATTTTTCGGCTTATCCCATAACCGTCCTCAACCCGATGCGGCAGATATGGCACAACATTGGCACCCGCGTCTTGCAGTGCCGACACCGCAATGGCAGTGGCCGAGATGCCGTCAACATCATAATCTCCGTACACCAGAATGCGCCCGTTTTTAGCTATCGTGTCGTAAATTTCAGCTACAGCCGCCGTCACTCCTGATAAAAGTTCTGGATCATGAACATGTTCATCATACCGGGGCGAGAAGAAGTGCTCGGTCAGCTCATCCTTGATGCCATTCTGCCGGCAAAGCAGCTGCTCTAAAGCCGCGGTTGACTCAACTAGACAAAGCCCACCGGGAAGGAGCTGCCATACTTTAGACATTTGCTAGATGATAGAAAATGGAAATGCGAAATTGGAAATTTGAAAATAGAGTACACGCATCGTCTAATTTCTAATTTCTAATTTCTAATTTCTATTTTCTATTTTCTATTTTCCATTTTCTATTTTCTACATGCTGATCTTGGCTCCCCTGGTATGCTGAATGGCGTCCCGGTTGTCTCTCACGTGCCGGCTCACTTTCTGCAGTAAGTCAATAATGCCGGCATATTGGGTGATAATGCTGGAAAGATCGCGCTGGATCTCATCCCGCTGCTGCACAATGTACGTCAGCCTCAGCCAGTAATCAGTTTCAACCGCTTGCAAACGGGATTCAGTAATGTAGGTTTCGAAATCAGCGGCATTATCAGCCGCTGTCGCCCGCACTAAATGTTTTCCAACCGCCATCGCCGATTTCACCATCTCGCCCCGCAGTACAGAATCTCCCATCGTTTCTCCCATCGTGTCAGCTAGCGTCACCACATCCTGCGTCACCTGAAAAATACGGTCCCAAAGCTCCGCCTGACGATGCTCCCAAATGACATTGTGATCAGATTTTTCCATGAGTCTTGAAGGAAATGGTTATCCTGCTTCTTAGTATATCAGGCATCAGCATCGGAGCAAATTCACGCAGTTGGTCCTTAGGTGCACAAAGCTACAAATTCTAAGCCATCGATCGGACCGGCAGCGTCCAGCCCGAACGGCAGGAAGCCGTCATTTATCTTCGTTCCGTCGAGCCGATAGGGCACCACCCGTCGCGCCTGGGCATCTCCAACCCACAATACATCATTGGCTGCATCATACGCAATGGCGGCCGTTAAACCCGTGGGTTTGAAGACAGGAACAAAGTTCTTTGCAACATCATCCCACTTCCCCACCGCACCCTGATTTGAAACCGACATCCAAACATCATTACCGATGATTGTTACACCGAGGACATTAGTTATCGTTGCATTAGGCGGGATTGTCTCGATTACATCCAGCGTGGCTGGGTCAATCTTCCGGATTCCGTTATACGCAGACACATGCCAGATAATCGGCTGGTTTGGATCGCGCGCATCGTAAGCCATATCTTCGTTACAACAACTAACGGCTACATCAGCCGTCTCACTGCCGAGCAAATTTCCATTAAAATCTATTCTCCGCAACATATTTTTGTGAGGTTCCCCTACAATCAGTTCATTCCCTACAGCCACTATCCCATTAAGCGGATAGGTAATAGGTAACGCACCACCGCTGACAACATTTGCCCCGTTTACCAAAAACTTACCCAGACGTAAAGGTAATCCTACAATTTCTTCATTATCTGTACCAACAAAAAGTGTACCTTCGCAAGCAAGAGGCGGCGTTGGTGTCGGTTGGGGTGAGATAGTGGGTGTCGGTTGTGGCTTCCCCTGACAGACCGGCTCCTTAAGGATGAAGGGACCGCAGGTGGCTCCGCCCACATGCTGCCATCTCTGCTCGTAGGCGGTGGTGGTACGGGTCAGGGTGGTATTAAGCTGCTGGCAGGAGGTGAGGCGGGATGTGCCTTTGCCTAAGGAGGTGACAGACAGGGGGTTAGGGCCTTCCTTACTGAAGGCGAGCTGGTAGGCGCCGATCCTCTGGCCGGTGGTACTAACTACCTCCTTGGCTAAGGGGGACTGGGAGAGGAGTTCCTCGGCCGTGCAGATGTTGCTGCCTAAGAGCCAGAGAGCGTATTCAGAGCCGGCTTCAGCGGCGTGAAAGGCCTGCTCGGCCTGGACCTGGTTGGTTAGGGCGTGCTTCTGGGTGGTAATGAGGCCAAGGCCGCTTATCATCAGCACCAGGAATACACCCATGGTAACCAGGACAAGAACAAGTGCGCCGCCCTCCCTGTAGAATCTGCTCATTGCTGTGGCTTACATTGCTCTACCAACTTTTAACTGCACCCCGCCGGTGGGCTCATGCTGGGCTTGCTGCTGTTCCAGAAATGGTTGTAAGCTGTGGCCCAACTTGGCTTCGGTTTCATCGGCAATCTGCAACAGACGGTTATACTTCGCTGTCCGATCGGATCGGGTTGGCGCTCCCGTTTTGATCTGGCCGGCGCCGACCGCTACCGCCAGATCAGCGATGAACGAGTCTTCTGTCTCACCCGACCGGTGGGAGACAACCACGTTTTGGCCGGCCGCCTGCGCCATTAATATTGCCTGCAAGGTTTCTGACAGCGTGCCTACCTGATTAGGCTTTATCAGCACCGCATTGGTCGCTCCCTGAATAATGCCCTCCCGGATGCGGGTGGTGTTTGTCGCATAGAGATCATCCCCTACCACCTGCGCCGCGCGGCCATTGTATTTCATAAACTGCTGCCACTGCTGCCAGCTGTCTTCTTCAAAAGGATCTTCAAACGAAATCAGGGGGTAGCGCTCGCGCCACGTCTTGTATTGAAAGGCCAGATCCGCCGGCGCTAAGAGCGAACCGTCAATCTTATACACGCCCAATTCCGCCTCGAATAATTCTGATGCGGCCGCATCAATTCCAAGAAAGGCATCCACGCCGGGAACATACCCGGCCGTTTCCATCGCCCGCACTAGCAGCGTGAAGGCTGACTCGCTATTTTGCAGTTTTGGCGCGAAACCGCCTTCATCCCCCACTTCCGTTTGATACCCTTCCTGCACCAGAATATCCTTGAGGGCATAATAGATTTCCACACCCATGCGCAGCGCATCAGCAAAGCTGGCCAAGCCTACCGGCAGCACGTGATATTCCTGAATTGATAATTGGTTACTGGCATGTTTGCCTCCATTGATAAGATTCATCTGCGGCACCGGCATAACCGGCTCCCGCTTGGGTATAAGCTGCTGTAAGTACAGATAGAGCGGCAAGCCCTGCGCCGCTGCTTCTGCCCGCGCACAGGCCAGAGAAACAGCTACTATAGCATTGGCCCCGAGGCGCGATTTGTCAGCCGTGCCGTCCAGCTCAATCATCAGCCGGTCAATCTTCGTTTGATTGGCGGTGTCCTTGCCTAAAAGCGCCGCATGAATTTCTCCGGTCACATAGGCGACAGCCTGTTGGACGCCCTGACCGCGGTATCTTTTTTCGTCTTGATCACGCAGTTCATGTGCCTCATGCTTTCCCGTCGAAGCCCCTGAAGGCACCGTGGCCGAACCTTGATACCCGCCGGTACAGGCGACGACAGATTGCACGGTCGGATTGCCCCTCGAATCCAAAACTTCCCGGGCGGTAATGTATTCAATCTTAGCCACAGAAGAATTGTAACTTGTAATCTGTAATCGGTAAAAAGGGTGGCCGAGTCTCTCTAAAAGCTATGGCAGCTAACGAAGCTACCAGCTAACTGTACAGCGGTTCCAGTCCCGGCATTCTTTTCTCTTCCAGATAGGCCACCATCGCTCCACCGCCGACGGAGACATGATCGTACTTGCCGGCCACATGATACGTCTCCAGGGCTGTTACCGTGTCACCGCCGCCGACGACACGGTAGTTGGGAAGAGCCGCAATTTTTTCCGCGAGAGTCCTTGTGCCTTGAGCGTAGGCCGCGGTTTCAAACTTACCAACTGGTCCATTCCACATGACGGTTTTTGCAGTCGCACATACTTTCATTATCGCCTCGGTCGAATCCGGCCCGATATCCCAGACACCCGCTGCATCCGGTTTAATATCATCGGCCGCAACCACAGACGCTCCGCTGCCGTCTTCAGCGCCAACCACTACATCGGCTGGAACCAATAATTTAGGACCAGCCGACTGCAAGATGACGCGCGCTGCAGCAATTTCGTCGGCATTAAATTTTTCCACCGGCCAGCGGCCTGCCGCTGCTAAAAAAACATTCGCGATCTGCCCGCCGACGCACAGAGTGTCGACCTTAGCTAGAAGACGATGGAGCATTCCAACCTTACCCGTGATTTTGGCGCCGCTCACGATCGCCACATAGGGCCGATCCGGCTGCTGCTGCAATTTCTTTAACTCTTCCACTTCCAACACCGTACGCCGTCCAGCGCAACTTAGCATGAGCCGCGGCAATACCGTCACAGAAGTTTGCGCCCGATGGCTGACGCTGAACGCTTCGTTCACATAAGCATCGGCCACTCGCGCCATTTCCCGTCCCAATTTTTCGCTGTTCGTAATTTCGCGGTCATCGAGCCGGATATTTGGGTACATTGCGACCGATCCCTGCTCCATACTTGAGACAACGGCATCAACGCCCGAGCCATACAGCTTGGGAATAATGCGCACCTCCTCTTTGAGCAGCTCCTCCAGCCGGTCGCTAACAGGCTGCATATCAAACTCTTGCAGTTTCTCCCTTGGTGTGAGGTTTTGCGCTTCGTTGGGCCGACCCCGATGCGCCAGAATTAATACCTGACAGCGCCGCTGCTGCAGTTCCTGGATCGTCGGCAGCGCCGCCTCGATACGATAATCTTCGTACTCATCCACCCGGCCGTCATCACCGACGGAGACGTTAAAGTCCACCCGCACAATAACTCGTTTCCCGTCGACCGGTATATCATCCAACGTTCGCAGTCTGGGCATGGACTGATTGTATCGCGTAACCAGAATCTTGTAATCTGTGATTTCGGATCTATCTGTTCACGCCGCCATAGCTACAACCTGTTCAATCAAACGATTGCTATACCCCCATTCATTGTCATACCACGCCATAACTTTTACCAGATCGCCATCAACTACGCGCGTCAGATCAAGCGCCACAATCGCCGAATGCGGATCACCGATATAATCGCTTGAGGTGGTTGGATCGGAGGTGACCGCTAAAACATTTTTATAGAGCGGGTTGGCGGCAGCGGCAACAAAAGCTTCATTTACCTCCGCCACAGTTACCCTCCGGCCCAGCACGCAGGTCAAATCAGAGATAGAAACCACCGGCAGTGGCACGCGCACGGATAAGCCATCAAATTTACCAGCCAGCTCGGGCAGAGCCAGCGTGGCAGCAACCGCCGCGCCGGTTGAAGATGGTACCATATTAGTCGCCGCTGCCCGCCCGCGGCGCAGATCCTTTTTGGCCGGACCGTCAACTAAACTTTGGGTGGCGGTGTAGGCGTGAGCGGTTGTCAACAGCGCCTTTTTGACAACGAACGTATTGTGCAGCACGGCCATGACCGAGGCGGCGCAGTTTGTGGTACAGGAGGCGTTGGAAATGATATCTTTGCCTGCCATCACATCATCATTCACGCCCATAAGCACGGTGGGAACCCTCTCGCTTTCTGTCGGCGCCGAAATAATAACTTTTTTAGCGCCAGCGGCAATGTGGCCGCGCGCGCCGGCCTCTTCAGTGAAGACACCGGTGGATTCAATAACGACATCTATCCGCAGCTTTGCCCACGGCAGTTGGTTCGGTTCAGCTTCCTGCAACACTTCAACTGTATGTCCGCCCACAATAAGCTTGCCTGCCTCAACTTTCACTTCCTGGCCGTAGCGGCCGTAGACGGTGTCATACCGCAACAGATATGCCAAATTCTCCGGATCGCCCAAATCGTTGATCGCTACCACTTCTATATCTTTGTTCGCTAACGCAATCTTGAATGCAGCGCGGCCAATGCGGCCGAATCCATTGATAGCCAGCCTAATCATAGTGTCGCCCAGACAGTTGGTTTAACATGGGTGTTCTCTTCAATCATTTTATGCAAGGCGGGCTCTTCCAACAACCCTTCCCGCGCACCAGTATACTGCACCACCGAGGTCGAATTTGCATTGCCCCAG
>CAYJWL010000029.1:0-5639 GCA_964373855.1 uncultured Candidatus Saccharibacteria bacterium
TTGGTCTTGTCAGAAACCATCTCCAGCGCGTCGTATACTATCTTCTGCGCCACGCTTTTTTTACCATCCAGCATGATGTAATTGATAAACTTGGACAGCGCCAGATTCCCGTGCTTGGGATCTGGCTTCAAGTATCGTCTATTCTTATATACTCTCTTTTTTCGCGGCATAAATAGTAGAAAATAGAAACTAGAAAATAGAAACTAGGTTACAGCGAGTGCGAATATTAGCAATGTTCATAATTTCCAATTTCTTAATTTCTAAGCGACTAACTCTTCGGGCGCTTTGCGCCGTAGCGGCTGCGGCCTTGGCGGCGAGCTTCAACTCCACTGGTATCAAGCATGCCGCGCACAATCTGATAGCGGACTCCCGGCAAATCTTTGCGGCGCCCGCCGCGGATGATGACTATGGAATGCTCCTGTAAATTGTGTCCTTCGCCGGGAATAAAAGCGGTTACTTCCATACCGTTCGAAAGCCGCACACGAGCCACTTTCCGCAGCGCCGAATTTGGTTTCTTCGGTGTCATCGTTTTTACCTGCAGGCACACTCCCCGCTTGAACGGCGATCCCTTTGGCAATGGTACCGGGCGGTCCTGGAGGACATTAAAGGCACGCTGCAGGGCCGGCGATCTTGATTTCTTTGATTTGCGCCGGCGGGACGTTCTTACAAGTTGATTAATGGTAGGCATGGTGTGAAAACTTGAAAATAGAACATGCAAAATGGGCCTAGACCTAATTTTCAGCTTCTAATTTCTTACCTTCTAATAACACAACACCGCAGGGCGGTGCGTTACCAACAAGCTACCAATTTCGTCTGATGGCGTCAAGCGCGGCTGGCTGGGCCTTTCTCTGGATTATCTTTACCGCTAGAAAAGCCGGAACCCCGAAACAATTTCTACTAAGCGCATGGCTGGCTCAAAGACAAAACGGCCGAGCAATCCTCCGCCAAGCAGTAACACAGCAATTAATATGATCAGGCCATACTGTTCCAGTATTCGCACTACATCAGGGCGCCTGTCTAAAAACAGGTAGAGAATCTTTGATCCATCAAGCGGCGGAATCGGAATCAGATTAAAAAACATAAGAATCGCGTTCACCCGCGCCAGAGTTAAGAATAAAAACGGGAGGGCGGTTTCGGCCGCAGAGACACGGGCCAGCAGCCCAAAAATAACTACTAGTACTAAATTTGTCAGCGGTCCGGCCAATGCTACCATAACCGGTCCCCATTTCCCGTGGCGCAAATTAAAGTAGTTAACCGGCACCGGCTTAGCCCAACCGAAGACAAATCCGGTACCGGACATAATAAGGAAAAGAGGAATGAGTATGGTGCCCCACAAATCAACATGCTGAATAGGATTGAGCGATAGCCGGCCGGCATACTTGGCGGTGGGGTCCCCAAGCAGGAGAGCAACATAGCCATGAGCCACTTCGTGCAAAATTATGGCAATCGCTAATCCCAGTATAACGGCGCCGATCTCTAGAGCCGGAGAAACCTCGCCCAAGGGCAATACCTGAAAATACATATCCATTAAAGTCTACCAATCGCACGACGTGAACGCAAAAAAGAGTGCGGCATCACGTCATCAGGATGGGTCCTGCCTTCGCTCCGCTGGAAGCGGGGAGAATGAGCGAACAGGATGTGCCACACAAGATACTATTTGTTTAACCGTAATTCATGCTTTTGCTCATGAGCTTGCCAAGAACTGGGATTTCCGTTATCAAAGGATAATTGCGGCTATCAAGGCAACTCCTATGGCAAAACAGTGTGAAATTTGCGGCAAGGAAAAAAGCATCGGGCATACCCGAAAGCTTTTGCGCGGACATTATAATGTGACAAGCAACCGCAGCTTCCGCCCCAACCTCCAAAAGACTCTCTACCAAGGCCGACCAGTTCTGGCCTGCACGCGCTGCATGCGCACCGCGGTCAAGGCCGGGAAGACACAAATAAAATAAGTCCGAGATCAAGTGCAGCGCAGGTGACGCGAGGCGGGGCCATAAGGGAGCTCGGAATTTTATGAGCACTTGCGGAGGGTTTTTTTACGGGAAAAGCGCCGTCACGCCACATCCTGCGAGCAGATTCGCAGGCATTGTTGGCATGGTCTTTGCCGAAGGCAAAGCAACAATGCCAAAGCCTCGCAGGCAGTCGCTGGCCTGCCGAGAATGAGCGAACAGGATGTGTCGTGAAAGGCGCCATTCTGTCTGTCGGGGTGCCGGAAATCGAATCCGGACTACACGCACCCCATGCGTGCGTACTACCACTATACTACACCCCGGAAAACTGGTCGGAGCGGCGGGAATTGAACCCGCGACCTCATCGTCCATTACCCTTACACCTTTATTGTCGGGGATGCCGGATTTGAACCGGCGACCTCATCGTCCCGAACGATGCGCGCTACCACTGCGCTAATCCCCGGGAAAGGCGTGGGGCGGGCGATGCACGCTGCCACTGCGCTACGCTCCAGCGCTTCCTATCTGGATTCTAGTACTGTAATGCGTTTTTCGTGATCGTCCACTTTGTCTTTGACTAGCGAAAGCTCGTCATGATATATCCCGCCGGCCTGATCAGCCACCGGCTCAACCAATATTTCCACGTGTCGCGCTACGCGACGATCCACTTCCTCTACAATTTCTTCGGCTAATGTACGTGAGTGTTCTTTCAGTTTCTTGTCAAATTTTGTCTCGAGGTTTACGCCTAGCCTCTCTTCTTGTCTGTTGAGCGCCTGTTGCAGCATAATCTCCTGCTTTTCGAAACGGGCTTCCATTTTTTTATCAATTCGCTTCTCCAGATGAGCTTCCAAATCTGATCCGAACTTTCGTAAATCCCGCATCATAATGTACTGGTTGGCAGCCTTCTTTTCCATCACACTATAGTATGCCATGGCGCAAACGGCGGAACAACTCATTCAGGAGCTCAGAGCGGACGGGGTTCTGAAAACACCACATATCATAGAGGCGTTTTACGCCATTGACCGCACAGATTTTGTGCCGGAAAGTTTTCGTGATGACGCATATGTGAACGCTCCCCTGCCCATCGGCCATGATCAGACAATTTCTCAGCCGTTCACGGTTGCCTTTATGCTCGAGCTGCTCCAGCCGAAGAAGGGTGATAAGGTGCTGGATATCGGCGCGGGATCGGGTTGGCAAACGGCGCTGCTGGCATACATGGTCAGAGGCAGTGATAAGCCGGGTACAGTTTACGCGCTCGAAATTGTCCCCGAATTATGCAAGCAGGCAACGACGAATCTAAAGAAATATAGTTTTATTGAAAAAGGAATAGTTCAAGTGCGCTGTATGAGCGCGCAGCAGGGACTGCCCGAAGCAGCACCGTTTGATAAGATCATCGCTGCCGCCGCGACGGATGAAATCCCTTCAGCCTGGAAAGAACAGCTACAAACCGGCGGGCGGCTCGTTGCACCCGTAGGCTGGGGTTTAAGTCTGCTTAGCAAAAGAGATAAAGGCCGGTTCGATCAGGAGGTTTTCCCCGGCTTCGCCTTCGTCCCGTTTATTAAACAATGATGCCGCCACTGGCGACATCGCTTCTGCCTCTTAACCTAACAACTGAAAAAACCAATAACAGATCACTGAAACTAATAACTATTTCACGCTCCCCACTTCGGGTCATGGAGCACTTTGTCCATGACAGTCTGGTATTGGTAAATTTCCTGATCGGTAAACCACAGCTTTATCTCCCGTGTGGCTTCTTCAGCATCACTAGAAGCATGCATCAGATTTCGGACTGCGCGGTTTTCGACATCGGCTTGAGCAAAATCATCAATGGTTAAATCACCGCGGATTGTGCCAATGTCGGCAGTTAAAGGGTTTGTGCCGCCAATGATGTTCCGCACAGTCTGAATAGCTGTATTGCCTGCCAGCACCATGGCGACAACCGGCCCGGAAGATAAATATCGAATATTGGTCTCGCGGATGCGCAGGCCGATTTCCAGCGCGGCGCCGCTTAAGACCTGGCCGTGCTCGGCTGCGTTCTTTAAAGCCTTTTCTCCGACCTCCGTATTATATTTTTCAGAGTCGGTGTAGTGCTCGCCTACCAGTTTATGATCCGGCCACACCATTTTCATCGCCACCGTTTTAAGGCCGGCCTGCTCAAACCGATTCATTATTTCCCCAACCAGGCCGCGCTGGACGCCGTCCGGCTTAATGATAACAAGGGTTTGCTCGATCATAATAGTTCGTAATCAGTAATTAGTAATCGGTAACAAATGAAATTCACTGAATATCTGTCTTTTTACACGATTTTCCCCAGTTGAGCAAGGGGTAGGAGCCGCGACAAGTCACGTACCATCCGGCGTTCCCGCGCACCAGCCGGACAGAGCCTGCCTCATCAGTCCGGTAAACAGCAACTCCTTCCAGCCGTTTCAAAACTTCCGCATGGGGATGGCCGTATCTATTTCCCTCGCCGACTGAAATTACAACAATCGAAGGTGTCACAGCCCCCAACAATGTACTGGAAGTTGACGTTTTACTGCCATGATGTCCCGCTTTCATAACCGCTGTATCCAAGGTCGCCGGCGCCGTCGTCCGCACCAAGAGTTGCTCAACCTTGTTCTCCGCATCACCTGTTAACAACAAAGAAAGTGCCATGCGTTCTGCCGCTTCTGCTCCCCGCCCTAACAACAATCCGGCAGCCGAAGCGGGTGTGAAATCGACACGCGCGATGACCGAGGCATTATTTACATCTGATGTAATGGCGGCCTGGCCGAGTGGCGTATCTTGCGGACCAAGTATTTGCAACTGTACATCCGCCAGCTTTACAGACTGCCCCGCCCAGGCAAATCGATAGGGGATGTTCTGTTCGCGAATAAGGTTCAGCCATTCTTCTTGTAATAATGATTTGCTCCGCACCTTCGGCACCATAACCATGCCCACCTGATATCGGTTGAGTACATGTATGAGTCCTTCCATATGATCCTGTTGCGGGTGCGTTAAGATCACAACTTCAATCGTGCGATCAAACCAGGGCATCTCCTCGGCCAAGCGCTGCAGCACTGCCATACCCGGACCTCCATCTATTAGCACCTGCCGCGAACCGCTCTGCAGCAATATGGCATCGCCCTGACCAATGTCTAAGAAAACAATTTTGTCTTCCGGCGACGCGAAAAAACTGGACAGGGTTAAACCCGCGAGAATAAAAATTGTAGCTGATTTCATCACACCTTACATGTTCCTAAATGCCAGAACGACAGGGGCGGTCAATGCGCGCGCTGGCTCTTTATTCCCATATTTCCCGCCACGAGCGGCGCTGCATCTTCAGCACAATGGCGCTAAGCGCCGCCAAGCCAGCGAAATACAGCGGAATAAACCAGCCGGCCAGACGAACATTCTCATAATAAACGCCGGGAATGAGCGCAAATGCATATGTGACGGCATCAATCCACCGCCACACCGCGTGCACGGCAAATGCACCCGCCAGCGCTGTGGCCGGCGCCAGAAGTGAAAGCAGCAGGGTGAGAAGGGAGAGAATAAGCAAAGCCGAGGCAGCCGGCACAACGAAAAAGTTAGCGGCCAGTCCAATGATCGTAGCCGACTGAAAATGATAGGCTGTGATCGGCCAGGTAGTGAGAGTGGCGCCAAGCGTTGTGAAAAGCCCGGCTATAATCCACCACCGACGGCCAGCCCAACTCT
>CAYJWL010000029.1:5649-9840 GCA_964373855.1 uncultured Candidatus Saccharibacteria bacterium
TAGCCGGTCTTTTGCCTGGCCCCAGAAACAACATTAGAGCAATGCCAACCACGGCAGCCAATGACAGTTGAAATCCGACATCTTTTATAGTGGCAGGGTCAAACGTAGCATACGCGGCCACGGTCAGCATCACCACTGTCGGCAAATTTATCAGCAGGCGCAATTGATATCCGATGAGGAGAATGGTAAGAAAAATTGCCGCGCGCACGGCCGATACTGGCCAGCCGATCAATATAATGTAAGCCCATAAAAAAATAATGAGGCCAGCTGTGCGGATAGCCGGAGAGAGCGGCAAAAGCATCGCCACAACAAACGCCATGCCTGTCAGTAAGGTTATATTAAAGCCGGAGATAGCCAGAATATGGCTGACGCCTGTCCGCCGAAAATTATCTTGAACTGTCTCGGGAATAGTTCCGGCTTCAGCCAATACCATGCCCTGAACGATCCCGGCTTCAGGCTCGAGAAACACCTGTTCAATCTGACCGCGCAAACCGGAGCGGATCTCTTCGTACCAGACGGTATCGTCGGCCAGCAGCGAGATCACCGGATAACGAAGCGTCCCATCAATGTCCTGGCGGGCTAAGTATTCCGCGTAGCCCGTGTATTCGCCGGGAATATTTTCCAGGCTCTGCACACTGCCCTGCGCCCGGATGCGGTTTCCCGGATGATATTGAGGAAAACGATTCGTGATCACTAGAACTGTGCATCCTTGGCTGTCCTTGACCACATATTGCGCACGCCGCTCTTCCAACCGGTGGATTCTCTGGATTATCCCGTCTACCTCCGGCGGGAGCTGGCAGGAGCCAGCGGCGGGCGTACCGCGGACCCAGAGGTAGCTTAAGACGAGCAATAAACAACTCGCTACTACCACTTGGAAAGAAAAACGGCGCCACATCAATGTCAGGCAAGCAACATCGTCGTGGGCAATAATAAATACCCAAGCAGCCAAGACGCCCAGGACTATGCCGGCAGTCCAGGCTGCCAGTATAGATAGCAAAAACAATCTCATACTTACAATAGTAGCTAGCTTTAGCTCGATACGAAAACACCGGCACATGTGCCGGTCGTAACTTAGCCTTAAAAGCCTAAACTATTTTTGGGCGCCCCGTTGCTTTCGCTCACGCATCTTCCGTCGAATAAATGTCGGGACTTCCAAGTCCTCCTCTTCATGCTCTGTCCCTGGCGCATTGACCGCTCCGGTAGCTTGCGGACGAGGAGTATGAGTCTGATAAGGGGAAGATGGCACGGCCGGTTGGACTCGAGGCTGGGAAAATGCCGGCTGCGGAGCGGCATAGGGTGCCGGGGTATGATGTTCAAAGGGAATGGCGCCGCTGTACCGTTGTTTCTGCCGGGCAATCGGCTCGGGCTTTTCAAAACCCGTGGCCACAACAGTAATCTTGATTTCGCCCTCCTCCACCTGCTCCGGATCCATCACTGCGCCAAAAATTACCTTGGCATTCGGATCGGCATGTTCCGTTATGGTGCGCGCCGCCTCTTCCACTTCATACATGCGCAAGTCGGCTCCCGCGGTAATATTAAAGACAATGCCCTTAGCGCCATCGATCGTCACGTCCAGCATTGGGCTTTCTATAGCGGCACGGGCTGCTTCGACTGCCCGATTTT
This sequence comes from uncultured Candidatus Saccharibacteria bacterium, assembly GCA_964373855.1. Classification (GTDB taxonomy): domain Bacteria; phylum Patescibacteriota; class Andersenbacteria; order UBA10190; family UBA10190; genus CAYJWL01. Next base: position 7,273 of record CAYJWL010000029.1, read on the forward strand.
CGCCGGTAGCGCGGCCAATACCCATGAGGGCTGATCCGGCATTCTCCATAATGGCTTTTATGTCGGCAAAATCCACGTTGACCATGCCATGGTGGGTGATTAAATCAGAAATACCCTGAACACCTTGGCGGAGCACGTCGTCAACCACGCGGAAGGCATCAATCAAACTGGTTTTTTTATCTATGATCTGCAGCAGTCGGTCGTTAGGAATCACAACGCCAGCATCAACGCGATTTTGCAGTTCAGCTAAGGCTTCTTCAGCAATTGTCATGCGGTGCTGTCCTTCAAACGAAAATGGTTTTGTGACAACCGCCACTGTCAGAGCTCCGGTTTCTTTGGCAATTTCAGAAACAACCGGCCCCGCTCCGCTGCCGGTACCTCCTCCCAGTCCCGCAGTAGTAAATACCATATCAGCACCTTTTAGAATTTCATAAATTTCCTCGCGGCTTTCCTCGGCCGCTTGCTGGCCAAGCGAAGGATTCATCCCTGCACCTAAACCGCGCGTGACATTCTGTCCGATATGCAGCTTGGTGCCAGCACCAGTATAGTGCAGCGCCTGGGCGTCAGTATTCACAGCAATAAATTCTACTCCTTTAATTTTGGCCGCCATCATCCGATTCAACGCGGCATTGCCACCACCACCAATACCAACAACTTTAATGTTGGCAACGTTCTCAATGGTTGGCTTACGAAGCGGCATAGACCTAATGACTGCGAGAAATTAAGAAATAAAGAAAAAAACTATCACCGAGGTATTAACTGCTGGCAGCTTGTAATCTCCATATATCTTTTCACCACCTTTCAGCGTAGGATCTAAGGGGGAAAAGTCAATAACAATATGTGTTCAAGTTGTACACACATATTGTACACTAAAATAATATTTTCGGACCGGTTTTGGTATACCTTGACTGCCTTACGGCAAAAACGACCTCATCCATTCACGAATTTTGTGCACAGTATTACCAATGTTTGGCAGACGGAGATTACTGCGATAAGCCGTCTTCTGTTCCTGCTCAACAGCCCAGGCAATCAATCCCAGCACAACTGCAAAGCTGGGATCATCCACCTGCTCCATCACTCCAGCTAATTTTTTTGGTTTGCCAATGCGCACCGGCAGCCGCAAGCGCTGCTTGGCTACTTCCACGACACCCGGCAAGTGCGCACCGGCACCGGTCAGGATAACCCCGGCCGGTAATAGGCCTGAGCGACCGATATTTTTCAATTCCTTATCAACAAAGGAAAAAAGTTCCTCCAGACGGGCACTAATAATATCAGCCACCTCTTTGCGTGACGCTGATTCTTTTTCATCCTCATTTTCTATCACAATATGTTCGTTGGCGCGGACTTCTTCGGGTAATGCGGTCCCGTGCTGAATCTTAATCGCCTCGGCTACATCAATCGAGGTCCTCAAACCAATCGCTATATCGTTGGTAATATGCGAGGAGCCAACCGGCAACACAGCCGTGTGTAACAATGTTTTTTCTTCATAGGCAACCAGACTGGTCGTCCCGCCACCCATATCCACGAGCACAACGCCAAGATCTTTTTGCCGTTTCTCCAACGTGGCCATGGCGGCTGCCAGCGGCGAGAATACAAAATCTTCTATATGAACACCTGATTGATTAATAACCTTGGTCAGGTTTTTAATGAACGGCGCCGACCCTTCAATAATATGGGCTTCTACTTCCAGCCTCACTCCAGTCATGCCGATGGGATCCTGGATGTGTTCCTGTCCATCAACAATGAAGTTCTGCGGCAACACATGAAGAATTTCCCTGTTAGCCGGCAGAGATATAGCCTGAGCGGCATTAATCACCCGGTCAATATCATCGGCGGTGATTTCTCCGTCCGCTCGGCTTACGGCAATGACACCACGGGAATTCTGCGACGAAATATGGGAACCGTTGATACTAACATACGCCCGCTCGATTGGAATTCCCGCTACGCGTTCGGCCGCGTCAAGGGCTTTGCTGACAGATTCCACAGCTTCCTCCACGTCACTTATGACTCCCTTTTGCATGCCGGAGGCAGGCACAGTACCCATGCCAATGATTTTCGCGTCTTCCGTGCCGGCTTCCTGCTGGGCAATGACGACCCTTGCGGTGGAAGACCCAACATCTATACCAGTGAAATAGTTTTGCCTAGCCATGATCAGAACAATGGATATAAAAGGAATGATGAGCCAGCCTCGTAACCTGCAGCATGAATCACGTGCGCCCTAAGACCGCTGCCAGATCTGTCTTGAGTGTACTGTGTCCTCTATCAATCGAACAATATGTATAACGGAGGCATTAAAACAAGCAGTCCGACCACCACTGCCACTACGCTTGATACTAAGACCGCGGCCGCCATGATATCTTTTGAATGCTTAAAGGCAGCATGATATTCGGGATGGATGACATCCTCTATCAATTCGAGCGCAGCGTTGATCATTTCCAGGGCTATGACGAGCGCTATAACAATAATAATTGCCAGCAGGTGATCAAGCGGTATTGATAGAAACCCAGCGAGCAATAGAACGGCGGCTGCAAGCATGAAGTGCCTGCGAACATTTACTTCCTCTTGCAG
>CAYJWL010000030.1:0-7380 GCA_964373855.1 uncultured Candidatus Saccharibacteria bacterium
GTGGAATTAATAGAAACTAGAAACTAGAAACTAGAAACTGGTAAATAGAGAGGCGAAGTAACTATTTTTTAATTTCTTATTTCTAATTTCCAATTTCTAAAATCATGATTCGCTGGCGGAAATTACTACAGATCGTCCAAATTCCTGAGCTGCGCACGAAATTCTTGATTGTCCTTGGCTTGTTGGGTGTTTTTCGTCTGGCGGCGATACTGCCGGTACCCGGTGTGCCGCGGGAAAGTTTGGAAAATTTGTTTTCCGGTAACCAGCTATTCGGATTGCTGGATATCTTTTCAGGCGGCGGTCTGTCAAACCTCTCCATAGTCATGTTAGGTGTTGGACCGTATATTACGGCTTCCATTGTCATGCAGTTAATGACTATGATTGTGCCTCGCCTGGAGGAAATGGCGAAAGAAGAGGGAGAGGCGGGGCGCCGCAAAATTAATCAATGGACCCGCCTGCTTACCGTTCCGCTGGCGGCGCTGCAAGGATTTGGTTTTCTGAATTTGCTGCAGCGCGGCGGTCTCGGGGGCGGCCCGGTGCCAATTACCTTCACGCCCTGGGAGTTGGCGGTAACGCTGGTGGTGGTCACGGCTGGTACCGTTTTCTTGATGTGGCTGGGCGAACTGATATCAGAACAGGGAATTGGCAACGGCATCTCCCTGATAATTTTTGTGGGCATCATTGCCCAGTTGCCGCAAGTGGTAAGTCAGCTTATTGCCACCTGGACGCCCGATCAGCTATTCACTTACGGCGTCTTTCTGGCGGTGTCTGTGGTTGTGATTGCTGGCGTTGTCTTTGTGACCGAAGGCCAGCGGTCTATTCCGGTCAGTTACGCCAAGCGCGTCCGCGGCAACAGGATGATGGGCGGTGTTTCGACCCACTTGCCGTTGCGCGTTAATCAGGCCGGTGTTATCCCAATTATATTTGCCTTGTCAGTTATGTTGTTCCCGGGAGTGCTGGCAAACTTCTTCATTGCCTCGGCTAATCAAGTGGTGGCGCGGGCAGCCGGGTCCATAGTCAACATGTTCCAGAATCCATGGTTCTACGGTCTGACCTATTTCGTACTCGTGGTGGCTTTCACCTACTTTTATACTTCCATTACCTTCGACCCCAAGCAAATTTCAGAAAATGTCCAGAAGCAGGGAGGGTTCGTCCCGGGTATACGGCCGGGCAGGCAAACAACGTTTTTCTTAAAGTATGTGCTCAACCGCATTACGCTGGCGGGCGCTGTATTTTTAGGGATCATTGCGATTCTGCCTCTGATTGTTCAGGGCTTTACCGGCCTGACAACACTCACCATTGGCGGCACGGCCTTACTGATTGTCGTCTCGGTTGTTTTGGAAACAATGAAGCAAATTGAATCACAACTGACAATGCGCGAATACGAAGGATTCCTCAAATAGAAATCTCAAAATTAAAACGCTAAAGGCCAAGCTTTAACTCAAAACTTGTTAACTGTGTTAGCTATCTCAATAAAGGTCTAATGAGTTTGTCATTATTTTAGTTTATTTTTTTGAGTTTTGAACTTTGAATTTAGAGTGTATGAATGTATCCAAGGTAATCTACGTTATGGGGCCCCCGGGGGCGGGCAAAGGGACGCAAGCGGAGCTGTTGGCGCAAGCGATCGGCTATTACCGTTTTAGTACAGGTGATGCTTTTCGAGCCATGGCACGCGAGCATACGGATCTGGGCCGGCGGGTTAAGGAAACCATTGACAATGGATACCTGGCGCCGCCGGAAATGGCAGCCGCGGTCGTCATTGGTGCCATCCGGCAGTATGTGCAAGAAGATCGCGGACTGATTTTTGACGGAACACCGCGCACCGTACGCGAATCTGAACTGGTAGACAGTTTTTTTGAGCGGGAACAGTACGGCCGACCGCTGGCTATTTTCTTGAAGGTAGACAAGGAAGAAATGAAGGCGCGCAACAGCCAGCGACGTTTCTGCCTGGATATCGCCGGAGATTTTCCGGTAATAACGGCGCAGGACGAGCAGCGGTGCCGCCGGCTGGGCGGGCGGCTTGGCACCCGTCCCGATGATGAGCCGACTAAGTTTGAGACCCGGTGGAGCCAGTTTATGGAGAACACCTGGCCGGTGATTCAAAAGTATCAGGCTGAAAACATTTTGCATGTTGTGGACGGGAAGTATCCGATTCCAGACGTGCATGAGAAGATCATGAAAATTATTGATGGTATAACGAGTAATTTGTAAGTTGTAATTTGTACACATTACCAGTTACAGATTACTGATTACATTTGGTATGATTCAGGCAAAAACACGAGCAGAGATTGAGCTGCTGGCGGAGGGCGGTAAGATCCTGTCGCATTTTCTTGATGACCTGTCTGCTTTAGTAGCGCCGGGCGTAACGGGAAACGATATTAATAAGGCGGCGGCGGAGTTGGCCAAGCGCTATGATGTGGTGCCTTCGTTTCTCGGCTATCGCGGTCGAAAGGGTTCGGCGTTTCCGGCCGCTATATGTGTTTCTGTGAACGAAGCCGTAGTCCACGGCCTGCCGGATGATACCCCTTTTGCCGAGGGCAATCTGGTGGGACTGGATATGGGTATTATTTACAAGAAGATGTATCTGGATAGTGCGCGAACAGTGCCGGTGAGGCCAATTTCGGATGAGACCCAGATTTTGCTGGATGTCACCAGACATTCTCTGCAACTGGGGATAGAAGCAGCCCGACTGGGCAACACAACCGGCCACATCGGTGCGGCGATTGAGAGCTATGTTGAAGGGGAAAAACATCTGGCCGGAAACGCTAAGCTTAAACTGGTTCGCCAGCTGGTGGGCCATGGGGTAGGCTATGCTGTTCACGAAGAGCCGCAGGTGCCCAACTTCGGCAGAGCCGGCGCAGGAGCCAAGCTGGTTGAAGGGCTGGTGATTGCGATTGAGCCGATGGTAACGATCGGCAATGCCGCGGTGGAAACAGCGGACGACGGCTGGACAGTTATAACGTCTTCAGGCAACTTGTCAGCGCACGAAGAGCATACGGTGGCGATCACGGCAGAGGGGCCACGAGTGCTGACACAGGCATGTTAGAAAAACACAATGCACAAAGACCAAACAAGACACACAACACAGTGTACAAAGGCTCAAGGTTATACATGGTTTGATATGCTTAGAACCTGTGTTTTGTTTGGAAAGTTTGGTAATTTTTGGGCTTTGTAAAGTATCATCTTATGATTCTGTGTCTTGATTATGGTGAGCGGTATATCGGCATGGCCGCGGCCCATCTCCCCGATATTCCGCCCCACCGCTTGGGAACAATTGATCAGAAAGCACAGAGCGCTCTTGGCCAAATTCAGGAAATAGTAGCCCGCGAGGGGGTGCAAAAAATCCTGGTTGGCGTCCCGCTTAATTTAGACGGGAACCCAACGCAGCAAACTCACCGTACGCTTACATTTATTGCCACCTTACGGACGGCCGTGGACGTAGCTGTTGCAGAAGTGGATGAAACATTAACCTCGGCCGAGGCAGGGCGATGGCTTAGGCATGAAGGCGGCAAAAAAGAAGATGAGCACGCTGAAGCAGCGCGTCTTATGCTGGCCGATTATCTTGCGCAATTAGGGCGCGATCGGCATTCTAGCTAGGCCATGGTTACATCGGCCAGCCACATTCCTAGGCATGTCGCGATCATTCCCGATGGCAATCGGCGCTGGGCGCGACAGCACAATCTATCCGTGTATGACGGTCATAAGCAAGGGGTGGAAATTTTCCGCTCTGTCGTCAAGCACGCCGCTGACAAGGGAATACAACATATTTCCGTCTGGGGCTTGTCAGTCGATAACTTTTTGAAGCGCCGGCCGAGAGAAGTGGCGGGCCTGATGAAAATTTTTCAAGCGCATTTCTCCAGCTTAGTCCACGATGAAGAGATACATCATCGGCAAATCTGCATTCGGGCACTGGGGCAGTGGCGCCGAATGTTTCCGGCCCGCGTCAGTCGCGCCATTGAGGAAGCGCAGGATGTTACCAAGAAATATAAACGATATTTTTGTAATTTTTTGCTGGCCTATAATGGCACCGATGAGATGGTGCAGGCCATTCAGCAAATCGTGGATCGGCGCAGTGGTGGCGGGCCAGTGAAAGTCACGGCGAAACTCATCAAACAACATTTATTAACAAAAGAATTACCGCCCGTTGATTTGCTCATCCGCACCGGCGGCGAACCGCATCTGTCTGCCGGTTTTATGATGTGGGACACATCAGACGCGCAGTTGCATTTCACGGACAAGTTCTGGCCGGCGTTCACCACAGACAATTTTGATCAGGCATTGGTGGAATACGCCTCGCGGGGGCGCCGATTTGGCCAGTAACAGGCATTGTGGCCATTAAGGGAAGCGCCTTTTGGCCCTCATGCCAGATATAGTAGGCGAAGCTTGGTGAAAAATGATCTTACTGTCTTCGACTCTAAGGGATGAGTCATTAAGGCTCAAACCTCGAAGATAACAAGCTCTGACCTTTAGGCCGGAGTGGTTAAAGATTGACATGCGGCTGAACATCTGGTATGGTTTTGGCACGTAAAGAATTGTTCTGTGCACAACTGACTTTCAAGGGGGCGACCATGCTTGATCTCAATATTTTTCAGTGCCCGCATTGCGGGAAACGACTGCGAATTAATGATGCGTGCTACGGCCGAAAGGCAAATTGTTTATGGTGCGGGCGGCCGGTTATGGTTTCCCGCCGGCATGGAATAATTGTGCCGCTGCCGCTTCCCAAACGCTGTTATCGCCCATACGTGGTTGGCGGTGCGATCGGGGGGATGATCGGATTTTTGGCAGCCACTTTCCTGTACACTGGGCTGGCTGCGGTGCGTGACGAAAAACAAGCTGTGACTGACAGTCGCGTCCTGGTAAAGACGTCCTCCCGCGTGGCCAGCAGTCTTGCCAGTTCGCCGCGGCAGCATCCGGGACAAGCTGCGCCAGAAAACACTGCTTCGGGAAACAGCCGTCCAGCACTTCTCCTTATCAAAAGGGACTATGAGACAACCATGGCCAACTTGGTGCAGAGGCTGGTTGCGATTCAAGAGTCAAACAACAAAATCGGGCCGTATCTTAAAAATCCGCCCGATGCGCTGCAAGATGCGGCCAGAGCCGCGCACAAGCAGGCATTGGACGCTCTGGAAAAGGATCTGGCAGCGTGTGTCGGCTTGCGGCTGGAATGGCGGGTACGGATAGCCGATGTGCTGTACGATCAGAACAGCACATCGGCCGTCCTGTGTGCAGTGGAGATCGACAGCTGGCGCTCCGGCGGGAAGACGGTGGTTGACCTAGGTATACAACATGTTGTATCCGGCAGTAGATTGAGCGTTGCCAATCGGTTAAAAATTGGCGAACACATCCCGCGCGGCCTGAGTGCCCAGCTTGCGCGCGGCCGCTATCTTACTGTGCGGGGTACATTAGCGCGCGCGGCGATCAAGTTTGATTCCTTGCGCGGCGCTGGTCATATCATGCTAGTCATGACTAACGTGAAGGCTCTGGTCTGAATGGTTGTACGCCCTGATCCCACCCCCATCCGGGTGGGTTTTTTATTATCTACAGCAGCGACTGTATGGTTATGACTGCTCCGGTTGTGACTGCCGTTACGATCACAGCTGCGATTATAACCCCGGCCAGAATTGACAGGAATGCTCGCTTTTTTGGCAGGCCAAACACGAAGGCTCCCAGCGCCCCTGTCCAGGCGCCAGTGGCGGGGAAGGGAATGGCGACAAATATGGCGAGTGCCCAGATACCGTATTTTCCCACCTGATCGTGAAGTTGGCGGCGGGTGCGCTCGAACAGTTTGTTTAAAAGATCATCTGCCAGGCGCGATCTTTGCCGCACCCACAGAGTGGCTCTTTCAAAGAAGACCAGCAAAGAATACACCGGCAACATATTTCCTACTACCGACCAAAACATTGCTTCCGGTATACTCATGTTGTAGACCGTCAAGGCCACCGGCAAAGCGCCGCGCAATTCTCCAAATGGCAGCATGGCCAGCACTACTATCGCCAACTCGGGCGGGATTGATACCAAAAATCTGGCGAACGAAACCAAGATGTCCATAGCCATTACCGGAACGTTTCCTGGACCTTCTTAATTATATCTACAAAGGACCGGGGGTGAGTCGAGGCTCCGCCGACCAGCACCCCGTCAGCTACCGGGCCGCCAACATACTGGGAGACATTTTCGGGCGTGACACTTCCGCCATACAATATGCGCAGACGATCTGCGACGTCCTGGGCAAAGCGGTCAGCGGTTAATTTTCGTATGAGCAACACCACTTCGGCCACCTGGTCCGGGTCAGGGGTGACGCCGGTGCCAATCGCCCAAATCGGTTCGTAGGCGAGGACTGTCTTGGTCAGGGACGTGCGATCCAGGTGATTGAGGAGAATATTAATCTGGGTTGTGATCTTTTCCACGGTTTGATCATGTTCTCGTTCTTCGCCGGTTTCGCCAATACAGACGATGGGAATGATGCCGTGGCGCAGTAAGAGCTCGGCACTCTGATTGATTTGTTCTTCGGTTTCTCCGCGCATGCTCCGGACTTCCGAATGGCCAACAATGCACCACTCGACAAACGGCCTGATTTGAACCGCCGATACTTCGCCCGTGTACGCCCCGCGTTCGGCGGCGTGGATAGTCTGGGCGCCGACGGCAAGGGGGAAGCCTTTCTTCGTCATGGCAGATATAGCCTCAAGTGAGGGATACGAAGGACAAACAACAATATCGCACTCAACCGTCATTGTGCTCAAGAGTTTTTTAATAGCGCGCATAACCTCAATGGCTGATTTGTGGGAAAGCTCCATTTTCCAGTTGCCGGCCACCAGCGGTCTTTTTTTCATGTCTTTAGTATAGGGAAGTTACAGTTCATAACCAACCAGCGATATATTCTGCTGGGCCGCGCACCCCGCCTTGGTTCTCCAATCATAGGTTTGTAGGTTATACTACTTCCATACTATGTCTGAAGATATTTTCCTTTCGGTAGTGATACCAGCCTTCAACGAGGAGGCGCGTTTGCCCCGCACCATACAAGCCGTGAGGGAATATCTTAATCAGCAGCCATACTCCTGGGAAGTGGCGGTGGTAGACGACGGATCAAATGACAGAACGGCGGATGTGGTGCGAGAGGTGTCGGTGGGGGATCGTCGGATATCTTTACTGCGCTATGGCAATAATCGCGGCAAAGGATTTGCTGTTCGCTTCGGCATGACGCATGTGCGCGGCCGCTATCGATTGTTTATGGATGCTGACAACTCGACGTCTATTGATCACGTCGCCCGGTTTCTCCCTTTATTTCAAAAAGGGTTTGACGTGGTGATCGGGTCGCGCGATGTCGCCGGGGCCCAGATAGCAGTGCACCAGGCCAGATGGAAAGAGTGGCTGGGGAATTTGGGC
>CAYJWL010000030.1:7390-9676 GCA_964373855.1 uncultured Candidatus Saccharibacteria bacterium
TGGGCAATCTTTGGATTCAGTTCTGGGCGGTGCCGGGCATTAAAGATACCCAGGCGGGCTTTAAGGTATTCACGGCACAGGCTACAGATGGCATCTTTCCTTATTTAACCATTGACCGGTGGGGCTTTGATGTGGAGGCGCTGGCGGTAGCCAGATTGCGCGGTTTCACAATCTTGGAGCAGCCCATTCGCTGGATCAATGACCCCAATAGTAAAGTATCCACTAAAGCGTATGTTGAGGTTCTGAAGGAAGTAGTACAGGTGAGGTTAAACATCTGGAAGGGCGTGTACAATCGAGGAGGAATCAATGAAAAGCAAAGAGCTTGAACGCGGAGAGCTGCGCCAGGATCCAATTACCGAGGAGTGGGTAGTGATCGCCACTGGCCGGGCGAAGCGGCCGGACAAATTTGCGGCGGAACGTAAAGAAGGCAGAGCGCCGCGCCGCTGGCAGGAGGATTGTCCCTTTTGTAATCTCGCGAAATTTCCGCAACAGCCAGACGTTCTCCGCCTGCCCGATGATCCCGCCAATTGGCAAGTCCACATATTTGAGAACAAGTATCCCGCCTTTCACGCCCAAAAAGAATTTCGCGCGTGGCATGAAGGTCCGTATCGAGCTACGGAAGCCGTCGGCTATCATGAAGTGCTGGCCACCCGCCATCATAACCAGTTTGATGGATTACTTAGCGTTAAAATGCTGTCGTTACTATTAGAAGCTCTGGTTTTGCGTTATCGCCAGTTGCGCACGCAGCCCTCGGTCAACTACATTCAAATCATTAAGAATCATGGCGAGGAGGCTGGCGGGTCTTTAGAGCACCCGCACCACCAGATTTTTACCGTGCCGGTTCTGCCCAGCGATATCCGTGACTTGCTGCACGGCGCTCAACGGTTTGCCAGCCAGAACAATGCCAAGGCGTTTACGATCATTCTGGATTTCGAACGGTCACAGAAAAAGCGAGTAGTCTGGGAAAATGAATATTTTACCGCATTTTGTCCCTTTGCTTCCCGCGTGCCCTTTGAAACGTGGATCATGCCGCGCACATCTAACCCATTTTTTGAAAATATCAGCCCGGAGGAGCGCGAAGCCCTGGCGGAGGTCATGCAGCAGGTTTTGGGCCGGTTGTACACGGGCCTGAATGATCCGCCTTACAATTACTATATTCATTCCGCGCCGTGCGATGACACGGGCTTCGTCTGTGAGGCAGATGCTTTTCCCAATTTCCGCTGGCATGTGCAGGTGCTGCCCCGCCTAAGCAAGTTTGGCGGTTTTGAACTTGGCACTGGCTTGGAAATTAATACCATGCTGCCGGAGGCAGCCGCTGCTTTCTTGCGGGAACAGCACCTGCCGCCTCTGGCGATGTGATATGATCGCCAGGCCGCAGCAAATTTTTCGCGATGCTATGAAGGCGGATTATGCCATCGGCGCTTTTAACACCTCAAACCTGGAAGTGGCTCAAGCGATAATATGGGGTGCGAAAGAGCTTGTCGCGCCTGTCATAATTCAGACGTCGGAGGGAGCAATCGAATATGCCGGCCTGCTCACGTTAGCCGGCATTATCAAATCTTTGGCGGCGGATGTATCCATACCTGTTATTCTCCATTTGGATCATGGGAAAAGCCTGGCGATTGTTAAGCAATGCATAGAGGCTGGCTATACGTCTGTCATGATTGATGCTTCACGTGCCAATCTGGAGGAGAATATCAGATTGACTAGGGAGGTTACAGACTATGCCCATGACCGGCAGGTCTGGGTCGAGGCGGAGCTGGGTGCGATGATGGGGCGCGAAGGGGTAATATCACTGGCGGGAGGCGGTGTGCCGGCCGAGCAGCTCACGAATCCCGATCAAGCCGGAGAATTTGTCGCGCGCACACAGGTTGATGCCTTAGCGGTTTCGGTGGGCACGATTCACGGCGCTTTTACCGGACAGGAATATATTCGATTTGAGCTGCTTGAACAAATTCAGAAGGCCGTGCCGGATATTCCGATAGTATTACATGGCGCTTCCGGGATAGCCGATGCCCATCTACAGCGGGCAGTTAATCACCATGTATGCAAAGTAAATGTGGATACGGAGCTGCGTCTGGCATTTGCAGCTGCGGTTAAAGCTTATGTGGGGTCGGCGCATGAAGATGTTGACCCTCGTAAGATTTTAGGCCCGGCCCGGGAGGCGGTACAGCAGGTGGTCCAAAAAAAGATTGAGCTGTTTGGATCCAAGAACGTAGCCAGGATATACTGAACGGCATGGATGCTGGAACAAAAAAGTTTGATGTCATTGCAATTGGTGATACC
>CAYJWL010000031.1:0-9508 GCA_964373855.1 uncultured Candidatus Saccharibacteria bacterium
CCATGAAAAAACACTTACCAACTTTTTTTGCATGGATAGCAGTCATCGGACTGATTACATTTGCCGCTTTGAGCTCTGATATTCTCGGTCCGCCGGAAACTGCCTTTGCAGTAGGCGATTTGGAAATCGATTGGGGAGTGCCGGCTGGAGATCCTATATTCAGTGTTCCCGATATGGCGCCGGGGGAAACCGAAACGCGCATGGTCAATGTTACAAATAATGCTTCGTCTGACCGCCCGGTGGGCGTGCGGGGAGTACGCACCGACGGAGATGGCATAAGCGAGGAGCTCGATATTATCATCTCTGCTGACGGCGTTGATGTCTGGGGCGGAAGCAGCAGCACCGGCGCCAAAACGCTTGAAGATTTCTTCACCGAGAGCGCCGGCGTGAGCGGTATACCATTGCTGACCCTTCATCCCGGAGAAGATGTTGATCTTTCATTCACTGCCACCTTCAGCGAAACGGCCGGTAACGAGGTTCAGGGCGAGGATGTAATCTTTGATATTATTATCGGCATCTCAATCGAGCTACCGGCGGATTGTGAGGAGATCGAATTCGATGGCGAACTAATCTTCGGCACTTCCCGCGGCGAGCGATTGCGCGGCACGCCGGGTAATGACTTAATCCTCGGCTTTGAAGGCGGCGATCGGCTTAAGGGCCTTGGCGGGGATGATTGTTTAATCGGCGGGACAGGCGGCGATCGGCTCGATGGCGGGAGTGGCGAGGATATGCTCTTCGGCGGAGATCAGGGAGACAACCTCGATGGCGGATCCGGTAATGATTTTCTTGATGGCGGCGCACACGGCGACGGATTGCAAGGGGGCAGCGGGGATGATGAACTCTTAGGCGGACCCGGCTCAGACTCTGCCCGCGGCGGCTCCGGCTTTGACACCTGCGATGCAGAATCAGAACGCAATTGCGAAGCGTAGTCTCATGATAGAGTGAGTCATTCCCTTACTTGATGGATATATTTATTGACTCGCCACGACAAAGTTGAATGTTGCGATTGTCTCTCCAGCTGCTTCTCGCAGAGCAACAACCAATGCTTCGTTAAATATTGAATCAACGCTATCGCAAAATTCCCATTAAAAATGCGACAACCGGCTCCTTCCCATAGTTCTGATAGTAAGTAATTCTTTTTTCTTCTTTCTGCGCCCTAACTGTGCCCTAAAAAATCGTGTTAATTCTCTCTGATACTCCCATTCCATCTTCCTTGTTAAATCACCTTCCATGCTGTATAGTCTTCACTGCGACAAGATACGGTGTTGTTTTTTACAATTTACCAATAGCAAGAATCGAGTGAACCATGGCTACAGAGCGTCAGCAGAAGCCTGAGACGGAACAATGGTTTGACAACTGGGGTGACGGGCCGTTTACGAAGGAAAATCAGACTGGCCAAAGATGCTAAGGACGATAAAAACGCTCTGCGCCTCGAGCACCGCTATAACGAACTGACAGAAGTCCTTGAGCAAAGACCGCGGGATGTGACGTACATCAACATTAAGGACCCACAAAACGATGGTTTATACTTTCGGATCAACCAAGACATCGTCTTCGTTCTGGTGCCGGATGAAATCCACGTGAAGTATGCCCGCGACTGGCTGAAACGAGCCGTGCTGGTGGTGGTTGAAAAACCCTACAACCGCGACCTGGTGGAGGCGCAGATGTTCGAACAAATTCTGGCTGATATGGTTCGTGTCAATGGCCAGTTTCATCCTGTCACTTGGGTGGTGTGCATCGATCACTACCTTGGAAAAATTTTCGAATTCGTGCTGCATCGTGATGAAGCAGCTCTCATCCGCCAACTCGGCGTTATTCAAAGAATCGAATTCTCTATCTGCGAATCTCGGCCAGTTGAGCCTTGGCGGGCCACATCCCTGGAAGCCGGCATGGTCTACGACCTGTTTTGTCACCTGCTAGCTCAAATCTCTCCCTTTGTGAACCTGAAAACCTTTCTCCAGCAGGAACCGGCCCAGTGCCACATCAGTGTTGCCCAGCATGAAAACTGCCCGATTGCTGCTGAAAGTTTCGCCTACATCTCGTGCGACAATCTGTATGACTACCACAGCCGCCCGATTCAACTAACCGGCAGTCTGGGTAAGGGCATCGGGGAGGCAGATAATAAATTCCTGCGCCTGGTCGGGCAACGCACCTCAGTGTACGCTGACTTCGCGCCTCATAGTGACGGCCAAATCTGCTTCGTGGATGGCACCCATAAATCACCGCTGTACAACATCGGCAACGGCCATCACGAAATGCTTGAGGCCATTTTCAAGGGCCGGTTCATCGAGGAGCCTGTCGGTGGTCTCACCGGCGAGATTGCCATTCAAATCCTGCAAATCCTCACTTCCATCCGTTCACGGATTGAACAGCACCGAGCGCAACTAGCCACCTGCAGGTACCCGGTTGAAGAAGGAGTATCTGGAATCATTGACAAGGCATTAAAGCTTTAAAAGCAATGTCTTTGTCACACTGCTGGTCCGCCAAAGCTACCAGCGGTTTTTTTATTGCCACGAGACGAATTCCGAACGAGGCAAATGGAAAATGTAACTCTCTCCCGGAATTGACTTGACTAGGTCCTGGATTAGAGTTGTTTTACCAGTACCGTCTAAGCCTGTGATAACAATCCAGAGCGCGTATGTTCCGCTCATAGATAATATCTGCCCGCTCAACTCCCAATCAATCAACGCCGCGCTTGCGCAGCAGGTAGTGGCCCAGATAGCAAGCCGGCCGCCAGGGACGCCATATTTTCCCGCATCATATCGATATAGCTGAACCGTTTGTCGGTGCCGCCGACGGGATCGAGCGTTAAAATGCGCAGGCCAAATTCCTGTTGCATAAAGTTGACAGCCGCTATCGAGGTTTTCTGCGGCTCAGCATAGAAGGCAGTGATGGCGTACTGGTCTATAATACGGCCAAGTTCTTGCAGATCGTCGATGGATGGTTCTTGCCCCTCAATCGGCTCGTACGTTGCAACCAGATTCAGCCCGTAATGATCGGCGAAATACGACCAGGCATCGTGCATGGCAATAAAGTTTTTTTGGGTGATGGTTCGGGCCTGCGTTTGCAAATCCTGCTCGAGCGAGGCCAGTTGACCTTGGTATTGTTCCAGATTCTGCCGGTATTGCGCCGCATGTGCTGGATCTGCCTCCGCCAGCGAATCAGCGATGGTCGCCGCCATCTTCTGTGCGTTTGGAACTGTTAACCAGTAATGCGGATCAACGCCGCTCTCATGCCCCGCCTCGGCATTTGCTTCGCTGTCTGCTTCAGGCAAGCGACCGGCAAACTCCCGCAGCCCAATTCCCGTATCCACTGCCACCGGACGTATGGCCGGCAAGACCGCGGTGAGCCGGTCCACCAAACCAGCCTCCAGCCCATGTCCGATTTGAAAGAGAAGAGAAGCCTGTTGCAAGTCGCTGATTTTTTGCGGAGACAAATCGCTTGAGTGTTCGGAAGCGCCGGGCGGGATGACAAGAATGACATTAATATGCGCTCCGCCAATCTGACGCACGATATCCG
Source organism: uncultured Candidatus Saccharibacteria bacterium (assembly GCA_964373855.1). Taxonomy (GTDB): domain Bacteria; phylum Patescibacteriota; class Andersenbacteria; order UBA10190; family UBA10190; genus CAYJWL01. Next base: position 3,520 of record CAYJWL010000031.1, read on the forward strand.
CCAGAGGGAAAATTGTCGCAGCCACGGTGAGGTCCGCCTTTGGTCCAACTGAATCACTACGGGAGAACCCAACGATCAGTAACGCCGCGATGCCGGCAGCTATCAGCAATCCCACAACCGCCAACGCAATGATCTTATACGGCATTCTCACAGTGTAAGAAATATTGCAGCCAAATCAACCGCGGCGATGGCTAACGCAATCAAACCGGCCGCAGCAATATTTGTCATCCCGCTATGCAGAAGTCCCCCTGCCCTAATAGCCCGAGGAGTCCGGCGATAATCAGATATAAAAAGTCAGGTTATTCCCTGCCCGGTCCGTTGCCAGCCACGCCTACCTTACAATAACAAGGCGGCCGTGACATCAGCGGGGCTGCCGTATTCCTGCTCGGGCATGGCCTCAAGTGCGACTATGACATCGCTGCTCACACCCTGTTGGCGCGCAGTTGAAACCAGATCTTCCTTGCTGACCGGATAGTCTATATCGCTTACATACCTCTGGATATCCATTGGATATATACTCGTCCTTGTTGTCATGTGTTCTCACCTCCTCCTTCATCCAGTCTTCCGCTTCCAGATTATGGCGCAATGTCTCTTAACTTCTTACCAAAGAGACGGTGTTGCAGTCGATCGGCAGAGAAAGAGAATATCCGCTACCACGCAGCCTGGTGTAAAGACAACGTCCGGATATTTCTAGAGGGAGAATTAGCTCACCGCGTGCCGATCTTTTGATCGCTGATCTCCCGCCGGATGCAATTGTCTGTCATCCTGCTTTCGGCTCACCGGTATCGATGCTCCGGCGGCGGAGCCGATACACCAGCAGGATGCCCACCAGCACGACGACTGGTCCGGCGATTACATACGGCAGCACACCACCGGGATTAAGCCTCGTAAACGGCGTCACGGTCAGATGGATGCCCGAGCTGGCAATTGGCTGGCTGGTTTTTTCTTGAGCGTCAGGAATGGGAATGGCCACCATGTACACCATATAGTCACCATCAAAAATGGCATTGACAGTCCAGGCATGGGTGGCAGATTCACCCGGCGCGAGATGGGCAATGTACTGCGTCCGCTGCGGCGACCAATCTTCCGGGTCGACCACATCACCCTGCGCGTTAAGGTTAATAATATTCATCGCCACAGTCAGAGGCAGAGATTGCTCAGTGCTGTTGTTTGTCACGACGGTATTGAATTGCACCGGATCGCCCGCCCGCACCACCTTATGATCCAAGTCTATGGATATCTGCAAAAGTTGGGGTGGCGGGGTTCCGGACAGTTTTTGTTGGACAGCCAGAGCCGGCGATGCACCAAGGGAGAAGCTGAAAGCTGCCAGCACCAATACCCCCACAAGACGGCGCCAGTACGATCCTATCCGGCTGACTCGTCCGGCCTCGAGGCGAAGACCGGGACTGGCATACCAAAAAAGAAGGGCGACGACCAGCGCCGTAAAGACAGCCGGTGTTATAAGCCAGGTCCAGATTTCTTCCAGCGTCCGATTGTTCACCAGCAGCTTGGCCAAAAACCAATTGGGAGCCTGCATTGGATTAATCCACTGGAGAAACCGTCCGGGCGCGCCGGTCTGGGCGCGGCCGGGTAATTGAGTAGGAAGCAGGAATAAAAGGTAGATACCCAAGCTCACAAACAGGCTCGTCTTGTTTGAATTGGACAAAAAGCTGACAAGCATTCCTACTCCGGCAAACGCAGGGACGAGCAACGTCCCGACAATCGCCCCCCAAAGCACCGCCGGACCAAACACCGCGTCCCCTTGAGCCAGTATTGATAGGTAAGGAATGGCAATACCCAACGCCACCGGCCAAGGGGAGATGGCGGCCAGCCACTTGCCGACAATGATCTGTCGGCGGCTGGATGGCGACAACAGCAGCCCCTCAAGGGTAGCTCGTTCCCGCTCGCCACTAATGCTGTCGGCACCGATGATCAGACCAAAGAAAATCCCGACGGCGATCACGCCTTTCATCGTCTCGTAGACCATTTCCTTCGGGGGAATGATGGAAAGTTCACTGTTGCTCGCCATGACGTATGTCAGGATTCCCAGCAGGATGGTGTAAATAAGAGTAAGGGTTAGGGCTCTGCCGCCAATCCACAGCTCCTGCATCTCTTTCCAAAACACGAGCCACCAGGTGGGAACGGCTGTTCCCTTAAATTTTTCCTTATGGCCGTGGGCGCGCCGGTGTGTATTCATGCAATCGTCCTTTCAGTTAAGTGTAAAAATACATCCTGTAAACGAGCCCGCCCAGCATCGAATCCCAGGATGCCAATGTTGGCCTGTATCAGCGCCGTCAGCAGTTGGTTATAGTCAGGCGTTGGCTCCGCCAGCGTCACGTGCAGCCAGCCCGCGCCCTCTTGAGCGACGGCAACTCCCCGCACGGCCGGCAGTGCGCCTAAGATCTGCCGAGCGCTGGCCACATCTGACTCCCCGACCCTGATTCTAACTCCGCTGCTCGGGCTGATCCGCTGGCCAGTGTGCTCCAGCACCTCGGCCACCGTTCCGGCTGCCACTACGCGACCAGCATTTAAGATCACAACGTCGTCACAGACTTCCTCGATCTCTGACAAAGCATGGCTGCACACCACGACGCTCACCCCTCGCTCCTGGGCAATCCGCCGGACCAGCGCTAACATTTCCTGCTGACCCCGCGGATCGAGTCCCAACGTAGGCTCATCGAGAAACAAGACAGCCGGATCATTAACGAGCGCCCGGGCAATTCCCAGCCGCTGCCGCATCCCCCGGCTGTAGGAACTGATCAGCGAGGTGGCTCGGCGATCCAGGCCCACTTCTTTCAACAACTTCCCGCCCGCTCTCCGGGCGGCCGCTGCCGTGCGCCCATAGAGTTGACCAAAGAATACCAGGAATTCGATACCAGTCATGTGCCGGGGAAAGCCAAGGCTCTCCGGCAGCACACCGATCCGGCCGCGGATTTTTTGCGGGTATTGAGAACTAATGCCAGCCACGCTGAAACGCCCCGCCGATGGCTCCAGAATTGTTGTCAAGATGCGAATAGCCGTGGTCTTACCGGCTCCGTTCGGACCGAGGAAGCCCATGATGCGCCCGGCCCCTAATGAGAATGATAAACCCTGAAGGGCTGGCCGCTTGCCATATACCTTGTGTAAATCCTGGGCCAGCAAGGCGGGGGCGGAAGAGGAGGCGGCTTGAGAAATAGTTGGCATCACACGCTATATGTAATGTATATCTTGGGCATAATGTATGTTGATTGGTCAATCAAGGTCGAGAGAAAACAGGCGGCGGGCGCCATCGTTTTTTTAGTCACTCGGTTCTGGAGTTGGGCTCGGCCGGTGGCGTGCGACCATACATGTAGGCACGCTGCTCCAGCTCCAGCGCCTGCGCGCGGACTTGAGTGAGAGAGCGCGGTTCAAGCTGCACAACCTGGGCAAGCTCGAGCTCTTCTTGCTGGGCATCATCGCCTCTCCAGCCAATCCGAACATTCCCCACGCCGCGGGCATAGTACTTGAGCTGAAAGGCGTTCGGCTCTTCCTTGTTGAACTCTTCTGTCACCAGAACATCCGCAAAGCTGCCAGCCGGAACGCTGGTTTTTTGACCCGTTAGGTATACGCGCGCGCGGTCTGTCCAGTTGAAAGGGGCAGGGGCGTACCCTTGAGAGTAGCTCGGCGTGCCTTGCTCTGGATTGGCCTGCATCATGATCCCGGCTCTGGCCTCCTCAGGCGAGCCCACCAGCCAGACCCGGCCTCCGACGAACTCCGCGGCATCATACGTTTCGCGGTACTGACCGAGATGCCAGACATTCCTCTCATTGTCTTGAGCAAAAAAGGCCAGTTCTGCTTCCACGAGCTGGTCTTTACTATAATCCCGGTCGAAGATGACGACCGTGCGCACGCCGTTAATAACTTTGGTTAAGTCAGTGACAGTAAACACGATGCGATGAGGTATTCTCTCATCATTCTCAACACTAAATCCCTCATAGACATACTGCGTTCCGGGTTTCAGGGGCCACCATTCATTATCAATAGCTGTCGAACGAGCAAAATTATTGGGGTTGAGGTCCTCAAACTCCTTCGCGCCAGCCTCAGCGGGAGGTACATCTGCCGAAGATGTGGCACTACCATCGCCGGCCGGCCCGGTGGTTAAGCCAAACTTCTGGCCGGTCTGATCCAGCCATTCCCGTCCGGGCACAACTTGGGCGCGGACAAGGATGACCCACAGCAGCAGGATCAATGCGGCCGCCAGGAGAAGGAACAGAGGAAAAGGGGTTGACGCTCGTTTCATTTTTTGCCTACCGTGCTCGTTTAGAAAATTATACCAAGCTTTTTACTATACTGCTTGTTCCGCCCAAACCTCAAGTAGAGGTTGGGCACGACGAACAGGTTAACCAACGTTGATGTAATCAGACCGCCCAGGATAACAATAGCCATGGGATGCTCGATTTCGTGCCCGGGGCTGTTCCCGGCAATGACGAGAGGAACAAGGGCCAGTCCGGCCGTTACGGCCGTCATCAAAATAGGCGCCAGCCGTTCACGCGCCCCGCGCCGGATGAGCCTTGGCCCAAAAGATTCACCCTCAAACTGCTCAAGATGCTGGTAGTGACTGATAAGCATAATGCCGTTGCGTGCCGCAATCCCCAGGATTGTCAGAAAGCCAACGAGCGACCCGAGCGAGAGCACGCCGCCGCTGGCAACGTACGCCGCCAGGACACCGCCCACGAGCGCCATGGGTAAACTCAAGAATGACATCGCTGCCAGACGCCAGCTTCCCAAGGATACCCGCAGGAGAGCAAATATCACGAGGGCCGCCGCCAAGCCAGCTATGAGAAGGCGCTGCTGGGCAGCCTGGCGTTCCGCATACTCGCCAATCAATACCGGATGATAGCCGCGGGGAAACGTAATTTCGTCCAGAGCATCTTCAACATCGTCCACCACGGAGCCGAGATCACGCCCCTTCACGTCCGCTTCAACATTGATGCGGCGCGCCAAGGCTTCACGATTAATCGCATTGGGAACCGGCGCAATGCGCACGTCGGCTATATCTGCCAGCCGCACTTTATTCCCACCGGGTACATCAATCAGCATCTCGCGGATACTGGTCACGCTGCGGCGTGATTCCGGTGTGCTCCATACCTGCACATCGAATGTCCGATTGGCTGTGTGAATGTCACCAGCCTCTTCGCCGGCCACTACATAAGCTGCTTGCCGGCGGACATCACCGGGCTTCAGACCATAACGCTGGGCGGCAGCCAGATCTACTTCGATCTCCACCTGCGGAATGTCAAGCAAAAGCTCTGTATGTAATTCAACCAGGCCATCAATCTCAGCAAGCTTCTGCCTGACCTCCTCCGCTTTCGTTCGCAGCACCTCCAAGTCCTGGCCATAGATGCGCAGGACGATGGGATGGCTTGAACCGGTCAGGACTTCTCTGATGCGCTCCTTCAGATAGGTTTGCACATCACGCAGCAGACCCGGATAGCCATCAACCGTTTCCTGAATGCTCGCCAAGGTGGCGTCATAGTCAACCGCCGGATCAACACTAACCCAGTTCTCGCCAAAATAAATGCCATACACTTCGTCCATCAGCAGGGCTTGTCCGATATGGGAGCCGCAGTTGCGGACCCCGGGAATGGTCCGCAGCTCTTTACAGGCTTGCGTCGAGATCCGAACCATTTCCGGATGGGATGTGCCGGGCTTGGTTATCCAATGCATCAGGAAGTCCCGCTCTTTAAACGACGGCAGCAGTTCCTGCCCAAGCAAAGGCAACACCGCCAGACCAGCCGCCACCAGCGCAGCGGTAGTTATGTAGGCCAGGCGCGGCTTCCTGATAGTCGGCGCGAGCAGCCAGTCATAGAGACGGTGCAGCCACGGAATAAGCGGCGAGAGACGTTCCTTCACCGGCGCATGATCCAACAGAATATAGATTAGCGCCGGTGTGACTGTCAGCGCTACCAAGGGGGATACCAGCGTTGCCACCACATAGGCTTGAGCCAGGGGCCGGAAAAACGCGCCGGAT
>CAYJWL010000032.1:0-9216 GCA_964373855.1 uncultured Candidatus Saccharibacteria bacterium
GAGAGGCGCGGAAAGATAAGAGACTGCGCCCACCGGAATCGCCGCCATGGCATGAAGGTTCCTGAAGCTACAGCCACTGTCGCCAGCATCACAGACAGCCCCAACCAGAATCCGGGTGCTTTGTACCTAAACGTCAGATCATGAACGCCGGCGGGTAGGGAGACGCCCACTCGCTCGGCAATGTCCCTCGCCGGCCGGCCGTTCACCTCCCAGCCTTTGGCGTAGTTTGTATTGAGCACGGCATCAGTTGGGGCTGGTAATTGCACCTGAACGCGCACCTCGTTCGGTGACCAGGCGATGAGTTTATAAGAACCGTCCCCCGCCAGATTGATTATGCCGTTACCATCATCATATATTGTTCGCACGTGCGGGTACGGCCCAAGCACCGAACAATACGCCAGCGTACCATAGCCAGCCACGGCCGCATCGTACGTCCGCGTTGTCCTGTTGGCCGCCCCAGCTAAATCAAAACGTTGTGGTGTGAAGGCAATCGGATATGGCGCCGTCCGGATAAGCGGATAAACATGGGGCAAAACGAAGGCCTGCTGGGAAAGCCGATACGATAAACTGAACAGATCAACGGCGACCGCTCCTACGAGAAATAGTACAGCCAACTGTGCGGTCCGGCCGTGCTTTTGTAGCCTGTCCAAGCCAACACCAGCCAGCACAGACAAAGGAATTACCGCGAAGAGAATAATGCGCGAAATGCTGGAGCGCGGGAAAAACCAAAGGAGATCGAATAGTGGTTCCAAACCCGGTCCGGACACGGATAAGCCCGCCGCCAGCAGGCTGGCTAGAACAAGCCCGCGCACAAACCTGCTCTTCGCTGCTTGGGATAATCCAATCACCGCCAGAGCAAACACAATATAGCCAATATACGCCCCATACTCATGCCAGCCGCTGCCCTGCCGGAAAATTATATCGGCACCGTGCAGGTGCCGGCCAAAGAAAATATCGGCGAGCCAGGGCAGCGAGAAAGTGGAGCCGGCATAGGTCTCGTCGGGAAACTGTACCAGCCAAAAGAGAACGGGAATAAGCTTAATAGATGCCAGCCCCAGTCCCCATAAGCCGCTTTGCGTGGCCACCGCCAATGCTCGGGCTGGCCGGCTAACCAATAGCGGCAATATCAGGAAGGCTAGAGCTGTGTACATCAGTAAATATACGCCGCCCTGCAAAAAAACCGCTGCTAAGAATATGCCGCACATCAGGGGACGAGTGGTACCGCGATATGCCCCAAGCCACGACCAGAAAATCCAGGGGATCCACATGGCCGTAAACACATTGACATGCCCCTCCGTAATCTCCAGCAGATTGACCGAGCCGAAGGCGGCCGCCAAGGCAGTCAGGACAGCAGCCAGTACAGTCAACCCTAACCGTTTACCCAAAGCCAGGTACCCCCATGTCCCCACAATCACCGACAGAAAAATAGCCAGGCGCAATCCAACCGGTATGCCCAATAAGAGCTCCAGAAGAAATGTGAGGGAGAACACCGGGAACTCTGGGTCTGCCAGCCCAGCCGTGCCGCCGCAAGTATATGGATTCCAGAAAGGAAAAGTGTGATGCTCCAAAAGACTGGCACGATAGCTATGATGCAAGGGAAAATAATAATCCCAATCGGAAATGCCTAAACGGTCATCGGAAAACCAGTAACCGCCGATCGCGAGCGGGGTCACAGCCGCCACCAGCACCGCTGCCGCCAGCCAACCTGTCTTCCTTTGTTGTATTGGTCTGATCAATGCCAAACCCACCATCAGCACAAGCCCGCCAATAACGCCTTGCCTGGCTCCGAATGGGAGTGTGGTGCGCGTGATCAGCGCCAACGCCAGATCTCTTTTGAGACCTTGACCATCGGCTGTTAATTCCCCGCTGTGATAGACATCTGTATTTACACTCGTCACCCGTAGCGGCAGAGCGCTGCCGGAAAGCAAAGTCACGGCCGCGTACACATGCCGGCTGGCCGCCACCGGCAACCATGTGATGGGAAATTCGAGCCGCAGCGTGTTATCGCTTGTCACGTACGTTACGTTGGGCTTTCTTCCCCGGGCCAGCTCTTCCCCATTCTCATCAACGATACGAACAGCAAGCTTGCGATCACCCAGCCCGTCAGCGTCGGCATACAACACCACCGCTGAGTATGTACCCGGCAGGGCGATGAATCGCTGCTGCAGTGTCTTCTGTGGTTGAAGTTTGTGATACTCGGAGGCTTTGGCCAATTCGACAATCGGCTGCTCGCGGGAGGCCAGCGGCAGGAAATGAACTGCAACCAGAACAGCGGGCGCCGCTATGGTGATGGCAAGCAGCGTCAAAATATAGGAGTAATCCGTTGTTTTAGCCACACGCGACATCACAGCAAAGACGTTTATTACAAATACATTCGTCTGTGCCTAAGACTACATTTTTTAACCGGGTCACGCCAACCGCCACGCCCGTGGTACCGCTTGTACCAGCGCCTGTGGAAAAGTGGCGGGGTTGAGCCGAATGCTTGGTCTGTGCTAGACTAAAACCATGCATCGCCTGAAAGTGATCTGGGAAAATATCTCCGACTCCTTCCGCCGCCTCCAGCGGCCGCAGGTGATTAAGGCTGCTAGTATCCTCTTGGCGGCGGTTGTGGTGAGCGCAACGGTGGCAGCGCTATTGCCAGGTAGAGTAACACCGACACAATTGAGTACCGCCGGCGTGAGTTCAAATGACTGCTCCTGCAGTAATAATAAGCTAAATATAATATATCAAGGTGCAAGCCATGCGTGCACGATTCCAGGAGCTCCGCGCTTTTGCCAGGAACTGCTCCCAGGATATGCCTATCCAAGCAAGACCAATGTGTGCGATCGTCCAACAACTACGCTACCACAAACATACGGTTGTGTTCGGTGCGAGGATTGCAGGGCCCCCGGGGCTAATATCACAAGAGCTAATGAGGATATGGATTCGCGGCCCATAGATTATCTCGACCCAAGCTGTTTCTCCAAAATAGGGCTGGGTAATCCAAATTACCGGGAAACCGGTGGTGGGATTGCGATCCACCCCGAGACACAAATCGAAAAGTTTGTTGCATTATATTGTACCGCAAATTTTCCGGAAATAGCCGCACACAATCTAACTGCTGAGCCATGGGAAGAGGACGAAGGTTTTCAGAGCGTTAAATTTACTCCTCCCGGTGCAGGCCCCACTTGGCGGGAGGGCAGGACGGCCAACTATACGGATGTGTATATTCCTTACCCGTGGCAAACTGGGCAACTGGGTGATGTGTGTGCCGCCATGCAGGTGCACGCAACATTTTTAGAGGCAACTGCTACCAATCCTTCAATTGACCCCCTTGCAAGCGGTATAAATTGTAACATATTGGTACCAGTCATCAAAGCTTACGACACGGCGCTTGCTTCATGCGGTTCAGCATGGAATTTGGAACTGACAAGGTATTTCAATCCTAACCCTGCGTTGGCAGGTAGTTGTGACATACCCTTTCCTGCTTGTAAGCCTCTGTATTTGGCTCTCAAAGGATGGTGCGCGCGGTACTTTGGTCAAGACGCAGGAGGAAATAACTGCAACCTAAACGGACCTACTGATCCAAATGTCCTGGAAATTTGCGCGCCTTTCATTTAAACAAATACTCGGATAAGCATACGTGCGAGTTGATCCGTCCATAGACAAGGCACGGATTGCAAATAACAATGGGCTCATGTACCTCCTTTTCGATATCGGCGGCAGCCACATCCGTCTGGCCGCATCACATGACGGTAAAATAGTTGGGGCACCGGTTATATTCGACACGCCCGCGGCCGATTTCGAGGCAGGCATTGCACTCATTGCTAAAACCGCCCGCCAGCTGACGGGCGGCGCCCCCATCCGGGCCGCTGCCGGCGGCATAGCCGGCCCGCTCGACACAGAGAAAAATATGGTGCTAACCGCGCCTAATATTCCCGGTTGGAACCGTCAGCCGCTGAAAAACCGCCTGGAAAAGGCGCTGACAGCGCCGGTTTTTCTGGAAAACGACACGGCCATGATTGGCCTCGGCGAGGCCCTCAAGGGGGCCGGATCCGGCAAGGACATCATGGTCTATTTGACCATTAGCACCGGCGTTGGCGGCTGCCGGATCGTGCGTGGGAAGATCTCGCCGAGCGCTCTCGGCTTCGAGCCGGGGCATCAAATCATTGATGCCAACGGCCCCAAGTGCGGCTGCGGTGGCAGGGGCCATCTTGAAGCGCTGGTTTCCGGTTCAGCGCTCGAACGATTGCATAACAGAAAGCCGGAAGATATCACTGATGGTGCCATTTGGGAAAAAGCAGCCGGGGATTTAGCGGCTGGCCTTAATAATGTTCTCGTCTTCTGGTCGCCGGACATCATTATCCTTGGCGGATCGCTTATGAAAAGCATACAGATCGAACTTGTTCGTAAGAACCTGAAAGCGATTGTCACAATTTTCGAATCAACCCCGCCGGTTGAACCGTCGAAACTGGGTGAAGAAGCAGGTCTAGTCGGCGCGCTTGAATATATCAGGCAACAGATGAAGTAATTCGAGTAAACAAAAATCAAACACCCGGTGTTTGATTTTCTTGTCGCTAACGACCACTGTTACGAGCGAGATCTGGCTTTCTCCTTTTGCCGTAGCACGGCCAGCGCGTCAGCAATCATATAGAGTGAGCCGGTCACGAGCATCGTCCCGTTCCTTGGCAATAGCACCTTGCCTGCCGCCAGAGCTTTATCTACCGGCGGTATGACCTGCACGTCATGGTGATAGGGGCTTATTTTCCTCGCTATGTTTGCCGGATCTTCCGGCTCGTACGACCCTTGCGTGACGATAACATGATTGAACAGCGGCACAATCTGCTCATGCAGCACCGACAAATCCTTCCCTTTTTTCTCGCCAAGAATCAGTACGTCAAGCCCCTGCTTGATCCCGAGCCTGTCGAACGGGTCAAGTTGCTCCAGTGTTTGGAGAAATACATGCAGCGCCCGGGCAGCATCCTCATTATGGGCGCCATCTACGATAATGAGCGGCGATTTTGATATAACGTCAAGCCGGCCTTCCCACCTAGTTTGCGCCAATCCCTTCACTATGTCCCGCCACGACAGAGACAAGCCCTGGAGAGATAACTGATTCAGCGCCAGCAGCGCGGTGCAGGCATTGTCAATTTGATGCCGACCAAGCAAGGGGATTGTCACCCGCCCGTTGTACAGTCCTTGTACCTCAAATGTCTGCTCATCCAGCGTACTGGTAATGGGAGTTGCGGAAAGAGATTGCCCAACTGTCTGCATCTGCGAGTTATGGTGCCGGCAGCGTTCGGAAAAAATGTTCAATATGTTCTTATTACGCTCACCCGTCACCAGCCCTACGCCCTCCTTTATAATCCCGGCTTTTTCCAAGGCAATCTGCCGCTTACTGTTACCCATATACTCCATGTGATCCTTCCCGATATTGGTAATAACAGCCAGCCGCGGATGGATAACATTCGTGGCATCATACGCCCCGCCCATGCCCACTTCAATAATGGCCAGATCCAGCTTTGCCCGTGCCAAATGCATGTACGCCAGCGTGGTTGTGAATTCAAAAAAAGTAGCGCTGATCTTCTCGCGTTCAATCACTGCCCTTAGCTCCTCCGCCAATTGGACCATGTCCTTATCGCCTATCGGTACGCCACCAACCCTGATTCGTTCATTGAATGAATAGATGTGAGGACTGGTATACAAGCCAATTCTGTAACCGGCCTGCCGCAGCGCGGCATCCATAAACGCCGCTGTGCTGCCCTTGCCGTTAGTGCCGGAGATGTGTACGCTTCGGAATTTCTGTTCCGGATGCCCGAGAACTTTCATCATCGCTGCCATGCGCGCCAGGCCCGGTTTGATGCCGCGCCGCTCCAATCCATACATATACGCCATAATATCAAACACCGGGTGTTTGTTTTGTTCGCTATTACTCATCATCTAACGCCAGGTGCTTTATGAATTCGAGCTCCTTGGCATAGTCGGCATGGTCAACAACAAAATTTTTGTAATCCTGTGGAGTTACTAGCTCCAATAATAGATCGGTTTGGCAAAAACCGTGTGGCGCCTTACCCATATATTCATCGAGCGATGACCAAGCACGACTAAGGGGATTATTACAAAGCCCAGCCACGTAAGGATTTAAGTGAATATATCGCGTGATGTGAAGAAACTGATCATCGCCCTCGATCCCGACAGCGCGGAAACGACCAGAAAATAATGGCCCAACTCGTTTGTATCGGACATTAAAATACCGCGAATAACTGTTCAGTAATTTTTGCATATAGTGAGATATCCCGGCCTCAATATTCTCTTTTAACAGTAAATGAAAATGGTTGGGCATCAGACAGTAGCAAAGGATATCCACAAGATATTGGCCGCTGAGCTGACGCTGCTTTTGAACTCTCTTCACCAGCGAAAAACTTGGCACGCGATCCTGCGGTCGACAATGGGAAAGCACAGCTACAAATCTCTTCCGGTCAAGCGAATCGCGAAAAATTCTGCGCTTCTCGACACCACGATTAAAGACGTGGTAGATGTTTCCAGGTGCAAATACCTCTATACGATAGCCCATCCTCTTACTATCTCTTAGAATGATTAAAAATCAAACACCGGGTGTTTGATTTTTTGGCCGGTCAGCTTTACGCCTGTCCCCTCTTGTGACAAGCTGGAAACATGAAGCGGGAAGGTTTAGAAAAATTCGCGCCGCCGTTCGCACCCGACCGGTTTTCCCGGGCAGAATCCCAGCGCCTCGCGCCTTTCTTCACCAATCTCGACCAGTCTGTGTATGCACCTCTCATTTTCTCTCCGGAAGTCATCGGGGCACTATGCTCCCGCACCAGCCGGGCCGCCGAGGATTTGCGCAAAATTTTCCTCAACGAGTACATCAATCCTTTTCTGGAGGACTCGAAGAACGAAGACGCCCGGCAATATGGCCGCGACCTGCAGGCATTTATAGATTTTCTGCACGCCCATCCAATTGAAAAAATTTTCTCCAATCCGCGCGCCCGCTCTTTCTATTCCAAATGGCTGGCGCAATACGGCGACGATTCCATCGCCCAGATGGCCGGCATGCACATCGTGTTCTCCAGCCTTTCCCAAATTGCAATCAAGCATCTTGAAGACCAGCGCATTGGCCTCGCTCCCATAGAAAAATCGACCCGCTATGTTGACTACTCTAAAAAAATCAACGGCGGCTATATGTATTACACCGATCCGATGCTCCGAAAGATGACGCTCGAGCCTGAATATCGATCGGCAATGGACAATCTATTTGCCACATATATTAATGCAAAGCCGCACTTGCAACAGTGGCTGCAGGAAAAATTTCCGGAGGAAAGCACGAACGTTGTTGAGAAAAAATCCTTTGATACATTGCGAGGTCTTTTACCAACCTCAACTCTTTCTCAAGTAGCATTTTTCGGGAACGGGCAATCATTTGAATATCTCATCAGCCGGTGCGGCCGGCATCCCCTCGGTGAAATACAATGGGCCGGTGAGCGCGTGTACGAGGAGCTCTTCAAGATCACGCCCTCCTTCCTCCGGCGCGTTAAGGATACTGAGAATCAGGAGATGATTGCCGCGTACCAGGAATACCTTGCCGGCAAAGGCAAGCGCGTGGCACCGTTTGTTGAAGATCATCTGGAGCATAAATCATTGCCGGATCATAACGTGGCTGTAATTCTGGCAGAATACGATCCTGCGGGAGAGGACAAAGTAATTGCCGGCATACTCTATGCCGCCCCCAATAATCATCTGTCATGGCAGGCGACTGCATCGGCTGTCGAAAAAATGACAAGGGCGGAAAAGAAAAAGGTGATTTCGGCGTATTTGGAAGGCCGCAGCCAGCGCTGGCAAAAGGTGGGCCGGGCTTTTGAAAACACCTATGTGCGCTTCGATATCATTATGAACATCGGCGCCTGGCGGGACCTCCACCGCCACCGCATGCTTACCCAACAGCGTCAAAACTTTACCTGCGAGCATGGATATGATGTGCCATTTGAGCTCATAGAATCAGGACTCGAACATAAGTTCCGCGCCGCCATTGATCAGGTCGAAGAGGTGTATAACAAGATTGCAAAAAAAGATCTGTATCTCGCCCAGTATGCTGTTACCATGGCTCACCGGGTCCGGTTTCAGCAATGGAAAAATTTGCGTGAGTGCTTCTGGGAAATCGAGCTGCGCACCATTCCGGAAGGCCATCCCGATTACCGCCGCATCGAGCAGGAGAAATTTCGCTTACTTGAAAAAGTATATCCGCTGCTGACCGAGCACATGCATGTAAATATGGGAGAATATGACTTTGCCCGCCGCGGGCAGGAAGAAAAAATTCAGGCGAAGTTACGAGAGCTTGAAAAATTGAAAGTATGACAAGAACACGGGTTCGCCTAAGAAAAGAAAAAGTAATCGAACCGACAGCACTGGCCAAGTCTGATCCAGGCGTTTTCCAAATTCTCCAGCACGAGCGGGAACGCCAGCAAAATAAGCTTTCCATGATTCCTTCAGAAAACTTTTTTTCTCCCGCCGTGCATGAAGCGGTAGGGTCTGAAGTAAGCCACAAATATTCCGAAGGGAACGTGGGCGGACGGTATTATGAAGGCAACCAATTCATTGACGAGCTGGAGACACTCACGGTTGAACGAGCTCGCAAGCTTTTCCAAGTACCAGCGGATTGGACGGCCAACGTACAGGCTCTCTCTGGCAGCAACGCTAATCTGGCCGTTTATCTTGCCTTGCTCCAGCCGCAAGACACTATACTGGCGATGTATCTGCCAGATGGAGGACATTTGAGCCATGGGTGGTCCTTCGAGCCAGATGCTAAAAAACGCCAAGCGGAAAAAGATTCTCTTGTGTATCTGGGAGGCAGCCGCAAAGTAAACATTACTTCCAAATTATTCCGCTCAATTCAATACAAAACTGATCCGAAAACGCGCGTGTTTAATTACGATGATATTGAAAAAATAGCTTTGAAATATAAGCCCAAGCTAATCATCACAGGCGGTACCGCCTACCCGCGCGATATCAACTACAAGCGCATGAGAAAGATTGCCGACAAAGTGGACGCTTACTACATGGCCGATATTGCCCACGAAGCTGGCCTGATTGCAGCTGGTGTGATTCCCTCACCAATCGGTATTGCTGATGTCGTCACTATGACAACTCATAAAACCCTTCGCTCGGGTCGAGGGGCAATTATTTTAGCGCACAAAGATCTCATTCAGAAAATAAATCGTGCTG
>CAYJWL010000033.1:0-9113 GCA_964373855.1 uncultured Candidatus Saccharibacteria bacterium
CGCTTTGGCACACGTAGAGGAGGATCAATTAAGCCTGGCTATCGGCAAGCGGGGACAAAATGTGCGCCTGGCAGCAAAATTAGCAGGCTGGAGGATTGATATTGTAAAAGCTGGTGAGGCAGCAGCCGTCGAAGGCGGAGCGGCCCCGGAGGAAAAGCCGGCCGAAACAGCCCCTAAGCCAGCAAAGCCCGAGCAACCCGCTTCTGCGCAGGAAGAAGGCAAGAAAGTATAACACACCGGAACAGCCGATAAAGGCAACACTCAAATATGGAAATTTCCACCGCTCTTAAGCCCGAAAAATCTCAAGCTGAGCTTGAAATTACGGTGCCTGCCGAGGACTTCCAGCCTTTTTTAAACAGGTCGGCCAAAAAGCTTTCGGCCCAGCAGGCGATAAAGGGCTTTCGGCCGGGTAAGGCTCCTGTCCATGTCGTCGCCGAGCACTTTGGCCAGGAACGTCTCCTGCGCGAGGCCATGGAGGCGGCTCTGCCGCATTTCTTTGTTAAAGCCGCGGTGGAGGAAAAGATTGAGGCCATTAACCAGCCCAGCGTTACTATCAAACAGCTGGGAATCGATAAGCCCTTTCAATTTCTGGCTATTGTTGATGTCCTGCCCCAAGTGAAGCTGGGTAATCCGCAAGACGTGAAGGTGCAAAAAAGGATGGTCACAGTTGAAGATGCGCAGATAGAGCAGGAACTTCGGTACCTGGCTAAAATGCGCAGCACATATTTAGATGTCGCCCGGCCGGCACAAAAAGACGACGTGGTTACGGTTGATTTTGAAGTCCGTATTGATGGTCAGATTATTGAGGGCGGCGCCAGCAAGAACCATCCGGTCACGCTTGGCGATAGCCATTTTGTGCCCGATTTTGAAAAAGGCATCACTGGAATAAACACGGGCGAGAAGCGGTCATTTACCATGAAATTCCCTCCGGATTACCCTAAAAAAGAGCTGCGAGGCAAAGACGCCAACGTCAGTGTGGCCGCTCAGGCTGTGCAAAAAAGGGTTGTTCCGTCCATTAATGATGACTTTGCCCGACAGTTGGGAAAATTTAAGGATCTCAATGACCTAAAAGGCAAGCTTAAAGATAATATGAGCAAGGAGCTGGAGTACAAAGAGCATGACCGCTACCTTGGCGAGTTGGCAGAAAAATTTGCGGCGCTGACTAATTTCGGCCCGATTCCGGAGGTTCTGATTGAAAAGGAAATTGATAATCGCGTCACAGAATTCACCCGGATGCTGGCCGTGCAACAAAAAAGCCTCGATGAATATTTGCGGATTGAGCGCAAAACGCTTCAGGAGATGCGGGCCGACATGCGCCCATCAGCCGAAAAGAATATCAGGATCGGCTTAACGTTGCGCGCTCTGGCGGAGAAGCAACAGGTTGAGGTGAGCGAACAGGAGGTAGAACAAGAGGCTGCCAAACAGCTGCAACGGTATAAAAAAGTGGCCCAGGCGGAAAAAGATATTGATGTCGAGGAACTGCATGACCACGTCGCTGCTGCCATTCGCAACCGGAAAACGTTGGAAAAACTAGCCGAGTTAGCCAGTAGCAATGAGCGGCGTGCCGTCTGGACAGCAGACGGATAGATTATCGTAGCGCTTTTTCATCGGGTAGGATATAGTATGCTTGATTCATAATTCTTGATTATATAATTTATGAGCTACCTAATCCCCACTGTTCTCGAAAAATCTCAGTTTGGCGAGCGAGCCTATGATATCTATTCACGCTTGCTGAAAGAGCGGATCGTTTTCTTGGGCGGGCCGATTAACGATGATGTCGCTAATCTTATCATTGCCCAGATGATTTTTCTCGAGCATGAAGATCAAAAAAAAGATATCAAACTTTATATTAATTCCCCCGGAGGCGCTGTCACAGCCGGTATGGCATTGTATGACACCATGCAATTTATCCAGCCGGATGTTTCGACGATTTGTCTGGGCATGGCCGCCAGCATGAGCGCGGTGCTCCTGGCTGCCGGCACGCGCGGCAAGCGTCTGGCGCTGCCGAATGCGGATATTATGATTCATCAGGTAATGGGCGGCGCAGAAGGCCAAGCGTCCGATATTGAAATCAATGCCAAGCACATTATGCGCGTTAAAGAGCGTTTAAATAACATTTTGGCTCAACATACAGGCCAGAAGCTCAATCGAGTGGAAAAAGATACAGATAGGGATTATTATATGTCTGCAGAGGAAGCTAAAGAGTATGGCCTTATAGACGAGATTGTAGTATCGGACAGAGCAGCTATCAAATCAAAAGAGAGAGAGAAAGCCATCTGAAGTTTCCTTGAGCTTACGATACGCATTTACTTTTAACACCCTTTAAGCTGCCCTCCTTTCCGTCGCGTACGTCGCCAACTGGCTAAAGCTTGAGAACAGGTTGACCCTCTTACAAACGAGCAATTATTTGGCCTAAAGACAGTCGTTACGCTCCTTCTTCGCAGCACTCTTGAGGTGACTGCACCAAAAACGAGGGTAGAGACAAGCAAATATTCTATGACGCTATCAACAGGCATCATGCTGGCTGCCGCGGCGGCCGGCCTTGGGGTTGCTGCCGGCTTTTATATCCGCCGTTTTTTTGGCTCCCGCCAGGATGTTTCCCTCGATGATAAAATTGAGCAGAAACTGGCCGCCGTCAAGGAAAAGATAAACAAGATGCGCGCGCAGGCCGAGGCCAAGGCCAAGGCTATTGTGGACAAAGCGGAGGCTGACGTTGATTCCCGCCGCCAGCAGATAATCGAATTAGAAAAGCGCGTCAGCGAACGGGAAACAAAGCTCGATGCCAAGCTTGAGGATACGGAAAAGCACAAGCAAGAGCTAGAACACGAGCAGACGCAGGCAAAAGAACGCCAAGAGGAACTGAAACAATTAAAAGCCGAGGAAGAAAAGAAATTGGCCGATATCTCCGGGTTAACCAGAGAGGAAGCGCAGGCGCGAGTGCTGCAACTGGCCGAGGAGCGCACGAAAGAAGATATTGTCCGACGGTTACGTAAATTGGAGCTCGAAGGCGAGCGAACTCTTGAAGAGAAGGCTCGCGACATTCTCTCAACTGTTATTCAGCGTTTTGCCTCTTCACACGTAGCCGAGCATTCAACTTCATATGTTGATGTTCCCGATGAGAGCATCATCGGCCGCATTATCGGTAAAGAAGGGCGCAACATTCAACAAATCGAGCGCGTCACCGGCTGTGAAATTGTCATTGATAGCGAGAATCCTAATTCCGTCATGATTTCAGGGTTTTCTCCATTGCGCCGGCAGGTTGCCAAAAAAGCCCTGGAAACTCTAATTAAAGACGGCCGCATCCACCCCGGACGCATAGAAGAAGTAGTGGAAGAAGCCAAAAAGAAAATTAATGAGGATATTCGCGAAGCCGGCGAATCGGTTGTCTATGATTTGGGCATTATCGATTTGCCGGAAAAGCTGGTTCATCTGATCGGCCGCATGAAATACCGCACCAGCTACGGACAAAATATCCTGCGCCATAGCTGGGAGGCCGCCCGTATCGCTGTCATGCTGGCCGAAGAACTGGGCGCTGATGTAAACATCGCCAAGAAAGCGACGCTGCTTCATGACATCGGCAAAGCCATTGATCATGAAGTCGAAGGCAACCACGTCGAAGTTGGCGAAAAAATCCTGCGTAAGTTTGGTATTGACGAAGCAATTATTAAAGCCGCCGCCGCGCACCACGAAGATTACCCGTTCGACACGCGCGAGGCCATTATCGTGCAGGTGGCTGACGCCATCTCGGCCGCGCGCCCCGGCGCCCGGCGCGAGAGTTCAGAACAATACATTAAGCGCATGGAGGATTTGGAAACGATCGCCAATAGCTACGAGGGCGTGGCCAAGTCATACGCCATCTATGCCGGCCGCGAGATCCGGGTCTTCGTTGAACCGAAAAAGATTGATGATATGCAGGCGATTAAACTGGCACAGGATATTGCCAAACAGATTGAGCGGGAGATGACATATCCGGGGGATGTCAAAGTAAACGTGATTCGAGAATTACGGTCTAACGCGGTCGCTAAATAGTTTCTGTTCATAAAAAATGAAAATGGTGCAGACTGCTCTGCACCATAGTGATTGGTATTACGAAAGAATGCTCTATCTTCCGTTCCAGTCAGGGACGGGAAGAAGAACAGTGGCGGACCGATCAATGCTCGTGAACGCCTGGACACGAAGTACCGCCGGTTGCGTCGGAGCACACAGATCCACAACGAAATACCTGATAGCGGCAGTCTCGAGGGTAAAACGAGTGACCTTGGTCGGTACCCTGCCGCCCTGCCCATCCAGTAGTTGATACTGGTTAGCCGCAATCGCAATCTTATGCTCGCAAAACGGGTCTTCATAGGAATTATCTGCGGGCAGCATGATATACACATGCACGAGCCCGACCGCGTCATCCCAGACGGCACTCAAGATTTGCTCACCAACTTCAACATTGTTGAAACCCTCCAGCGGCAGGATGAATTCCCGCGGCTCCTCGGCAAGCACCGCCTTAACAGACATACTATCTTCCTTTGGCTCGGATGAGGCCGCGGAAGAGGCAGGGCGCACGGTTATCGAGGTACTTCGCGTAGGCTGGGGCAACGACTTTTGGTTGAAATCCCAGTGGGGAGTGACCCGAGGCTGTATGACCACCTGTCCACCGTAGCCAGCCTCGGCATGGAGTAAGGCAACCAGCAATTTCTTGGGATCGCAATGGAGCTGGACATCAAGGGCTGGTTCAGTTTTACCCTCCCTCCAGAAAAAAATCCCCATGAAGTAGCCGGTCGAATCAATGACAAAGTCGGTTGCACACCCCTGTCTCTGCAATATAAGTTCTTGCAGATTATGCTGCAGGGTGGGATAGGTGCTCGTTTGCTGACAAACCTGCTTGAGAACTTGCAGATACGTGTTCTTGGCTGTATCCAACTGGCAGGAAACATCCTGGAGAGGTTCTTCCAGGATAATGGTGACGCCCGTCAGCGCTGCTACGTCCCGCAAGACAGTGCCAGAGGTTGTTTGTGCATCAATCACTACTCTGGTTGGCGACTCGGCTTCCAGCTGCTCGAGTTTTTTGCGGACTGATGCCAGCCGGGCTTTTTGCTCCGGGGAGATTCCCTGCCGCCGAGGTGAGATGACCTGACATACGCTTGCCGGTAGTGGATTGATTGTTGATCCAACGGAGGTAAGCACAATCACAATGTCCCTTTGTGCCTGTTCGCGCCTGAAATAATTATCCGCATTAAGCTGCTGTATGAGTTGTTCTAACTCTCCTTGCACTCTAGTCTCTTCCTTGTACCAGCGCTCCAGCGGACTTAGTTGAGAGGCCACGGTATCGTCTTCGTGCTGGTCTGCCTGCTTTGGCACCTCATCGGCAAATACCCTTGCGACTGTCAGGCTCGCGCTAACCGCAAGAAGTACGGTTAATCTAATAGGCTTCATTCTCTGTCCCCCTGTATTGATGTGATCAGTTGAGAATGATCAAAAGAACTTAACGTACACTCCACGGGTCAGTGTAAAGTCTCGTTCGGCATAAGTACAAGGGCTTAGGTTGGAATGATTTCCGAAAGGCGAATACGATTATAATATGACCAAGCGCGATCAGCGGTGGTTTGAAAAACGACGTGGCCAGCGGCTATGAAGCATCAACGTGTCGGTTTGCACGTTTCCGCCGCCGGAGGGGTTATTAACGCGCCGGAAAATGCCAAGAATGAATTTGATGCGGAGTGTTTTCAGTTTTTTTCGCGCTCACCTCGCGGGGGCGCCGCCCCCGTACTTTCCGCTGAAGATGCCGCCTTATTCCGTTCCCGCTGCAAGCGATACGGCTACGAAAGCTATATCCATACGCCCTACTACATCAACTTTGCCTCACTGCGAAAGCAAATTTATTACGGATCAGTGAATATAGTCCGGCAGGAACTGGAGCGGGGCAGCCTCTTGGGAGTGAAATATGTCGTCACCCACTTGGGCAGCGCGCGGGACTACGTCAAAGACCATTCGAGTACAGAGACTCCTGTTGCCGCTTTAAAGCAAGTGATCAAAGGACTGCGCGAGGTTTATAACATAGGGCCCCACTCCGCCCTTCGACAAGCTCAGGGCGAGAAGCAATTTACTTGTAAATTGCTTCTCGAGATTGCCGCCGGCGCCGGCTCAATTATCGGTGATACATTTGAAGAGCTGGCATACATTCTCAAGGGCTTGGGGAGTAAAGATGTTCATGTCTGCCTTGATACCTGCCATATGTTTGCCACGGGCTACGATGTGCGCACGAAGGAAGCTCTGAATGAGACCATGAAGCAGTTCCGTAGGGCCGTGGGAATATCACAGCTCATGCTGTTTCATATCCACGACTCCAAAGCAGATTTGAACGGACGGGCCGACCGGCACGAGCACATCGGGAAAGGGAAAATTGGCGCCGCTGGCTTTCGGGAGATCCTGATTCACCCTGATTTGCAAACAGTAAACTTTATTCTCGAAACCAAGCATGATCCTCTCATACAAAAGGATCTTGAGTTTCTGAAAAAAAACCGCAAAGTAAAATAGCCTGTAATTTGTAACTTGTAATTTGTAATCTGTAATTGGTGCGGAAATCTAATCAATCATGAGCCGAGAAGAAAAACACGCCGCTCTCGCAAGGCTAAATGCTGAATGGAGCAAGAAAGAGCTACCGCTGGCATCAGCCGCAACTAACGATGTTCCGGGTGAAGGCAATCCTGACGCCGCAGTGCTCTTTGTCGGGGAAGGACCGGGCAAGGACGAAGATGTACAGGGACGCCCATTTGTTGGTGCCGCTGGCAGGTTTTTAAATGAACTCCTAGAGTCTATCGGCTGGCAGCGGGAAAATGTTTTCATCGGCAATGTTATAAAACACCGTCCGCCGGGCAACCGGGATCCGCTGCCCGATGAAATTGCCGCCTATTCCCCCTGGCTCGACGAACAGGTGAAGATCATTCAACCAAAGTTAATTGTAACGCTGGGGCGGTATTCGATGGAGCATTTTCTAGGCCCGGGGCTTTCTATCTCTAAAATCCACGGGCAGCCCAAACGCCGCTCCGACGGGCAAGTTGTCCTGCCGATGTATCACCCCGCCGCGGCTCTCTACCGCGGCAACCTGCGGGAAGTTCTGACGGCAGATTTTAAGAAAATCCCAAAAGTTCTGAAGTTAATTAAGGAGGGTAAATTTAAGGAGGAGCCTGCCACCGCCAAGGCTGCAGTGGCCGAAGCACAAAAAACTTTGCTCTAAGATAAGAATGTGGCTATGTTGTTGGATACCCGTCTTCGAAAAGGCCGGTAAAACAACGCGGACGTGGTGGAACGGCATACACGCAGCCTTGAGGTGGCTGTGGGCGCGAGCCCGTGGAGGTTCAAATCCTCTCGTCCGCACAACTTTGTGTTTATAGGTGTGCCGTAATAAAATTCCTGGATACGTTCTATCGCCTGCATTGGGCAGCGCGAAGCGTAGGTAGTTCTTATGACAACTAAATAGGAGGTTCTCGCCATGAACCCGCACGAACGCATTATTCCCGCCCTCGATGTTGCCTCGCTCGCAGATGCCGAATCAATGGTGAAAGATTTGGCGCCTCACGTCGGCCCATTCAAAGTCGGGCTTGAGCTGCTTCATTCTGAAGGCACACCCCAAGTTGTGCAGAAAATGCACAGCTTAGGCGCGAGAGTTTTTGCAGACGTAAAGCTGAAAGATATCCCGAACACCGTCGCTGGTGCTGCAAGAGCGATTGCGCGACTCGGCGTGGCTATGTTCAATGTGCACGCCTCCGGCGGCATCGAGATGATGAGAGCAGCCGTTGAGAACAAAGGAGCTGCAAACGTACTGGCCGTGACGGTCCTGACATCAATGGACCAGGCCACATGCATTCGTATATATGGTGATCGTCCCGAGGTTGTTGTGCTAAAGTTCGCGCTTGAGGCAAAGGAGGCAGGTGCCGATGGCATCATTTGTTCACCTGGAGACCTGCCGCTGCTTAAGCCACGATCCGAACTTATCGGCATGATCTATGTCACACCGGGAGTTCGGCCCCAGTGGGCAACCGCTAACGACCAGAAACGGATCATGACTCCGGCTGATGCTATCAGAGTGGGTGCTGACTACCTGGTCATTGGTCGCCCGATCCTCAAGCCGCCAGCAGAGATTGGCTCGCCAGTTGATGCGGCAAAGCGGATTGCTGATGAAATTGCTGAAGCATTTGTGGCGTGATTCCAAACTCATGAAGCATAAAGGAACCAACCATGCTGTCACACTCTGAAATCACTGATCTTATCGCTAATCGGCACAACAGCCCGCTGGATATCCTCCAACAACTTGGCGGATATTACGAATGTCCCAAAAATGCCTCTGGCAAGCGGTTGGGACCGCTCGTTGGCTATGCCGGCACTTACGAGCCAGGGAAGCAGTATGTGGGCGATGTGTACGCCAACTTTGCTATCGCCGAGGAGTATCCTCCCGTCATGCAGCATTATGCCGTACGGATGTATAGAGCTCTTAGTGAAGTACTACCCGACATCGACGTCTTTCTGGGGGCTCCCCGAGGAGGCGAAAGTTTCGCGGATAAGCTGGCACTGCAGTATAGCAAAGGGTACCGCTATCCGGAAAAGCAGGTAACGGCCCTAGCCACAGCCAGCCAGCGGGAACAATCGCAGCTGGTGTTTAAACGGCACGAAATTGAAAAGGGTGAGCGCGTGGCGCTGGTGGAAGATGTCGCGAACAACTTCACCACGACTGCTCAACTGGCTGATCTCGTACACGAATACGGCGGTCAAGCCGTGGCGCTGGTTTGCATCTTCAACAGATCACCGCACATCAAACATGAGTTTCGCCATGGCGGGCTTACCTTGCCTGTTATCAGTCTAGTCTGGAAACGGATGCCAGAGTATAAGCAGGAGGATCCGGCGGTGGCAGACGATATAGCCGCCGGCAACGTTATCTGGAAACCAAAGGACGAATGGGAAAAACTGACAGTGGCGATGGCGCAAGCTCCTAAGTAACTTTCCTATTCGGTTAGGCGTACAATCAACAGCCTGCGCCGTTCTCATAGAACGGCTTTTTTCTTTTCTGACTTAATTGAAGGGTTTACCCAGAGCTTGTCGAAGGGTTTACCCAGAGCTTGTCGAAGGGT
>CAYJWL010000034.1:0-8992 GCA_964373855.1 uncultured Candidatus Saccharibacteria bacterium
TTGGTGCACATTCCTTAAGGGTAGGAAAAAGTGCCAGAAGTGCTTGCACATTACCGAGGTGACTTGACCTGTTATGAGTTTAGTTA
Source organism: uncultured Candidatus Saccharibacteria bacterium (assembly GCA_964373855.1). Classification (GTDB taxonomy): domain Bacteria; phylum Patescibacteriota; class Andersenbacteria; order UBA10190; family UBA10190; genus CAYJWL01. The sequence goes on from CAYJWL010000034.1 coordinate 87, forward strand.
TATAATAGATTCCGTTCTTTTCTTAAGGCGACGTACCCATTGCTAGGTGCAATAAGGTACTGGCCTCACACCAAGAAGGAGGATTGCCGTGAACAAGGCAACCTATCGGCAGGCGCAGCACGTTCTGAAAATCGTCGGTCAGCAGGACCTCACAGGTAAGCAGCTTCAACAGCTGCTCATCAGCGGCCTCTTCACCGACATCCTGGAAGCCGCTGGAACGGACGGCTTCGCCAAGCTCCATCGGGATACGGTCCGCGTGGCTCTGGGTCTTCCCAAGCTCACGCCCGACCCTGACATCACCCCGCTGGGCGAACTGACCGTCAGCGACAAGGCAACAACGGAGGCATTGGTCGCCGCTGGCGAGTACAACGACGCCAACTGCAACATCACCTCCGCCAACTTCCCCATCACCCGTCTTGGGTCCCGCAAGCTGTACCTGGCGCACTTCAAGCAGGATATGACGAGTGAACAGGTGGAGGCCGCGGTCGCAGCAATGGGCGACAAGGAGCTGGCGAAAACCGAGGACCTGCTCGCCGTCGGCGCACACCCCAAGCACAAGGAGCTGCAGCGGGAATTCCCCATCTTCTGTCTCGGCTCCTCTGCCGTGCTGGATGGTTATCGCCTCGTCCCGTGTCTCCACGGGTGGAATGACCGGCGCAGGCTTAGCCTCGAAGACTACGACGACGGGTGGGGTGACGGCTGTCGCTTCCTCCTCGTCCAGCATTCGCCTGAACCCCAGGACATTTACCTCGCGGCTTGGTCCGTTCGATAAGCTCAGGATAAACCCTTTGCCTTTTCTCCCCGTATGCGCCTTAAAACGAATGCGGGGATTTTCTTATAAATTTTCCTAGCGTGTTCCGGTATCACATGATATTCTCTCTGCGTGCCGGCAGGACAGAAAATATATAATTTTGTGATCATCGCGCATATTGATCACGGCAAATCCACGCTGGCGGATCGGTTTTTGGAAATCACGAAAACCGTTGATAAGCGGCACATGCGGGAGCAGATGCTTGATTCGATGGAGCTGGAGCGGGAAAAGGGAATTACCATCAAGCTGCAGCCTGTCCGCATGGTCTGGAGACCCCAGACACATGCGCACAACACAAATTCCAATGCACAAAATCCAAACAAATCACAAATTACAAAGCACAATACTCAAACACCCACAGTCGAGCATATATTGAATCTCATAGACACGCCGGGTCATGTTGATTTTCAGTATGAAGTCAGCCGCAGCCTACAGGCGGTTGAGGGTGCAATTTTACTGGTTGATGCCACGCAAGGCGTACAGGCACAGACCGTTTCCAATTTGTACCAGGCAATCGAACAGGACCTTGTTATCATTCCCGTGATCAACAAAATTGATTTGCCGGCGGCTCAAGTGCCGAAGGTAAAAAAAGAAATTTCAAATCTGGTTGGCGTGTCTGAAGATGCCATCCTGGGTATTTCAGCCAAGACCGGGGAGGGTGTAGAGCAGCTTCTTGCCACAATTATAGAGAAGGTCCCGGCCGCGCCGGTCGCGCAAGCTGCGGATGGTTTGCGCGCTCTGATTTTTGATTGCGTTTATGATGATTACAAGGGCGTGGTTGCATACGTGCGGGTGGTGGATGGAGCGGTAGGAGCAGGCGATGACATCTTGTTTGCCGCGGGGGATGTCAGCGATACCGTGGTTGAGGTGGGCATATTTGCGCCGCAATTTCGTGCGGGCCAGCAGTTGTCAGCGGGCGAGATCGGCTATGTCGCCACCGGTTTAAAGGACATCCGCCAGGCGCGAGTTGGTGACACGATCACGCTGAAAAGACTTAAAGGAAAGGTTCGGCCTCTAAATGGTTTTCGCATTCCCCAGCCCAAAGTATTTGCCGGGCTTTTTCCCGTGCGCGGGGATGATTTTCCCATATTGCGGGAAGCCATGGCCAAGCTGCAGCTCAACGATGCCAGCCTGCATGCTCATGTGGAGCGAAGCTCTAGTTTAGGGCAAGGGTTCCGCTGCGGGTTTTTAGGTATGCTTCATCTGGATATTGTGCAGGAGCGTCTTAAGCGCGAATATGCACTGGATCTGGTCGTGACAACGCCGAGCGTTATGTACCATGTGAAAACAACGGATGGCAACATGCTTGAGATAAACACGGCGGATAATTTTCCTGATCCTTCTCATATCGATGTGATTAAAGAGCAGGATACACAGGTGGAAATCATTATTCCGGCGCAGTACCTGGGAGCCGTGTTCGCATTGATGGATGCTCATGAAGGGAAACTTCTCCATCAGGAATTTTTAGGAACGGACCGGGTGACGCTGCGTTACCAGATGCCGCTGCGGCAATTAGTAGTTGATTTATACGATGACCTCAAATCCGCCACGGCGGGGTACGGATCGCTAAGCTACACCATGGGAGATTGGCGGAAGGCGGATGTTGTGAAAATGAGCGTGCTTATAAATGATGAGCCGGTAGAAGCCCTATCGGTTATTGTGCCGAGAAAGGTTGCCGAGAAAGTCGGCCGGCGAACGGTGGAAAAATTGAAAAGTATCCTGCCGCGGCAGCTTTTCGCTGTACCGCTGCAGGCGGCCATCGGCGGTAAGATTATCGCGCGCGAAACGCTGCCGGCGATGCGGAAAGATGTGACTGGCTACTTGTATGGCGGAGATGTTACGCGCAAAAGGAAGCTTCTTGAAAAACAAAAGAAAGGAAAAAAGAGACTAGCAACACACGGCTCGATCGAGATCCCGCCGGAGGCGTATATAAAAATGCTAAGAAGATAGTTCTCCGTTTTTAGTTGTAAGTTGTTAGTTACGTTTGTCGCTTGCAGCCGGCTTTTCTTTTTCGCGCGAATCGTGTATGGTGAAAGGCTGTTTACAATATGGAGGGAGAGAGAAGTTCAATTATTGCGTATCTGATGATTGCTTCAATGGGTTTTCTTGTCGGCTTGGCCTTCGGCGGATTCTCAACTCAACGGATCCTGACAAGCGTTCTCTTTATTGGCGCGATATTATTCTTTATCTATGCTGTGCGTATGGACCAGTCAGCCCAACACATGAATATGAAAAAAGACGAACAAGATTCAGAACAGATACTGTCTCCAGATGAGGCCCGTCAATGGCTGGATGATTTTTTGGCGAAACAGCAGCAAGAAAAAAGTAACTTGTAGCTGGTAATCTGTCATCGGTACGAGCTTCAACCGGAAGCTGCTAGAATAGATGCAAGCTGCCTGAATAAAATTTTTGCTTGATTCATAATTCATTATTTCTAACTCCAACCGCCCGTGTCTTTCACATTCCATAAACTTGAGATTCCTGACGTGGTGCTGATACAGCCTAACGTTCATACTGACGGACGGGGTGTCTTTGCCGAGCTATTTAAGTTCAGCGACTTTGCCGGTCATGGAATTAAGGCCCTGATCAGCCAGATAAATAGTTCTTACAGCAAAAAGCATGTGTTACGAGGGTTGCACTATCAACTAGACCCTAAAGCGCAGGGCAAGCTAATCAGCGTGGCGGCCGGAGAAATTTTTGATGCTGCGGTGGATATACGCAAAGACTCGCAAACTTTTGGCAAGTGGGTCGGCCGGCGTTTAACTGCCGAAACGAAAGAAATGCTATGGGTTCCGCCCGGTTTTGCTCACGGCTTTTGTGTTGAATCGAATGCGGCCACTGTAATTTATTTCTGCACGGAGGAATACGCGCCGGACGCGGAACGCGGGATTATCTGGAATGATCCCGCTGTTGGAATTGAGTGGCCGACAACGGCGCCGATAGTATCTGCCAAAGATGCCGCCTTTCCGCGGTTGGAGGAAGCCGAGATAAACTACGCAGTATAACTTAGTTCGCATGAGCATAGTGTATGAAAGTTAATTACAGCGACCGCGCGTGGCGCGGCGGGGGCGAAGACGCGGACAGGACCCGCGGGAGCGTTGTAATTGTTATTTGAAATACCATGAAAATATTAATCACTGGCGGCGCAGGATTTATCGGCGCTCACGTGGCCAAGGCATTAATTGATCGCGGCGAGGAAGTGGTCGTACTTGATTCCTTCGATTCTTTGGTGTATCCCGCCGCCCTGAAACAGGAGCGGCTGGAGGGTATGTTTGCCAGTGCAAATCGCCCCCGCCTTGTGACGGCAGATATTCTGGATGCGAAGTTGCTGGGCACGATTTTTGCGGAAGAAAAGTTTGATAAAGTGGTACACTGCGCGGCGCTGGCCAACCCCGGCATGAGCTTGCCAGCCGCTGGACCGTACACGATGGTGAACGTTATCGGCACACTTCGTGTTCTAGAGGCAGCCCGAAAATATGATATTGTGCAGCTTATCTTTGCGGGAAGCTCTTCCGTTTACCACGACGCCCAGACCCCTTTCAGGGAAGAGAGCCACCCTCTGCGTCCAAAATCCCCGTACGGCGCGGCCAAAGCTGCGGCCGAGGTTTACTGCTCGATGTGGCACGATTTATACGGCTTACCTATCACCGTGCTGCGATTTTTTAGTGTTTATGGCCCGTGGGGCCGGCCGGATATGGCGCCCTTTATTTTTACGCAGCGACTCCTGAATGATCAGACGCTCTATGTTACGGCCGACCGTCGGCGTGATTTTACGTATATAGATGATATTATTTCCGGCATTGTGGCCGCGCTGGATCATAAATTCGATTATGAAATTATAAATTTGGGTCGGGGCGAGGCAGTTGAACTGACCGATCTGGTTACCGCCCTGGAACATGCGGCCAAGAAAAAGGCAAAAGTGGTCAGCCGCCAGTCTCCAGCCGGGGAGATGAGAGTTACCTACGCTGATATTTCCAAAGCGAAGCGCTTGCTTGATTATCAGCCAAAAGTGTCCGTAGCCGAAGGCGCACAGCATCTGGTCGACTGGATGAAGGGTAGATTGTCGTAATTGCCTGATTGCCGTTTACTTTTATCGTATCTATGAAGGTACTAATTCTTGGCGCCAAAGGAATGCTGGGTACTGCGCTGTGCCGGGTGTTTGATGATTTCGATCCCATTTGCTGGGACAAGGAAGAAATTGATATTACGAGAATTATTGATGTGCGTGATAAGTTGAATACCCTTCGAGGGGCTCTGGGTCATGATGAGTTTGTCATTATGAATGCCGCGGCCTACACAGATGTGGATGGGGCGGAAAGCAATCGAGAGGCTGCCTTTGCCGTCAATGAAAAGGGCGTTGGCAATATCGCAGCATCAGCGAAAGCCATCGGAGCAAAACTGGTCCATTACAGTACTGATTACGTGTTTCCGGGTGATACTAAAGAAGGGTATGCCGAAGATCATGCGCCCGGTCCGGCAGTAAATGTATATGGGGAGTCGAAACTTGCCGGCGAGAGAAAATTACTCGAGTCAGGCGCAAAATATTATCTTGTAAGAACAGCGTGGCTCTATGGTCCTAATGGCAAAAATTTTGTTGATACAATGCTCGGCATTGCTCAAACACGAAAACTTGTTTCGGTGGTAAATGATCAGCACGGCAGCCCGACGTTTACTAAAGATGTAGCAGAAGCCACCCGCACGTTACTCGATGGAGAATATATGCCTGGCATTTACCATGCTGTGAATGATGGTGTGTCCAACTGGTTCGAATTTGCTCAGAAAGTTTTTGAATATGCCGATGCCAATATATCGGTTGAGCCAATCTCATCTGCCGAGTTTGTCCGGCCCGCGAAGCGGCCGCAGTATAGTGTTCTCCTGAATACCCGAGGCCCGAAGTTGCGGGGTTGGGAGGAAGCGTTAAAAGAATATGTAAGTGGGATACAAGATGAGCCATATTCAGTGAGCGGCACGAGCTAAAGGCCCCCACGGGCGCGCAAGGAATTAATGAGCACCCGTGGGGTGAAGGCGAGTGACAGGACCCACGAACGTACATGGCAATGTGTGGTGCTTGCTTATTCTGCTAATTTCTCGTACTTTGCTGGCATATGAAGAAAAAGGAATCCGCGATCAAAGTCTTTGCGCAGCACTCTCTCGAATTGCATAAAGTCTTGGACAATCTGGATACATTTCACAAACAGGTTTTGGCTGTGGCCGAACATATCAAACAGGCGTTCGATAATGGCCGTAAAGTGCTGGTTGCCGGGAATGGCGGCTCAGCCTCCCAAGCGCAGCATTTTTCTGACGAAATGGTCGGCCGGTATAAATCAGATCGCCAGCCGTATCCGGTTGTAGCCCTAACTGCCGATGGTGCTGTTATAACCTGCATCGGGAATGACTTTGGCTTTGAGCACATATTCAGCCGCCAAGTGGAAGCGCTCGGCCAGGCAGGCGATGTGTTTGTCGCTTTGAGTACATCCGGCAATTCGAAGAACATTTTAGCAGCGGCCCAGACTGCCCGCGACCATGGGCTGACCGTGGTCGCCCTCACCGGCCAGGGCGGCCAGTTGCAAGACTTGTCGGATTATGCCATCACCGTGCCGGCCGTCAGCACCGCCCGCGTTCAAGAATTGCATCTGCATGCTATCCATTTGCTGTGTGAAGCCCTTGAGGATCCATCCTTGCTGCCCGGCAATTGGCACGAGAACCCGGAGTATACAGGCCAAACGTTGTAATGCCATGAACACCGAGCGGGCCAAAGAGCTGGTTGGGAAATTCCGCGGCAAAAAAGTATTGGTGGTGGGCGACGCGGTGATTGATCACTATGTCTATGGCGTGGTTGAACGGCTGAACCCGGAAGCGCCGGTGCCGATTCTCGAGGCTCAAAAAGAAGTGGAGCACACAGGCGGCGCTGGCAACGTCGCCAAAAATTTAGCGAAACTAGGCGCTGATACGGTATTCGTTGGCTTGGTCGGCGCCGATCAGGGTGCCGATCGTTATGCCGAGCTGGCAAAGGCAGAGGGATACCGGGCTGTTTGTATTCGCGATTTAGATCGGCCAACAACCAGAAAAGTCCGCCATCTTGTCCGCAGCCAGCAGTTGCTGCGCGTTGATTATGAAAAAAGGCAGGATGCTTCTCCTCAAGTCGAGGAAGAACTGGTTGCCGCCATAGCTGATGAAATTGAAAGAGGTGTTAATGCTGTTCTAGTGTCTGATTATGCTAAAGGAGTCATTACGCCTGCCAGTGCCAAAGCTATTATTGCCAGGGCAGCGAAATACAAGGTACCGGTTGCGGCCGACATTAAACCCGCACACGCGTCTCTGTTTATTGGAGTTGATTTCATTTCACCCAATCTCAAAGAGGCGCACGAAATGCTTGGTATTAATCATCATGAAAGCGATCTGCCGGCGGCAGATCTGGCCGCACGCCTTAAAGATAAAATGAAATGCGATGTCTTTGTGACTTTGGGTCCTGATGGCATGTGCGCAGCGACCAGAGACAGTGTGAGTGAACACGTGCCGCAAGAGCATACAGTGGAGGTTTTTGATGTTTCGGGGGCGGGGGATACAGCCATTTCGGTTTTGCTGCTGGCGCGCCTAGCCGGCGCTTCTGTCATTGAGGCGGCGGAGCTGGCTAATGCGGCCGGGGCAGTGGTGGTCGGCAAGATTGGCAGTGTGGGCGTCTCACCGGAGGAAGTAATTAATATGTTGGCGCACCAGCATGAATAATAAAGTATTTATTTTGGATCGGGACCCCACTTCACCAAAGTTACGCGGGGTGGATGGCTTTGCTTAACAGTATTATATGGCGGGACATCGTGTTATTTTCTTAGATCGCGACGGAGTCCTGAATGTTGATCATGGCTTCATTTATAGAATTGAGGATTGGGACTGGACTCCGGGAGCGATGGAAGCATTAAAAATTCTTCGGGACAAAGGATACAAGTTAGCGGTTATCACGAACCAGTCCGGCATCGGGCGCGGTCAATACACAGAAGAGGATATGCATAAGGTGCACAGGCACATGACCAAAGAGCTTGCCAAACATGGTGTTTTGATCGATGCCATTGCCTATTGTGTTCATGGCCGCGATAGCACGTGTGATTGCCGCAAACCGCGTACCGGCATGGCCAAGCAGGTTGCCGCGGCCATCGGTCCGATTGATTACGCTGCCAGTTGGACCATAGGTGATAAAATCGCCGATTGGCAATTCGGAAAAACACTGGGAACCCACACCGCCTTGGTGCGCAGCGAATATTGGAAAGTTGCGGACTTGACGGTAAAACCGGATGTGATTGTCGATTCCCTGCATGAGTGGGCCTTAACCGTTGCACACCCATGAGAAATCTTCGCATAATGGACACTAGTTTTTGGCCTCTGGAGAAACTGCCTACGTTGGCGGCGGCAGCGGCGCGGGCAGCGCAATTAAAGACAGAGGGCAAGCGTATTGTTACCGCCAACGGATCATTTGATCTGTTGCATGCCGGGCACCTCAATTTTCTAGGTGAAGCCAAAGCCCAGGGAGACGTTTTATTTGTTGGCGTAAATTCAGATACGTCTGTAGCTGCTGCTAAAGGCAAAGGCAGGCCTTATATACCGCAACAGGAGAGAGCGGGCTTACTCGCGGCCCTGATTTACACTGACTACGTTTTTATAATTGATGAACCGTACGATACATTACCAGGCGTGCTGGTACGCTCGATTAAGCCTCACATTCATGTAAATGGTGCCGAGTATGGGGCGCCGGAATCGTGGCTTGAGTGGCCGGCGATGCAAGAGGTGGGGGCAACCGGCTATTCAGTTGAGAGACGGCCAGGGTTAGCAACCAGCGAACTTCTAAAAAAGATTATCGATTCATACGGCCGTGGCAGCAGCGGCAGCAGCAGGCGGCGTTGACAGCGCTGTGATTTGGAAGCACACTATAGCATTACGGACAGTACCCTTTCAATCAAGGAGAAACCAACATGGCAACGCCAGAAAGGCTTAATACTGTGCTTTTGTTGCCCTATATGCTGGAGAAGAGGATGTGTAAATTGAGTCTCGAGATTGCTGAACGATTCGGCAGCACCTCTGATGAATCGCGCAACGCTTGGCGTGT
>CAYJWL010000035.1:0-7199 GCA_964373855.1 uncultured Candidatus Saccharibacteria bacterium
GCCCCGCCAATTTGATTGGTGGGCTCGAGGGTCGGGATGCCATCGTCCCCGGGATTCCTGGTGAAATTGCGGTACGTAAAACTCCCGCCCGGCGCACAAACATTGCGGTTGGTAATAACGAGCTGTAGATCCCCTTCTCCAATCGTGCCGACCGGGCCCTCTTTTGGCACACCACGAACATCAGCGTGGCCCTGCACACTTCCGTCTTGATTTGCCCACACTACGGTGGTGATGAAACCTACAACTAGCGCAGTCCCTAGAGCTATAAAAAGCTTCATGTTTGAAGAACTTCCCAACTCGTCACAAACGGTTTAGCTCATTGGCCAATATTGGGTAATAGGTGGCATCGTTTTCTTCTAATTGCCGTAGGGCTACCCAGGTTCTGACCGGATCCTCATTGTATCGTGCGATCTGATCATATGTTGCCGCGACCAATGCGCTGTAGCCTAGGAGGAGCTTATGAAAATTTTCCGCAGCTGGAGGCACTTTAGTCTTTATTAAGGCCTCCTGATGAATGCGCACCCCCAAGGCCAACCCGCGCATCATAGAGGAATCGCCATTTTCAAACAGGTTATTTAACGCCTCATCCAGCAAGAACTCATCCCGGAAAACGTCAATGTTGCCGGCAACTTTCAGGTATTCCTCTACGGTGCCGGGCGTGTTGTCTGCAAGCAGGTCAATCGCTTGCTTCGTCGGTGTGGGCAATTTTGTGATGATTGCCTGCTCCAGCGCAAAGTCATCCAGCGTTTCATCGGTTCGCTGACCTTCAGGATATTTCTGATTATAGAGTTCAGTTAGGTTTCCCTTGGGACCGCTTAAATCAAGATTTTCGGCGAATAACTGATCGACAGCGATCGGCTGTGTTGCCGCCACCTCCAAGGGATTGACATCTTGCCCCGGCTGAAAACCCGGTGGTAAAAGATCATTGGGGCCGGCAATGCTCGGGTTGTGGCCGGCGGTTACCTCCTGCCCGTCTAAAAATCCGTCCCCGTCGCTATCAGCATTGTTAGCATCGGTACCCCAGATCCGCTCATCGGCATTATTGAGGCCATCATTATCACTGTCGCCCGTCGGATCAACCACCTGTTGACCACCGGTTTCTGCCTCCTGCAGAGATCCGGGAGATTGCTGTGCCGTTGAGCTGCTCGAAGTTCCGCGCAGCCGGTTCATAATAAGGATAGCTGTGCCGCCAATAATGCCGACAATTAGAATAACGAGTATGGAAATGATAACCCTGCGTGACATAGGCTTATTATATCACTTCACGGGTTGCAGTTATATTGCGTGCCTGCGCCCTCGGCGATTTTCTGGCCCAACAGGCACGTTTCATAGGGGCCATATCGGAAGGGCTGATAGCTGTTATGCATAATTCGGGTAGATGGGCGCCATTCATTAACAGATTGGCACCCCGGCCGGCATTCCGCATCAAATTTTGGGAAGTTACCGATTGTCTGCCGGCATTCATCCAACGATGTAAAGCAGTTCGGAAAATTATGGCTGGCTGTATTACCAAACTTATAGAGATACTCATCGCCCATTTTCCCGGTGGCGTGGCCGAACTCGTGGGCAAATGCCGCCGGAGATGACCGCGCTCCAAAAGCGGCAATCGGCGGTAGGTCCGGTGCTCTCACCCAGCCGCAGTTACACGGCAAGGGCGTGATCACAGCAATAACGTCCCAATCTTCAATCCCTTTGGCCTGAACCGCCTGGATCACGGCCGCATCATTGAAGCACTGCGGGAACCCCTCGGGGATCATGGTGCATCCCAGCGGAGTGGTATTGTCGTCAATAACTTTAACTTCGATGTTGTCCTTAAGAGTATTCCACGGCTCGAGCGGGATGAACATTGCACGCACATAACTAGCTTTAAGCTGGGTGATAGCAGGGTCTGTAGCGGTATTTCTTAGATTACCCTCTCTGTCGGGGATGGGGAAATCAGCCTCATTAATGATAACAATGGTGAACTTGCCTGCTGGAGGCGGTGGCGGTGCTTGTGCCTGCAAGGGGCGGATTCGGAATAGCTGATGGGTAAAGAAACTCGCCAACCGGTCAGCGTACCCGCGTCGCGCGCTGTCGGCTGGCTGCCGGGAGCTGTTTGAGCCGACGATCTTTTCTGTCAGTAACTGCCCGGCCTCGTTGAGTATCTGGATCCGTGCGGCGCTTCGCCTTTCGGGCAGCGGCAGTACCAGGTAGGCGGTGCTGGCTGCGATGGTGACAGTTGGTGCCTGTGATGAAGGATCCTCTAAAGAAAAGTCTTCGGAGGCGGCGGTGGTGGAAAGACTAAACTTCTCCTCGATGAGCACCTCGTCATTATCATCAAACGCTTTGATAATCGTGTAGGAACTGTCCTCACGCGGCCGGTAATACTGGATTGTTTGTTTTGTGTTTGTTGTTTCGATAGCGTCAATGGTGTACGAATCTTCTGGAGCCGGATGGCGGGTAACAGTCACTGCGAGGTTATTACCGGGAACAGACGCAGCCAAATTGGAGAGCAGCTCGCCTTGCCCCGTCGGTTCGGGAGCCGGTTGCTGACTGTTTTCACCTCGCAGCCGCAGTCCCAGGAGAATGCCAATTAAAACGAGCACGATGATACCACCGGCCCCAACCAGCACGATCAAAGTGCGTTTGGCAGAGATGACGTTGTTTCCAGACGGCGGCGCGTGGTTGTTTCCCTCCTCTGCCGGGTACTCTGGCTCATCAATATCATTGTTGCCCATAGGTTCAGTGTACCGCAGGCTTGACTGCCTTGAGAAATATTCCTCAAGTCACGCTTTCCGGCGTAAGCGCTGCGATAATTGTTTCCACTGTTGTGGCGTGAGTTCTTGCGGACGTTGTGTCGGACTTATATCTGCCCCCGCACAGATCGCAACTGCCTCTGGCACATCCAGTCCGAACGCTTTTTTCATAACGCTGCCTATCTGTTTACGTTTTTGTTGAAAGAAGGTGTGGGCCATGTTCATAATGCGTTCGCGGCTTTCCCGGTCGAACATCTGGTCCCCGGCCGGCGTAAGAGCCACGAGCTGTGAATAGACATTAGGTGCCGGCCAAAAGCAGTTCGGCGGAACAATTAATAAGCCCTCGGCCCTGCCCCACAAGCTGACGGCCAGACTTAAGAGATTCATATCGGGCGCCATGGCGGTTAAGCGCTGGCCGACTTCGCGCTGCATGAGGAAAACTGCCTGGACTGGAGCCGGCTCCAGTTGAGTTAAGCGGCGAATGATAAAGCCGGATACATTGTACGGGATATTCCCGGCAAGCTGATAAGGCTCCGGCCAGGACCATTCAGCTTCCTTGAGATCTTGATGAATAACTTCAACCCGGCTGCGCAGTTTTGGCGGCATGATAGTCGGGAGAATGGCAACGAACTCGTCGTCTTTTTCAATCGCCCGCACCTGGTGGCCAGATGCTGCCAGGGCCGAGGTTAAGGTGCCGATGCCGGCGCCTAGTTCAGTAGTAGCTTTAGGTCCCTCGGCCAGCGTGGCCACGGTGGCCTCAACTACTTCGGCGGATATCAAAAAATTTTGACCAAGCGAGCGCGACAATACCACGCCGTGTTTGGCCAGCAGATGCTTGATGACTTCAACGGATGTTAAATCGAGGAAGGTCATATTCGATAATGGGCAGATCCTCGGGGGCAGCGGCAGCGGCCAGGAGGCAATCGACTCCTTCCGGCAGCTGATCGAAAAAGCGTGAGGGCAGCTGCGGCGTTATCTCGCCGGCTAGGTACCGCTGCTGGGCCCAGGTTACTGTAAGCTGCTGCCGAGCCCGCGTCATGCCCACATACAGCAGGCGGCGCTCTTCCTCCAGTGCAGCTAGGCTGTTATAGCTGTTGATATGAGGCAGTAATCCCTCTTCGCAGCCCACGACACACACCACAGCAAATTCCAGCCCCTTGGCGGCATGAAGGGTCATGCAGGTGACGCGATCCCGCTGCTCTTCGTAGGTGTCGATTTCGCTCAAGAGCGAGACATCCTCCAAAAACGCTGGCACGTCTATATAGGCGGCGGCCACACTGAACAGCTCCTTGATATTCTCTACGCGCTCTTCCCCGTCTGGCGCTGTTTTCAGGTGGTCCACATAACGGCTGTCCTGTAGTAGATCCTGAAGCAGATGCGATACATGCTCATATTTTTTGCCGCCCGTATTGGCATAGGCTAAGGCGATACGCTGCAGCTGCGGGTGAGCACTATGCTGGGCGAGAACATCTCGTAAAGAAATTCCCTGCGTGCTAGCCTGCGCCTCCCACCGGTCCAGAGTTTTTGGACCAATACCACGGAGCATCGCCGCCGCGATGCGCTCAAGACTTAAGCGGGCATTTGGATTCAGCCACAGGTGCAGAAACGCCAAGGCATCTTTGACCTCGCGCCGGTCATAGAAACGATACCCGCCGACGATGGTGTAGGGCAGGCGCTGAGTTAAGAACTCTTCCTCAAACAGACGCGACTGCGCATTCGTGCGGTAGAGGACGACGCAATCGCGTAAAGAGCCACCGGCTCGCACGTGATCTTCAATGTGCTGCCGTACCCAGCGGGCCTCAAAGCGATCGGAGGGCAAAGCCACAATTTGAACTGGCTGGCCGCCTTTATTACTGGTCCATAGCTTTTTATGCTTCTGCTGCCTGTTACCGGCAATAACAGTGTTAGCAGCTTGTAAGATTTGCGGAGTGGAACGGTAATTTTGCGTTAAATAAATGGTCTGGCAGCCGGGAAACTCTGCCTCGAAATTAAGAATGTGGTCAACCTTGGCCCCGCGCCAGGAGTAGATGGACTGGTAATCGTCTCCCACAACGCAGATGTTTTGTTCAGGACCAAGCAAAAGCTTGAGCAGACTGATTTGCAGAGGATTCGTATCTTGATATTCGTCTACCGATAACCAGCGCCAGCGCCTCTGAAATTTGGCGCGCAGATCCGGATTGCCTTCCATCAGCAGCACCGGCAGGCGTAATAAATCATCGAAGTCATAGGCATTATGTCTAGCGAGCAGTGCCTCGTAGCGCTGGTACACTTGAGCAGCCACATTGGCGGCTAACCCTTCCGCCTCAGCTGCCATCACCTCTGGCTGTAGCAGATTGTTCTTGGCCACTGATATTCGATGGGCTAAGGCATGCGGATTCCAATCGCGCAGCGATAAGCTATGGTCACGGCAGGCTTGTCGAATCAGGTGCAATTTGTCTTTTTCATCAAGGATGATGAAGTGTGGAGAATGAGAATGATAGGCCGACGCTTCCCGCAGCATCCGGGCACCGAGGCTGTGAAAAGTACCAATAGCACGCGGCGTGTTTTTTGGGTTGTTGATGAGATGACGGATTCGCTCCTTCATCTCACCAGCCGCTTTGTTCGTAAATGTCATGGCCATAACTTCACTGGCAGGCGCGATCCTGTTCTGAATGATATAGGCGATGCGGTGGGTGAGGGCGCGAGTCTTGCCCGAGCCGGCGCCGGCCAGAACTAAAACTGGCCCATGAGTTGTTTGGACTACTTGCCGCTGAGCATCATTCAGGTCTCGCAGGGGATCAGCCATGCGTGCATGATAAATCGCCGGGGACGTTTCACCAACCGTATCACTTGGTTTTCAAGAGTTGGCAATCAAGCTTGGGAAGTCCTTAATGCAATAGAGAGCGACAGTGGCATTTATGCACACGCCTCCACATGCTGGGAAACGGCTCCGCGGGCCTCTCGAGCGATAGAACTGCTGTTAAGGTGAACCGGGCACGAAATGTCAAGGTTGACGTTGCCGGCAGCTTCCATACAATGCCATCTTATGTTGTCAGGATAGCCTGACACTTCTCGAAGGTTGACACCAAAAAGCAAAGACAAAATGCTAATTCCTGTATGGATGTGTGCGGTTGAAAGTATTAGGGTTGTGGGGACCATGTCCATGATGAAAAGGAAGCAGTATTTTACAGAAACGACAACTAAAGCAAGGCAGGTTAACTACCTTGCTTCCCAGTAATCCAGTTAGCCTTAAACACAGGCAGAGCCTGATTGTCTATCAACAGGCCGGTATTTTGCGCCGAAGGATCTTAGGGCTATCTAAAAAGTCAGCGGTGCATGCCGCTTTCTTTGGTTTAATGGCAGCCGTTGCCTGGCAGAATCAACATGCCAACAGCGTGGATCATAACTCCTTGCTGTTTTCATTTATATCCGGCGAGCAGGTTTCCGAAGGCCCACTGGATCCTTCGGCCTACGCCAACACCGATGTCGCGGGAGTGGGCGGCCCGCGCCTGGCCGCCGCCAGCGCCTCCGACGTGAATCTGATTACGTTTGATGATCCTGAAGTGCAGTTTGCGGATACGCTGGGAGGCAATGCCTTGGTCGCACCCTTGCAGCCGCTTGTCCCAGAACCGGGCAGCGATACCGGATCAGACAGTCCTTCCAAGAAATCCCATGTCTATACGGTGCAGGAAGGCGACACGATTGCTGATATTGCCGCCCAATTTGATATCAGTGCCAACACCATCCTGTGGGCTAACGGCTTAAACAGCCGCGATACCATCAAAGTCGGTGATCATTTAACTATTCTACCTACCACCGGCGTTCTCCATACGGTTGATTCCGGAGATACAGTGTTAGGCGTTGCGCAAAAGTATGATGCTAAAGCCAGCGAAATTGTGGACTATAACGGATTAGAAGACAGCTCCAAACTCTCGATCGGCCAAAAGCTTATTGTGCCCGACGGCTACATTGCGCCAAGAGCCGCTCCGCAAATTGTCCCGGGCGACACTCGTCTGGCGCGAGATGAAACAGATGGTCCTACCCCCGCTCCAGCCCCGGACGCAGGCGCCGGGTTAGGCTGGCCGACTACCACCCGGCACCTTTCGCAATACTTCCGCTGGGGACATACTGGTGTTGATATTGATGACCGCTCCCGTCCACCAATTTACGCGGCCTCTGGCGGCACGGTCGAGTACGCCGGCTGGCTTGGCGGGTATGGTAATCTGATTATCCTCAAGCACGGCAACGGTCTAACGACACACTACGCTCATTTAGATAAGTTTTACGTCAGCCGCGGACAAGAGGTGGCCAAAGGCGGTGCTATCGGCCAGATGGGATCTACCGGTCGCTCTACTGGCCCCCACCTGCACTTCGAAGTACGACAAGACGGCCGGCCGATCAATCCGCTGGGAATGTATTAAAGCTCCTTAACTATCGTTCGGAGCAGAAATCAGAAATTAAGAAATTAGATATTTTCCAGTTTCT
>CAYJWL010000035.1:7299-8883 GCA_964373855.1 uncultured Candidatus Saccharibacteria bacterium
ATTTTCCAGTTTCTAGTTTCTATTTTCTAGTTTCTATTTTCTATTTTCCAGTTTCTATTTTCCAGTTTCTAGTTTCTATTTTCTAGTTTCTATTTTCTATTTTCCAGTTTCCAGTTTCTATTTAATTACTCCTCCACCTCGCCGCCCCTGCGGCCAAATAACCGGAAAAACCGGCGCCGGCGGTAGTGGGTTGGCCAGAGCAGCAGCGCTGTGGCTGCGCCCAGAAGGCCCACATCGCGGATGAGAAGAGCATCAATGCCGTTGTAGACGAGAATTGAGATAAGGTGCAGCATGGCCAGCCCAGCGATGAGTTTTTGCCACCAATTGAGAATCAGGAAAACTCCCACTGCCGTATCAAACAGCGCGTTCAATTGTAAGGCTGATTGACGATCAATGCCGCCCGGAATATCCTGCGGCAAAAAACCGATCCACGTGCCGGGATGGCGAAACATATCCAGCCCGATCCACAAAAAAACAATCCCCAGTCCCCAGCTTAATACAAGGTGTGACCAGCCGTAGCGACCGTATTTCATGTGTGCAGTATAACATGCGCAAATGCGGAGCAAGAACCATGAGTTAAGCCGCTGCTTTTGCCGATACGTAGCAGCAGTGTCCTCCTAGAATACCGTTAAAACATTTGCCTTGGCGGCACATGTTCTTGTATGGAGTTCCTTACGTGGGTGGTCTTTTCTTTGTTATTGGCTCCGAATTTCCGGGCTTTGCCCGGAAACTGAGGACACCTTGTTAAGGAGGGAGCAGTGAGCGAAGCAAACGATGAGGGAGGAGATGCATCTCCTCCCTTATATCATGAGCGAGTGAGGGGAATCCTCCTCACCCGTCGTTCGCTTCGTACCTTAACGGTACATGGCTCACTCCTCCTTCGGAGCCCGGGTTTTCAAAAACCTAAAGCTGTTTAGCTTTTTGAAATACCCTTCGATTCCTACTCCCTGAATCATGCAAAGAAAACAGCCAGGCAAAAGCCCGGCTATTTTCTTTGCTGAGCGAGTGAGGGGAATCGAACCCCTGTTAGCAGCTTGGAAAGCTGCAGTATTGCCATTATACGACACTCGCGCGGCCCTCTCTTTGTAGGTAAATTTTCTGCCCCAGTCAACCCAACAGCTTTTTAACTTAGCTCTTATTTCCAGCCGCACACACCCTGCAGGCATTGGCAGGTAAGACCCGCTGTGGCCGGGTGATTCTCTAAGAGTTCGCAGGTCGTAACTACATCTGCCTGGCTGGTGCAAACTTCAGCCGAGCAGCCGCGAGGCTGGCATTCGCTGGTGGTTGTACAGCGACCTTGGCTAAAGCGCGAGCTGCCGGAGATGTAGATATTTTGAACAGGAGTCTTTATGGGAGGAGATGGCGGCCGTTCTTTTAGCCATGGTACGGTGATGCTGTATGGTTCGAGATAGGTCCTTATTTCTCCTCTACCTTCATTCGTATAGGTAAGGTAAAACAAAGAAGCAGCTAGTACCGCGAGGACAATAAAGAGGAGGGGCAGCGCAGAACTCATGTATGCATGGTATATCAACTTGCCTTGGTCGGGGCGCCGGGATTTGAACTCGGACTAAATCCTCCCAAAGG
>CAYJWL010000036.1:0-8212 GCA_964373855.1 uncultured Candidatus Saccharibacteria bacterium
GGTGCACATTCCTTAAGGGTAGGAAAAAGTGCCAGAAGTGCTTGCACATTACCCAGCCCGCTTGACAATTTAAGACAACAGGAGTATAATGATTGATTAGCCTATTTGGGACAGCACTTTAGGTAACCTAAAGATAATAGCAGATGAGACGAGCCCTCTGTCGCCAAGACTGTGGGAGGGCTTTGTTGGACGTGTCCTTTAGTTTTAACGTAGGAGGGCTCGTCTCATATCGAGACTAGCGTTTGCCGAAAACGTCTTTCGGTACTGTTCTTGCACAAGAAAGGGGTGATGACGATGTCTAAGAAGGCATTGATCACATCTCGTGATTCGCAGGGTCGTCATGTGGTAGGTTTGTTTGAAGCTGTTTTGAACGAGACGGGTTTCAGATCCAATGAAGCCCAATACATCATCGAGCACGGAGATCGCTTCAAGGCCGAACAGAGAAAGTTCTTGGAAAGATTCGCCATTGCTTGCCCGGCCGCGCGCGAAGCAGCACAGAAACTGCTCGGCACCAATTTCTTTGGCGTTGAGGACTGGCAGGAGAACTATGGTCTCTCGCTTACCAAGAGCCAGCTGGCTAAGGTCAGCGAGTTCCCGTGGAGCGAGAAAGTCCTGACCGCGCCGTGCCCCTTCCATTCCGGCAAGCAGGTGAAGGACACTCACTTCGCCTTTCTGGGGTTGGAGCAGTCCAAGAAGCAACCGCTGACCATTGGTCAGTGGCAAAAGCTCCATCCGGCCTCGAACCAACCTCGTTTCTACTCGTACCCGCCCGATTGCTGGTACAAGAACGAGCCGTTCGCCAACGAGGTGTCCTGCCAGCTGCGCTGGTACCTGTGCCTCAAGGAAATCGTTCCCGGATCGGAAAACAAGACATTCGACGGGCAACAGGCCATGTTGCCTCCGGAATACGAGGTTCCGTCCGCAGTGGAAGAGGTTACCAAGTGCCTTGCCTGTTTTAAGAAGACAGGCATCTACTTGAACCCCAACCGCTATGGCCGAGTGCGCGACACGAGCTCCGGCGGCGGCCGCGTCCACGTGGGCCTCTTCGGTGCCGGGGGCCTCTTTGTCTACAGCGACTGGGCCGGCAGCCGGTGGGGCGGTGTTGGTTTGGCGGCCTCCCGGAAGTTGGGCGCTTAAGCCCTTGGCTCGTTGTCACTTTTGGTTCTTTGAGCCTTCGCGTTTATCTGTAGCATGCAGATATCCGTGAAGGCTCTTTTCTTTTTTTACTCATTATCTACAATAATTTCATCTTGCTCGTGCAGGCTTGGGTACGCCTAAGCCTCGCAAGGTCTCTCGTCTTTGAGAATCGCCAGAGTATCGTCGCTCTACGGACGGCGATAGGGTGCGAAAAAGAATGGGATTGAACTTCTTGCTCGTTTTCAGGGGAGGTGTTTTTAAACTGCTCCCGAATACTTACAGGCGAAAGAAGCAATAGGTCTTTCATGAAGGCAGTAAGCTTCAATTGCTGTTGACTCAGGATGGAAGCGAGCAATTTCTAGTGGCTCCGACGGCAACCGCGTCAACGTGGGCAACTTCGATGCCGAGGGCCTCAATGTCAACAACAACTGGGACAGCAACCAGTGGGACGATGTTGGTTTGGCGGCCTCCCGGAACTTCAGTCTCGTACTCATGGCGTTTTGATCGACCGTATCCACCCGCCCAGCATGCGGCCGACTTCATTAATGATCTGCTGGAGAAGTGTGTACTTTTTAAGATCAAGCGTTTTGGTATCCTTCATCAAACGAACCAGTAGACGCAACAAGTTCAATTTGGCGCTGGCCTTTTCTAGTAAGGCCAGCTTGCTGCTACTGCTTGTATAGCCGGCGTAATAAATAGATTCAATGAGATCAAGAATGACACGATCGGCTTTTTCGTACAGTGTATGTCGATCGTGTTTGGGGACAGTTAGGCGGTAGTGGTGAAAAGACTTATACAAGTCGTATGTTTTCTTTAACAGCGGAATCTCGTCATCATTCATAGTTTGTGAAGGTGTATAAAAAAATATTTGACGAGGTGGTTGCCGCTGAGCATTTGTTCACCGCGTGGGATGAGTTCCGCAAAGGCAAAGGCAACAAGCGGGACATTCTGCGTTTTGAGCTGCAGCTTGAGCAAAATATCTTTCAGTTGCACCGTGAGTTGCTTTCTAGGCGATATCGCCACGGTCCTTACCACGGCTTTCACATTGCCGATCCTAAGCCGCGGCATATTCATAAAGCGACGGTGCGTGATCGGGTGATACACCATGCGGTATTTAAGGTGTTGAATCGGGTCTTTGATCCGACGTTCATTGCCGACTCGTTTTCCTGCCGGATTGGCAAGGGTACGCACAAAGGGGTGGCTCGGGTGCAGAGCATAATCCGAAAAGTTTCGAAGAATGGAACGCAATCCTGTTACGCGCTGAAATGCGACATTAAGAAATTCTTCGATACCGTCGATCACGATACCTTGTTTGCTATTCTGAAAAGAAGAATCAAAGATCCTGATTTCTTGTGGCTTTTGGAAGAAGTTATCGAAAGCTACTCGGTGCCGATACGAGAGAGAGAGAGAGAGAGAGTAAACGCGCTGCCGCGGGTGGGCATACCCATCGGCAACCTGACTAGCCAGATTTTTGCCAATATCTACATGAATGAGTTTGATCAGTGTGTAAAGCATGAGCTCCTGATAAAAAATTACGCGCGCTATACCGATGACTTTGTTATTATATCCGATTCCCGGCTTTATCTTGAGCAGCTCGTGCCGGTTATTATGGAGGTTTTAAGGGACCGGCTGAAGCTTTCGCTCCATCCCAAAAAAATTACAATTCAACCTCGTCATCGAGGCGTCGACTTTCTGGGGTACATTATTTTTCCACACTATCGCTTAGTTCGTACCGGGACACGTCAGCGCATACTCAAAAAACTTAAGCAAAGAGCCCAAGAGCGAAACAGGGGTTTGCGCAGTGATCAATCGTTACATCAGACGTTACAATCATATCTGGGAGTATTATCTCACGCTAATTCGTACAAGCTCGGCAGGCGCCTTAAAAATCAGTTGTGGTTTTGGATGTCAGAGCAGGATCGCTTGATGAGCCGAGTGAAAAATGATCTAAACGAAAGGGGTGACCCGCCTTCGCCTTAAGGCTACGGCAGGGCACAGCGCGGCGAGATAGCTTCAGACATGTATTTCGGAAGGATATCTCGCCCCAGTACTAGAAGCTGTGCTTCAGTACGGGGCAAGCAGGCTTATTGCTGGCCGGATGTTTGTTTCGAGAAGCGTCACGGAGCCTCTCCGGCATGGCCTGTCACAGGCCTTGTTGCCTTGACAGCGGAGAGGCGAGTGCCGAGCGACGAATTCTCGCCGGGAATTCGATCGCGCCTTCGAGAAATAAATATCCGGCCAGAAATTTAGTGTTAGAATGGGCATATGCACGCCGCTGCACATATTCTGACTTCGTTTTTGAACAAAATCACCATGTACCGGCTCATGCTGTATTTCATGGGTGTTCTTATCGGCGTGGCGATCATATTGAGCGCGTTTCGCGTGCTGCCCTATAGCCCGATTGCGATTCTCGCACAAACAATAGCATTTGGAGTGATCTGCTGGGGAGCGAACGCTTTGATCGCGCGGCTTTTGAAGATAAAGCCAAATACGGAATCACCTTTGATCACGGCCCTGATTCTGGCAGCCATCGTTGGGCCGTTAGCACTGCCAGAGCAGTGGCTACCTCTTGTTGTAATTTCACTTGCCGCCATAGCGTCAAAATATATTTTTGTTATCCGCCGCAGCCATATATTCAATCCGGCGGCGGTTGGCGTGACCGCCGCAGCCCTGACGGTTGGCCATGGCGCCAGCTGGTGGATAGGCAGTCAACCGATGCTGCCTGTTATTCTATTGGGCGGCCTTGTCATCATGAGAAAAATCAGGCGCTGGCATCTGGTGGGAAGTTTTTTCGCGGTGTATGTTGGTCTGCTGGCAATTGATAGTTGGCTGATTCAAGGGCAAGGTCTTACCGAAACGATTATCTTTCTCAAAGATCTCCTCGTCTTTACCCCGCTTGCCTTTTTCGCGTTCGTTATGCTGGTCGAGCCGCTGACGGCGCCACAAACCGCATCGCGGCGCACGCTGTTCGGTATTGTCGTCGGCCTCGTTCTCTTCTGTTTCCAGCGCTTTGCCGGCCACATTCCCTATTCGCTGGAGTTAGCTCTTCTTGTTGGCAATATATTCTCACGCATTATCAACCCGGACTTCCGGCAAGCCTTTATTCTGCGCGGCAAAGAGATTATTTCACCTGTCATCAGCAGCTTTTGGTTTGAACCATCCCGCTCGTTTGGATTTGTGCCGGGACAATTTCTCGAATACACCCTTGGCCATCCGCGATCAGATTCCCGGGGGGTACGCCGATATTTCAGCATTGCCTCCGCGCCGACAGAGAAGAAGGTACTGCTGACGACGAAATTTACGGAACAGGGAAGCACGTTTAAGAAGGCGCTGCGCAATATGGAGGTGGGAGACGAGGTAGTTGTCTCAAAAGTGGCAGGGGAATTTGTGTTGCCGGCGGATGAGAAGCAGAAGCTGGTGTTCATCGCCGGCGGCATCGGCATAACGCCGTTTCGCAGCATGGTGAAATACCTGCTTGATACAAAGGCGAAGCGCGATATTATTCTGCTCTACGCGGTGAAAGAAGAGAGAGACTTAGCTTTTCGGGAAGTGTTCGACGAGGCAGGAAAAACGTTCGGAATGAAAAATGTATATGTATTATCCGACGATAAAAAAATTTCGTCCGGTTGGTCCGGCAGAATAGGGACGATTGATAAACGGCTGATTAAAGAAGAAGTGCCGGACTGGCCGGAACGACTGTTTTATGTCTCCGGCCCCGAGCCGATGGTACAAGCCATGGCGAAGGTGCTGATGGGAATGGGTATCGCCCGGAAACGGATTAGGCGGGACTACTTCCCGGGGTATAGTGAGACAGAGTAACGCCTATGTTATTTTATGTCTTTGGCTTTTGCGGAGCAACGATACTGGCTGCTTCTGCCGAGGAGGCTGGGGCTGTGATGTGAATGTTTGCGAGCAGGGCTTCAAGGCGGCGCTTTTCGGCAGGCTGCGGCCGTGTGGTTTTGCCGAAGATATAGGTAAGGATATCTGAGGCTACATTTCGGCCCTTACCCTGAAAAGGAAAATGATGAATATCAAGGCCGGGAGAGTCATTAATCTCGAGCACAGCAATATTTACAGCTGAAATATCAGCTGAGGCTGGATTCTTGCAGAGCAGGTCGACGCCGCCGATTTTTAACTGGGAGATTCTGGCAATCTGGACGGCTAGGGCCTTGATCCGCGGGTGAACCTGATCGCTCACATCAATGGCACGACCGCCCGTGCTGACATTGGCGTTCCAGCGCAGGTGCGTCTTCTCTCCCGCCGGCAGAATCGAATTCAGATCGAGGTCTTTTTTCGTTAAATATCGTGTCACCTCGCTGTCTATGGGCATCGGACATAACGGAAAATCATATTTAATCGAGGACCGCCATTGTCTGTTAAAAGCATGAATCAGTTCGCGAATGGTGTTGCTTCCGTTGCCGACGACGTAGGCCGGCTCCCGCCTCAGAACAGATACAGCTTTATTTCCGATAACCAATAGCCGCAGATCATGGCTGGCAAAAAACTCCTCGACCAATACTCTGTCGCCTCCTTTATTCTTCCTCATAAATGCAAAAGCCCGCTCCACCGCCCGTCGCAATTCGCCCGGAGTGGTAATGTTCAAGGAGGCGCCATTGGCGTGTGAAGCGTTGATTGGTTTTACGACCAAAGGAAATCGGAGCGAACTGGTAAGGACAGATCGCCAAGCGGCCGGATGCCGGAGCGCAATGGTTCGCGGCGCGGGAATGTTTTTTTCTCTAAGAAGTTTGCGCAAAAAGTACTTATTACAAGATAGTTTAGCGGCTACGGTGTTATTGCAGGGAAGACTGGTTCCTTTGAAAAAGTGGGAAATTTTACCGTTCGAGATGAGCACGACTTTTTCCGGCAAAAAAGTACAGGCGTAGCCCTTTTGTCGTGCGGCGCGCACCAGCAGAGAGGTGGAAATAGACAATTTCCCCACACGCATTTTTTCCAGTGAAGCTGAATCTAGCATAGGTATATCGAGAGCTTAAGGTGTTTTGAAATAAACCATGTTTTCTATTATGCACTTTTTGTCAACTTTTGTCCAGGTGGTTTGGCTGGCAACACACGTAGTAGTTTTCTTGCTGACTCATAAAGGCTGCGATACAGTTGAAAGTAAGTTTTTATCATTTCTTACGCTAGGAGGTGAGTGACATGCAGGATGTGCAGAACGCCACTAAGCATTTGCGCGAGCACCAGAGCTATCCCGCCAGCAAGGCGGATCTGGTAGCGCAGTGTAATAACCTGTCTGATTATTCAGAAGCAGATAAACAAGAGTTTTCTCAAGCTTTGCCGGAAGGAACGTATAATTCGGCTGATGATGTCATTGCCGCTTTAGGCTGGAAGGCCGAATAGAGATACGGTTTTCGGAAGTACGTTTAAGAGCTGGCGCCGCCATAGGCAGTGCGGCGCCAAAGATCACAGCGATCATAGACACCAAGACAATGAACTGCCTGTCGTTGGCAATCCGCGCGGCGGCGGTGGCTGTGAGGAAAAGCTCTGACGAATTGGAGAAGGCTCGGGCAGAACGATACGCCTGAATGTTATTGCGGCCGGCGTTTAGGTTATGCCGTAACCTTAGAATATAGCTCGCCAAATGCCGTGTGGAGATGCTTGATAATAAGCCCGGCGCGCATCATTTCCTGACGGAAAATCTGTTCGGTGTATTCGATGCGGTGGGTGTGATCGAGCCGATATTCGAAACCCTGTTGTTTTTTGTATACACTAATCCAATCACGGGTCAGAAGCGGCACGCGGATGAGAAGGGTGGGGGCTAAGGTGGACAACTGCTTGAGAAAGGCAATGCGGTGCTCAATATGCTCAAGAACGTTGGACAACACGATAACATCGAAGCGGTCTGAAAAAACATAGGTGGTTGCATCTCCCGGCACGAACTGTAAATTGGCTTGTTGGTACCGGGCTTTTGCCTGAGCAATGTTTTTGGCTGAAATATCAATGCCCACAATGTATGATACTTTCTGAGCGAGGTCATAGGCCACTGCTCCATGGCCGCAGCCGATATCCAGCACGCGGTCGGCCGGTTTAACATTATCCAAAAAGAACTGGTGATAATTGAGAATTTTGTGCTTAGGGTGCAGTCCACTGTGGGAGGCAAAGAAGGAGATCATGTGGTAGGAGGAGTTGTGGACCTTAACCAACAGGCGGAGAATCGGCTGGCGTAGCGGGGAGCGGCGCAGCCGCTTGAGCGAGGCTAGGGCGGAAGAACGCAGTAGGGTAGTCATGGCGCTTTGGTATCCGCTTGCAGACGGTGAAACACTTCAACCCAGCGCGCAGGCGCATGTTCAGTTTCGGCGATTTTTCGGCTCATCTTTCCCATGGATTGAATCTTCGGCCAGTTTACAGTATCGGATTTTGTAACAAATTCGGAAATGCAGGCAGATAATCCGGTCAGAGACAGGTCCGGGAATACATAACCGTTTTTTCCTTCACGGACATATGAGCTGGCGCCGCAGTCGGAGCCGATGATGACGGGCAGGCCGGCCGCCATGGCTTCAACCGCGGCATAGCCCAAGGGCTCCCGCGACGCGGATAGAACGAACAGATCGGCCGCGTTATAATGCGCCGGCATGTTGGTGTAGGGTACAGCCACTTTAAGTTCAACTGCTTTGGTTAGACTGAACTTGGTGATGAGTCTTCGAATATTATCGTATTCATCTTGGCTGGCTGGCTCGGATGTGAATTTGCCAATAATTGTAAGGTGAAGCGGGAGACCAGGATGGCGGGCTTGCAGCTCTCTTACCGCCTGCAGCAGAAGCGGGAGATTCTTCCGCACCTGCCATTTGCCGACCGTCAGGATTTTAAGGGGGGTGCTGGCAGGGGTGCCATGTAAGGCTACGGGAAATCTCCGGCAGTCTACAGCGGCCGGTAGATACTCCAGTCGGCGGATGAGCGGACGCAGTTTCTCGTATGCTTCCCGGGTGAGAGAGATGACATGGGCCTGGCGCCGATTGAGCCAAGCGGTCAGCAGTCGGAATAGCAGGCGGTAGCCGGGGAATTGTTAATTCTTCAGCTGCTGGACGACAATAATGATTGGTATGCGTCTAAGCCAGGCAAT
>CAYJWL010000037.1:0-3389 GCA_964373855.1 uncultured Candidatus Saccharibacteria bacterium
CGGTGGGCGCGGGAGACAGGCGTGAGAAAAAGCGATGATTAAAACACTGACCCTCACTATCATAGTATCGGACGGGCGAATCTTGCTCGGGATGAAGAAACGCGGGTTCGGCGCTGGAAAATGGAATGGATTTGGCGGAAAGGTTCAGTCTGGCGAGAGCCTTACAGAGGCAGCCAAGCGGGAATGTCGGGAGGAAACTGGCATTGTCCCTCGGACTATACAGGAAGCCGGGATACTTAATTTTGTGCTGGCGGACGCGACCGAGCTGGCCGTCCATGTGTTTTTCGTCACCTCGTTTACCGGCAAAGCCACTGAAACGGAGGAGATGAAGCCGAAGTGGTTTGCACTGGACGAAATACCATATGCCCACATGTGGGCCGATGACAAATATTGGCTCCCGCTGGTATTGGCCGGAAAAAAGGTGACCGGGACATTCGAATTTGATGATAGCTATGCTATTTTGCGCTATACTATACACGAACTATGATGCGCCCTGTGCTAATTAATTTTACCCCGCGGGTCCGGTCGCGGTTCCTTCACCCCCACCGGCGGCTGGCAGTTAATAGAGCCAGATTAATTAGCACACCCCGCTATGATATCGCTTGACTACTGAACATATGAAAAATGTGACGATATACAGCACTCCTGCCTGCGGCTGGTGCGAAGCGGCCAAGGAATTCTTTGCTTTTCATAAAGTGCGGTATCAGGAAAAAAATGTTGCCGCCGACGAGGGAGCCAGGTATGAGATGCTGCAAATATCCCAGCAGATGGGCGTGCCGGTGATAGATGTCGAGGGTGAAATCGTGGTTGGATTTAATCAGCCCAAACTTGAAGAGCTACTGGGAGTAAACCCTCCACTTGGTTGAGGTTCGTCAAAAAAATTGATCGTCTGGGTCCTGTCACTCGCTTTCTCCCCGCGGGTGCTCATGATTCATTGCGCGCCCGTGGGGACCTTAAGCTCGTGCCGCCCGACATCCATTATTTTCCCGATTTATCAATGATCAATTGACACTAAAAAATTGCCCTGATACGATTTCAAGACTCGTAAATTCTTAACATTTTCTTCGCTATGTCAGATGGGCAACCTTCTCCCAAAGAATTTTTAACAACGCCGTTGGCGATAGTTGCAGCCGGCGCGCTTATTGCCTTGGCGCTGTACTTTGGTTTGTCCGGGAAAGGGCCAATTCGCCCAACGAATGACGGGACCGCTCAAATTGCTCCCGGCACTGCTCAACCCGATCTGGCCGGAGGGCCCCAGGAACCGCCGGTCGGGACATTTCGCGAGGTAGCAGCCGATGACCATATTCGGGGACCGGCCAACGCCAAAATTACCATCATTGAATATTCTGATCTTGAGTGTCCCTTCTGCAAGACTTTTCATAAAACCATGCAGCAGGTGGTAGCCGAATACCCAAATGACGTCCGCTGGGTCTACCGGCATTTTCCGCTGGAGCAGCTTCATTCGAAAGCCCCAGCGGAAGCTAATGCGGCCGAGTGTGCCGCCGAGCAGGGCAGGTTCTGGGAGTTTGTGGACAAAGTGTTTGCAGTCACTCCTTCCAACGACGGGCTTGATCTGGCGACATTGCCCGATCTGGCCCAGCAAGCAGGAGTGGCGAACATTGCCCAATTTCAATCATGCGTAGACAGCAATACATTCAAAGAAAAAGTTGATGCCGATTTGGCTGACGCCACCTCTGCCGGAGGGCGCGGCACTCCTTACAGCGTGATAGTCGGTCCGGACGGACAAAAAATTCCAATCAATGGTGCGCAACCATTCGCGGCCGTAAAAGCAAGTATAGATTCGCAGTTGTAGGATTTAGTACAACAAAGTTGTGCGTTAAGAACGCACCTTTGGACACAATACATATCCGGTTAAAATTAAGCGGGAGTGCAAAAGCTCGCTTAATTACGCATGAGCGCTACTATGTATGACGAAATTAGTGTTCAGAATTTTACTTGTCATTCATAGTTTGATAGAATATAAAAGATGGTCCTTCAGCGGCGAACAATTTTGTCTATCTTGCTTTTTTTTATTTTGGCGGCCGTGCCGCGGCTGTTGGGGGCCGATAGCTCGGGTCCAAATGACCCTGGCACTTTAGCTAACGATACAGGCACTGGAACTGTGGCATGGTCAAATGCTTCTAATGCCGCGACCTCAAATGATAGCTACGCCACCAATGCCGGTACTATAGGGCAGATAAGCAATTACTTAAAAGCGACCAATTTTGGTTTTGCCATACCTTCGGGAGCCACTATAGATGGTATTACTGTTGGCATTGAATGGAAACGGGTGAATGGTTTAGTTGAAGCAAGGAACAGGATTGTTAAAGGGGGGACTATTGGGACAACCGAAAAAGCAACTCCTGGCACACTTCTGCCTACAGCCGACACCTACAAAAACTTCGGCGGGTCAACGGATAAATGGGGTGTTTCGAACCCCGATTGGACTGCTGATGACATAAACGCCACTAATTTCGGTACCGTGGTATCCGTTGAACATGATGATGACGAACTTACGTCAACTGCCAGTGTTGATCATATCAGGATAACAGTGAACTACACGGCCGTTATTACCGTATCCGGTACGGTTTACTCTGATGAAGGTTCAACTGCGCTTGGCAATCAGACGGTGCGGGTTGCAGTCAATGGCACCGATTTCGCTACAACGGCTGAATCCAATGCCTCAACCGGCGCCTATTCTATCGCGAGTGTGACTGCTGTGTCAGGCGATGTATTGACTGTCTACTTGGAAGACGAAACGGCCGATGCTGTCACGGTCACTGTGACGGATGGAGCAAATGAAACGGGCATCGATGTGTATCAGGATCGACTCATTACCCGTCAGGATAATGCCGGATCATTGACCAACTCAAACTTGTCAACAGCGGCGGTTGCCAGTGAGGCTGATATATCGAACATATATAGTGTTTCTGCCGGCGCGCTGACCGTGGCTGACGGTAAAGAGTTGTTTGTTCGCACCACCAATACCTTTGCTCCAGGCGGAGCGGTGACCGTGGATGACATTGATATCAACGGTACGTTTACCATGGGCAGCAATGCGGTAACTGTCTCAGGTACCTGGGATGCCACCAGCGGGTCATTTTCTTCCTCCGGCACAGTGACTTTCGATGCCGCTTCCGGCACCGAAGATATTTTTTCTGACGGTGATGCATTTAATAACGTAACCTTCAACGATGGCGGCGGTACCGCCACCTTCGAGCTGGAAGACGCTCTGGACGTTAACGGTACCTTAACTATCACCGGCGGTACTCTGGACACCAAGAGTGGGGAGAACAACAGCATCAATGTAGCCGGTACTTGGACAAATTCGGATACCTTCACCGCCAACTCCGGCACGGTCACCTTCGACGGCACCTCCGGCACCATTG
>CAYJWL010000037.1:3489-8110 GCA_964373855.1 uncultured Candidatus Saccharibacteria bacterium
GAGAACAATGCCATCACCTTGGCCGGGAACTGGAGCAACAGCGATCTTTTCACGGAAAACTCCGGCACGGTCACCTTCGACGGCACCGGCGCCCAGACTCTAACCGGTGAGACCTTCTACAACTTAACCATCAACAACACTGCTGCCAGCCCGGATGACTCTACCGACATTGACTCTTCGGCGGCTGTCACTGTCACCAATACCTTAACAGTGACCGATGGCCAGTTCCAGCCGACCACCGCCTCTGACTTCAACGGCGCCCTCACCATCGGTGCGGCCGGTATCCTGAAGCCGGACTCCTCTGCCTCGATTACCGTGGCCGGCACCTGGACTAATTCCGGCACCTTCACCGCCAACTCCGGCACGGTCACCTTCGACGGCACCTCCGGCACCATTGATATCGTCTCCGGGGGATCAGCCTTCAACGCCTTAACCTTCAACGATGGCGGCGGCACGGCCACCTTCGAGCTGGAAGATGCTCTGGACGTTAACGGCAATCTCACCATCACCGGCGGTACCCTCGATACCAAGAGCACCGAGAACAATGCCATCACCTTGGCCGGGAACTGGAGCAACAGCGATCTTTTCACGGCCCGCAGCGGCACTGCGACTCTTGATGGAACTTCCCAATCAATCACAGGCAGCACTAACACGACGTTCTATAATCTCACTAAATCGGTGTCAGCAGCCGACACCCTGACATTTAATAACGCTCGTACCACCACGGTTTCGAACAATACGACATTAAAGGGAGCAAGCGGCACCCTGCTGTCATTGCGGTCAGATTCTGTCGGCACGCAATTCGAGATCGATGTGAGCAGCACCGGCACTCGGGACATACAGTATGTTGATGTACAAGACAGCAACAATACTAACGCCACGGCTATCGATTGCAGTACCGGTTGTGTTAATTCCGGTAATAATACAGGCTGGACATTTCCTGCCTCCGGTTCCGGAGATTCAGGCTCAGATACTGCTGGCGCTACTACCGGAGGCAGTATTGATGATCTGCTGGATTCTGCCGGCGATATCGTAAAGGAGCTGGCCTCGGCTCTGTTCCTGGAACAGGGCACGCTTGATGCCAGCAACCGCCGGATAGTCTCGGTTGCGCTGGGACAGCCCGTTACTCTTACGACGCGTCCGGTTGAGGCCGACCGTTTACAGTCGCTGACCATTACGGTGAACGGCCAAACCTATACCCTTAAGCCTCATCCGAATAATCCGGCCGTCTACACCGTGACACTTGATGGCTTTGCCTTCGCTGATCTGTATCCTTATACCCTAACAGCGAATTACGGGAGTACCACTCGCAGCGAAAAAGGATTCATTCTGGTTTTGACGGCGGCAGCACCGACTCAAACTGAAATATCCGCACCGGTTGGTCCCACCGGGGGCGAGTTTCTCACCCTTTCACCGCAGCTTGATCTGGGAGAGCCAAGCGTCACTCCTCTGGACGAAAAAGAAGAAATTACGTTGCCTGCCGGCCAAGAGCCGCGCACAGTGGAAGGTCAGTCACCCTCGGTTATTTCTGTAGTCGGTAATTTCATGAATAACTTGGCCTATTCGGTGGGTACGACATTTAGGCAGGCTGAAAATACTGTGGCCGCCTTCATGCAAGCGGCCGGGCGTCTGCTTGCCGATTTGATAGTGTATACTGGCAAACTGGCCTTCGCCGTTGGGCGGGCGGTCATTGCTTCTGTAATGGGCGCCATCCAAACAGCGTTCAATGTTGTCGGCCTCGGCAGTGAGGTTGCCAGCGACTCAACTCTCAAATTGTGGCAGAACGCACACTTGACATTTAATGACGCTGTACAGCAGTTGATCGCGCGCACCGCAGACATTGCATCGCCCGCGCCCACGCAAGATCCCCGGATTCCGGAGCATTTGCGCGGCCATATCTATGACGAAGTTATCATTCATTTGTCTGATAATGCCGGCAATCCCTTAGCTGGCGCGCTGGTTACCTTGGCTTCGCAGCCGCGAACGAAGGTAGCAAACCGGCAAGGCCAAGCCGCTTTTAAGAACGTGCCTGTTGGCGAACATTCGCTGACGATTGCCTTTGGCAAGTATTCCAGCAGGCAGTCTCTTTTCTTAAACGCGGACGCTCCGCGAATTGCAGTGGCGTTGCAGGGAACGCTACGCGAGGGCCTGCACCCCCTCTGGTGGCTTACTGGCTTGGTTGTCGCTGTGGCTCTGTGCGGCTACCTGACTTGGAAAATTACCTGGGTGGCTGCGCAGAGAACGAGGCGCGCCTAAAGGCCGCTCTTCACAAGTTCATCCGCTTGAACACCGGTTCCGGTATCAGCTTGATAACAAGCATGAGGTAGCGCCACCACCAGGGAATATAGGCAACATTCTTTTGTCTCAAGATGGCTTCAAGGATCTTACGGGCTACCCTGTCGGGCTTCACCCACAGGCGGCCTTTCTTGAAGCCGGCCGTCATGGGCGTATCCACAAACCCGGGCTTGATAGTGAGAACATGGACGCGGCCGTGCAGCCGGTTGCGCAGTCCCTGTAAAAAAACAGATAACCCGCCTTTGGCGGTGCCGTAGATATAATTACTCTTGCGTCCGCGGTCGCCCGCGACGGAGCTGATAACAGCAATAACCGGGGGGTCCTGTTTAGATTTCCTGGCGGCCACTGTGGCTTCTGCCACTTCCAGATCGTTGGCAATGATAGTCAACAAAGAAACAACGCTTAAAAAATTTGTCTTCAGTTCTTTTTCAGCTACGGCAAAATTAGCCTCGCCGGCCCGCTGGTCTCCCAAAGTTCCGTAGGCGATTAATACTGTATCGATAGAATCCATGTTTTTGCGAATGTTCAGCCACAATCGAAGATGTTCTGAAGTTTTTGTAAGGTCAGCCCCGATGGGGTGTGCGGCCGCCGCGCCGCGTGTTTTAAGATCTGCAGCGACAATTTCTGCCCGCCTCCTGTCACGATCGATTAATACAAGATTAGGCTTTTGTGGCGTCATCAGGCGGCCAAAAGCCTGTGCGATCGCTGAACCCGCTCCAAAAATGACGATGTTGTTCATACTAGCTTCGGCCGGGCACTGCGCGGCGGGAATTCTGCCAAGATAAAGTATGCCGGAGCCTCATCTGGCCTGGTCTGTCATAGGCCTTGCTGCCTTGACAGCAGACCGGCGAGGCCTAAGGGGCAGATCGGCGCTGGCCGAGCTGGCCGCGTCTTTTCGGGCAGACTTGCCGGCGCGATTCACATCGCTATAGTTCCGGCCCCATGTCGGGGCCCCGACGTTTCTGACATTTTTCAGCAAGCTCCTCATACATTTTATTGTTTGGGGGATGTGACTCTGCGCCAAAAGCTTGAGGAAAATTTCGGATCGACGAAGCGGGCAAAGGTTTGCCATTGCGGATAGAATTGCTGGAAGCGCTGGGGGTCAAGGTGGGCGTCTTTGGCCGGGTTCACCCGGCCGCCATAGTGAGCGGTGATGGTGTCTAGATCGGCCAAGAGCGTTCGCAGGCGGCGTCCGGTGTTAGGGAAATCCAGCAGGAGATTAATTCCCGGCATGGGAAAGGATAGCATTCCGGGCGATGGTTTATTCCCGAATATTTTAAGGACGGTCAGGGGAGAAACGAGGCGGGATTTTTTTACGGCCGAGAGCAACTTCTCAATTGCCTGCCGGCCATTTTTTTGGGGTACAACGCAATGATACGATTGCAAACCGCGCTGACCGTAGAGCCGGTTCCAGTTGGCGATTGAATCAAGCGGATAAAAAAACTGGTCGTAGTCCAGGCTGGCTTGGCTAGTGCTCCGCAATTGCTTGTGATAATGCACAAAGTTGTACGCTCGTATCACCGCCCGGTTGAGCAGCCAGTTCGGCGCGTTGGACCGCATGGTGAACTTTGGCTGGCGTACGCCGTGGCTCACGTTATGTGCATCGGTGCTGTGGTTGCCGTGAATGAAAAGTCCTCGGCCCAGTTTTGATGCTTTAGCGCCGGCATCTATCCAGGCCACTGTGTATTCAGAGTGCTGGTCCGCTTGCCCAGACAGGGAGAAAAAATCATCAAGATTTTTCATCTTGATTGTGGCCGCATTAATGCTGGTACTGGTGATTGGTTTGAGGTCAATGGCGGCCCAGGTAATAAGCCCGGTTAAGCCCAGTCCGCCAATAGTGGCTCGATACAGATCGCCATTTTTTCGGGCAGTGCATTTGAGGCGCGAGCCATCGGAGCGGAGCAATTCAAGCTGCCTGACGTGGCGGCCAAACGTGCCGGCGCGGTGGTGATTTTTCCCATGGACATCATTGGCAATTGCTCCGCCCAGCGTGGCAAATTTCGTACCGGGCGTGGTGGGCAGAAACCAGCCGTGCGGCACGATCAATTGCAATATCGCCCCGAGCGTTACCCCCGCCTCGCATGCGATCCTTCCGGCGATGGGATCAAAAGAAACAAAGTGATTGAGCCGCCGTGTGGAAATAACCGTCCCGTGGTTATTCAGGCAGACATCGCCGTAACTGCGCCCCCGCCCGTACGGCAGCAGAGACGGCCGATCGGGCAGCATGTCGCTGCGCCAATACATGTGGCTGACCTCCTGCTGCACTAAAGGGTACTGGCCCCATGAGGTGTAGCGCATATTTAGGCGGCCCAATAGAGAATCAAAA
>CAYJWL010000038.1:0-7902 GCA_964373855.1 uncultured Candidatus Saccharibacteria bacterium
CCATCCGAAAATTGGTTTCCCGCGCTTTAAGAGATATGGGGCCCAGATGCTGGTTGCTATCATAGTCGGTGTCATCGTCTTTGCCCCGCTCGGCTGGTATTTCATTCAGCATGCCGATGCTTTTATCGGCCGCGCCGGACAGGTATCGATATTTAATCCTGATCTGCAACAAGAGGTAGGTGGCGGCACTTTAATGGGAACCTTGTCGTATTCGGTTCGAGGCACATTGCTGGCTTTCTTCGCCGGCAGCGGCGACCTGAATTGGCGACATAATGTGGCCGGGTATCCGTTGCTCAATCCGCTGGTTGGCTTTTTGCTCCTGCTGGGGATTGCCTGGGCTATTCACGGCTCGGTAACAACTGCCTGGCAGATTATAAAGGGGAAGGAAGTCCACCTTGGAATGATCTATCCCTATTTGCTTCTTTTAATGCTGGGCATGCTGCTGCCGATTGTGACAACGGCCGAGGGCATCCCGCACGCTCTTCGCTCGGTTGGCTTAATCGCGCCGATTTTCATACTGGCCGGGACGGCCGGGGCAGTGGTAGTTCATTGGGTTCTCCAGAAGGCGAGCAATGAGCCGCTGCGGGCAGTGGTGTTGGGATTAATGATCGGTGCCCTGATCCTTGGCGGGTTATATGATGCCGCTCTTTACTTTATCGTGGCGCGCAATGACAGTGCCGCCGCCTATGCGTACCGGGCGGATCTGACCGATGTGGCGGCGTACATTAATACGTATGCGCAGGAACATCCAGCGGGACCGCGGCCGTTCCTGGTGCTGGATGCGTTCTCCCGGCAGACGGTTCATTATTTAGCCAGCGTTGCCGCCCATGATTATTTAGAGCATCCTGATGCAGATAGACACAAGTATGCTGATCTTGATCCGGCAACCAGCCACACAACTGCAATTTCGCCCGGTGAGATTATGATCTTTACTCAATCTACTATCCCTGACGCCGACCGCTATGAGCAGATTCATCGGGACAAAATTGATATAGTGGAATCCCGCTTCAATCGCTTCGGACAGGAGATTATGAGAGTTTATCGAGGCAAAAACGCAGACGGGGAGACCGAAGATAAGCAATTCGATTTAGATGCGTAGCATTGGTAATCAGTAACTGGTAATTTGTAATTAGTAATTGTCAATGAGAGAGAAAATAGAGCCTAACCGATTACTGGTTACGGATTACCAATTACAGGGGCCTCGCGATTTGGAATTAGCCATCTATCAAACCGTGCGCTATTACGATATTTTCGAAATGCCGGTAACTGCCACGCAAATCTGGCAGTGCTTATTGGTAGAGCAGGAAAATGATGAGCCGCGCTGGGGCGGCCGGGTACATTACACCTTACCGGAAGTGCAGCAGATATTGCGTGCATCACACTGGCTGCAGTCTCGTTTAGACACCCAGTGGGGTTACTATGCCTTGCGCGGAAGGAAGCATCTCATTCCACAGCGGCTGGTTCGCCACGGCCTGGCGCAAGATAAGTGGAAAATTACGTGCCGCGCCAGCCGGCTGCTGGCAGCCATGCCGTTCGTGCGGGGCTTGGCCGGTTCAGGTTCACTGGCACTCGACAATACCAAGCCCAGCAGCGATCTTGATTTGCTCGTTATCGCCAAGGCCGGCCGTATATGGACGGCTCGGCTGTTTCTATTAGTAGCGCTGCAGCTTCTGGGGCGGCGCCGGAAATATTGGAATGAACAGGCGCCGAATATGGTATGTCTTAACCATTACGTAACAGACGAACATCTTACCGTGCCGGCCGACATTCATAATACGTACACGGCCGAATCATATTCTCACTTGGTGCCGATTTGGGGGAGGGAAATGGTGCACAAATTTCAGGAGGCAAACGGATCTTGGATTCGCCAGCACATCATGTCACCCGAGCTACCCGACGTGGCCCATCAATATGAAGTGCGCTTGTGGCGATGGACAGCCTTTTTAAAGCGCGGGCTGGAAGCGGTATTACTAGAACCGATCGGAGATATGGTCGAACGAGCGGCCGAAAGCATTCAGCGGCGCATTATCCGCCGGCATTACCAGCTCTCCCAGCCGGGGCGCATTGTGCTTTCGGCGCAGGAATTGGCTTTCCATCCCGACACCAAGGTGCCGGCCATTCTAGGCGTTCTGCACCAGGATCCGGGACAGAAAGCATTGTTATAAAAACCATCAATGATAAAGACCGCGGGCGACGCCACGGGAGTCCCCCGCGGAGGGCGGAGGCACTGCGAGCTAAAAGCTTGACACGTTAGCACTCTCTGTCTTAGAGTGCTAATGTAGTTAAGAATATGCGCCGGGCTTGTATTATGCGCCCACCAGGCGTATACATAGGAGTTCTTTGCATGTTCCTTATGAATACTACTTAATCCTTAAGAAGATGTATTTATATGAAGATCGAACCACTGCATGACAGGGTTGTCATCCGGCCGGCTTCACCTGAAGAGGTGACTGCATCTGGCCTCGTGATTCCCCAAACGGCCGCTGACGAGAAGCCGATGCAAGGAGAAGTAATCGCAGTTGGCCCCGGCAAGCGACTGGACAACGGTCAAGTTGCTCCCGTGAGTGTCAAAAAAGGCGACACCGTTCTGTTTACCAAATATGCGCCGGATGAAGTTGAGATCGATGGTGAAGAATATCTGGTGATTGAGGAGGAAAAAATCCTCGGCATTGTGAAAAAATAAATTTACTAATCTCTATCTTCTAATTTCTAGTTTCTAATTTCTGTCGATATGGCTAAGCAAATACTGTTTGATGATAAAGCCCGGGACAGCTTGCGCGCCGGTGTTGATAAGCTGGCTAATACTGTCAAGGTGACGCTGGGTCCCAAAGGCCGGAATGTCGTGCTTGATAAAGGCTTTGGTGCGCCGACCATTACCAATGACGGCGTGACCATTGCGAAGGAAGTTGAATTGCCCGACAAAATCGAAAACATTGGCGTTGAACTGGTAAAACAAGTTGCCGAGAAAACGAATGATGTGGCCGGAGACGGTACAACCACAGCCACGGTGTTGGCACAGCGCATGTTTACGGAAGGATTAAAACACATCGCCGCTGGCGCTAATCCGATGGTGTTGCGCCGGGGTATGGATAAGGCGGCAGCCATTGCGGTTGAATCGCTGGAAAAGCAAAAGCGCGACGTGAAAGACAACGAAGAAATCGCGCAGGTGGCCACTATTTCCGCACAGGACGAGGAAGTGGGCAAGTTGATTGCCGATGTCATGGAGAAAGTGGGCAAAGATGGCGTGATCACCGTTGAAGAATCACAAACGCTGGGATTGGAATCGGAGTTTGTTGAAGGCATGCAGTTTGATAAGGGCTACATCAGTCCATATATGGTGACCAATCCTGAAAAGATGGAGGCGGAGCTTAATGCCCCCTACGTTCTTATCACGGACAAGAAAATTTCTGCTATCGCTGACATCTTGCCGCTGTTGGAGAAACTCATGCAGGCAGGCAAGAAAGAGCTTGTTATTATTGCCGAAGATGTGGAAGCGGAAGCTTTGGCGACGCTTGTGGTGAACAAAATCCGCGGTACCTTTAACGCGCTGGCGATTAAAGCTCCGGGCTTTGGCGACCGCCGCAAGGAAATGCTGCAGGACATTGCTATCTTAACCGGCGGCAAGGTTATTTCTGAAGAAGTGGGCTTAAAGCTGGAAAATACTGAACTGGATTCCCTCGGTCAGGCTGATCGGGTGATTGCCGACAAGGATGAAACGACAATTGTCGGCGGCAAAGGCAAGAAGGAAGAAATTGAATCCCGTGTTAATCAGATTAAGCAGGCTATTGAAAACGAAACTTCTGATTTTGACCGCGAAAAGTTGCAGGAGCGACTCGGCAAGCTATCCTCCGGTGTGGCTGTCATTCGAGTTGGTGCCGCAACCGAAACGGAGCAAAAAGAAAGGCAGCATCGCGTGGAAGACGCCGTGTCTGCAACCAAGGCGGCTGTGGCCGAAGGGATTGTGGCCGGCGGGGGGTTGGCTCTTCTGGTTGCTGCCAATGAGCTCGATAAAGAAATCAACGCCATGGAAAGCAAACGCGGGGGGTATGATCGGGATTTTGTCACCGGTATGCAATTGGTGATGAAAGCTTTAGAAGAGCCGGTACGCCAAATCGCCGTGAATGCCGGCCGTGAAGGTTCAGTGGTTGTTGAAGATATACGCAAACAAAATTACAAAGTAGGATATGATGCAGCCCAGCATGTTTATGTTGATATGTTCGAGGCGGGCATTGTTGATCCAAAGATGGTAACGCGCAGTGCCTTGCAAAACGCTTCTTCGATTGCTTCAATCATGCTGACAACCGAAGCAATTGTTGGGGAGCTGCCCGAAGAAAAACATGAAGCTTCTGCCGGCGGCGGCATGGGTGGCATGGGCGGTGGCATGGGAATGATGTGAGCCTCCGCGGACTTTAGTCCGTGGCTCTAGCGGAGACGAAACCCCGCACCGAAGGCCCGCCACAACGTCATTCATCTCCCTAGCTAAAATCCGGGGCCTTCTGGTGCTGGGGTAGTCGCATCGCTCGAATATTGAAAGAACAAGGTCTCCCATTGCGGAGGCTTTGTTTTTTTAATCAGTGGGGAGTATGATGAAGTGGCGATGCTAAAATCAAATCTCACAGCGCAAAGCGCAAAACAGCAACTGAAAAACCAAAACTTCAAAACCGATGAAGTTGTCGGCAGTTTTTTCGTTTTTTTAAGTTGTAATTTTAACTTTTGAATTTTAAGTTTTGGATTCCATATGGCTGACCAACTTTCTCCAAGTGGACCACAAAGGCAAAGCCTGCCGACCGATAACAGGGGAAATGATAATGACATTACCGGCGTTGAGCCGAATAAACTGATGGCAGCGCTTTCCTATGTGGGCGTGTTAGTTCTCATCCCGCTGCTGGTGAGCCGGAAAGATCCATTTGTTAGTTTTCATGCCAAGCAGGGTTTAGTCATTTTTATCGGTGAAATTCTTGCTTCTATCATTGTTGCCTGGGCACCGCTGATCGGTAATCTGCTATTTCTGCTCATGATTGTTGCCTCCATCGCCGGATTCATTCAAGCCATTCAAGGCAAATGGTGGAAAGTGCCCGGCGTTGGCACGTTAGCCGAAAAATTCAAGATATAGCTCGGTAATTGGCTATCAGCGATAGTGCGGCCGCCGTTCGGCGGCTTTTAAGGTTGTGTTACAATGATTGGTATGAATGTCAAAACCCGGACGATCGAGAACAATCGGACGAAGATAGTCTGCACCATCGGGCCTGCATCTTCTTCGCGCGGCGTGTTACAGGAAATAATCACGGCTGGGATGGATGTTGCCCGGATCAATTTCTCACACGGCGACCAGGAGACGAATTTAGGATTGCTGGAAAATATCCGACAGGCGGCGGAGCAGGCCGGCCGGCCGGTGGCGATCCTGCAGGATTTGCAGGGACCGAAAATTCGCATTGGCTCATTGCCGGAAGCGGGCTTGGAATTATTGGAAGGCAAAATGGCCCGGCTGCAGGCCGGCGTGGTTGAGGCAGACCCCGGTGTGATCCCGGTTCCGTATGAAAGGCTCGCCCATGATGTGCGCCGCGGCGACCGGATTCTTATAGCGGACGGCACCCGCGAGCTGGAGGTTATGGATATCAGCGGGAATATGATTACGGCCAAAGTATTGCTCGGCGGCCATATCATTTCTTTCAAGGGAATTAATGTGCCAACCGTATCCTTATCGGTTGATACCTTAACCGAGAAAGATGAGAGCGATCTGGCTTTTGGCCTTAAGCACGATATTGATTTTGTGGCGCTGTCGTTTGTGCGTTCGGCGGACGATGTGCGTTTGTTGCGGGACATGATTGAAAGATACTTGCCCGCCGGGACAGCACCTCCGCAAGTGATTGTAAAAATTGAAAAACATGAGGCTTTGGAACATTTTGATGCCATTCTTAAAGAAACAGATGCGGTAATGATCGCGCGCGGCGATTTGGGGCTGGAGACGCCAGTGGCCAGGCTGCCGGTCCACCAAAAAGAATTGATTGCCAAGTGCGTGGTGGCCGGCAAGCCGGTTATTACGGCCACGGAAATGCTGGCTTCGATGGAGCATAATCCGCGCCCAACAAGGGCGGAGGTGAGCGATGTAGCGAACGCGGCTATTGATCACACAGACGCTGTCATGCTATCGAACGAAACGGCCGTGGGCAGATATCCGGCAAGGTCTGTGGAAACCATGGCTGCCATTATCCGGCACACTGAAGAATCTCCGCTTGATAATTTAATGCCGCCTAAAGACGCGAGCGGCGCGCCGGTGCCTTCGGCGGTGGCGGCAGCGGCAGTTGAATTGAGTCGCCATGTGGGAGCGGCCGCGATATTGGTAACAACCAAGTCAGGGTATTCAGCTCGGGCAGTGGCGCGGTTCCGTCCGGAAATCCCGCTCTATGCGGCAACGTCCGAGCAGCGTACCCATAATCAGTTACTGCTCACGTGGGGGGTGACGCCGCTCTTGGCTGATGATTACCCCAATCCGGATACCATGGTTGCCAACGCACTTGATATCCTGCGGGTTCAATATCATCTGGCGCCGGGCAGCAAGGTTGTAGTGGTATCAGGTTTGAAGCGATTGTCAGGACAGGGATATGACAGCGTTGTGCGCGTGATGGAAATATAGAGGGAAATTTGTAACCTGTAATTTGTAACCTGTAATTTGTAATACTGGTAAAAAAAACCCACGCTAGGACGTGGGCGTGGGTGATTACTTCCAGGGAAATTCGCGGCTGGTTAAGATCTCGTAGATCTCAATGTACTTTTCGCGAGTTTTTTGCACGATATCATCGGGAAGTGTCGGTGGCGGACTGTTTTTATCCCAGCCGGTTGTCTCCAGATAGTCGCGCACAAACTGCTTATCGAAGGAGGCTTGGCCTCGGCCGGGTTCATATTGATCAGCCGGCCAGAAGCGAGAACTGTCAGGCGTTAAAACCTCGTCGATAAGAATGATCTTGTCATCAATTAAACCGAACTCGAACTTGGTATCGGCAATAATAATACCCCGCTCTCGCGCAAAGCTTGCTGCTCTTATGTATAGTTCTATACTCAATTGGCGCACAATAGCAGCTGTTTGCATTCCGGTAATATCGATCATGTGCTGGTATGAGATGTTCTGATCGTGTCCTGTTGCGGCTTTTGTTGCCGGTGTGAAGATAGGTTCCGGCAGCTGATCTGATTCCCGCAGTCCATCCGGCAGATCGATACCGCACACCGATCTTGTGTGCTGGTATTCTTTCCAGCCACTGCCGGCAAGGTATCCGCGGACGACGCATTCAACAGGAATGACTTCTGCCTTCTTCACGAGCATCGTGCGTCCGTCAAGCATGTGCTTGTCTTCCTCGCTGAGCTCAAGATCAACATCCCATATCCAGCATTCAATGTGGTGAGCTGTAGGCAGGTTGTTGAACCAGTGCTGACTAATGCCTGTGAGTACTCTACCTTTGTCCGGGATGCCGTTAGGCAATACCCAGTCAAAGGCGCTAATGCGGTCAGTTGTGACGATAAGTAGGTGGTCGCCGAGATCGTAGATATCCCGCACTTTGCCGCGGTGCGGTTGGAGCTTATCTGTCGTCGTTTCCATTAAGCTGCAGAAAAAGCGCAGCTGGAGCGGCTCGTCGGGTACCATGGCAGTATTCCTTTGTTGAAGGTTCAGTTAGAAATCCTGAATAACCCATTCTGGGCTGATTAGCATAGCACACGGCATATTATTTGCTAGGCATCGCAAATTTCTGCATAGTACAGACGTCATGGACAGGTGCGAGAGCGGTTGAATCGGGCAGTCTTGAAAACTGCTAGGCGTGAAAGCGCCTCGGGGGTTCGAATCCCTCCCTGTCCGCCTTCGCCCGCCGTAGCGGGCTTCGGCGGACAAAGTCCGCTTAGAAGACCGCGAAG
>CAYJWL010000039.1:0-7872 GCA_964373855.1 uncultured Candidatus Saccharibacteria bacterium
GCTCCCGGGGTCAGATTTGAACTGACAACCAATGCCTTAACAGGGCACTGCTCTGCCATTGAGCTACCCGGGAATATACCTTCCGGTACGCGTAGATTGTGGCGGAAACGAGCTATTTTTTCAACCCGAAATCAATAATCTTTCAACTTTCGCACTTTATGATGCTCGCGGATTTTTTCCAGCGCTTTAGCTTCAATTTGACGGATGCGCTCGCGGGTCACATCAAACTCCCGCCCCACTTCCTCCAAGGTGTGCGTCACGCCGTCCATCAAGCCAAATCTCATCTCCAATATTTTCTGCTCGCGCGGCGTTAGATCATCCAATATTTCCTTCACATGTTCTTGCAGGAGTTCCCGGCCGGCTGATTGCTGCGGAGTAATAGTTACCTCATCTTCAATGAAATCTTTAAGCGTCGAATCCTCCTCATCATCTCCAACTGACGCGTCAATCGAAACAGTTTCCTGGGATATTTTCATAATGTGCCGGACTTTTTCAACGGGCAGCTCCATTTCGGCGGCGATTTCTTCAGGCAGAGGATCTCGCCCCAAATCCTGCAGCAGGCGCCGCTGCACCTGCGTGAATTTATTAATAGTCTCGACCATATGCACTGGAATCCGAATGGTGCGCGACTGGTCGGCCAGCGCGCGCGTGATGGCCTGACGGATCCACCATGTGCCGTATGTCGAAAACTTATATCCTTTGCGGTAATCAAACTTTTCCACCGCCCGGAACAAGCCCATGTTCCCTTCCTGAATTAAATCGAGCAGCGACAGATTTTTTCTGCCGGTATATTTTTTGGCAATCGAAACAACCAGCCGCAAGTTCGCTTCCGCCAGCCGCTTTCGGGCCTCGTTGTCTCCCTGCTCGATTCGCTTGGCCAGCTCCACTTCTTCTTCGGCTTTAAGCAGCGCAACTTTGCCGATCTCCCGCAGGTACATCTGCACCGAGTCATCGGAAATATTGCTGACATCAATAATGTTATCCTTATCTTTTTCCCGCTCCTTTTTCTTGCTCTTGCTCTTGATAGCGATCTGTTTGGGCATGTCGTAGCCGATCAAGCTGTCCTGCGGCTCTTCAATCCGGATGCCGTCATCTTCCAGCTCATCGTAGAGAGCTTCGAGCGCATCGATATGATCTTCCACTTCCGGCAGCGCATGAAGAATTTCCTCTTCTGTCACAAATCCGGTATGGGTGCCTTTGCGCAGCAGGTTCTTTAGAGGATCTGAAGCCAAGACCTCCGCCACGGTTGCTCGCTGGCCGCGCGCAGTCTGGCGCCACGATGCTTTGCTGGTTTCCCTGACAGGCTTGCGTTTAGAAAAACGTCCGCTCTGGGAAGCGGTCCTCGGGTTGCGTGCTGCCCTCCTCGTTCTTTTTTTATTTGCCGGCCGAGGTCTCCCCGATTTCCCCGCCGATCTAGTTTTCTTTCTTTCTTTCGCCACGAAAAAATCAATTAAATAATTTCCGTTCCCGCCAGCTCTTCGGCTAATGACTGAAACCGCTGTAAGGTCTTGGCCCGGTCGTCCTCCCCGGCTGTCAAAAGCTCTGCCTGGAGAGAATCCAGCCGCGATTTCAACGACCGGCGCTGCAACACCCGCAACAGAAGTTTGCCTTCTTGCAGTGAAGTATTGGCAGTTGTTCCCAGCAATTCTTCAGCGCGTGCACGCGCCCCCTCGGCAAATGGGATTTCATTTTCCCTCAACGCACTGATCATCTCGCCTTCCGACATCGAAAAAAAAGAAGCTTTATGATCAGCTATCTGATGCATAGAGTTATACAACGTCCGGCAAGCAGGGTCAAGGAAAAAACTTTCTTCCGTATATGGAAAAACAGCTTTGCGAACTTGCTCATCAATAATCAGCAGCCCCAACAAATGCAGCTCGGCGAGCGAGGGCGCGCTTTGTTCCGGCGCATCATGCTGGGTTTCCACTGGCGGCAGGCCGGATGAGGCGAACGATAAGCGCTGTGTTTGCTCTGCGCGCAGCATAGCCAGCACGGTAGTTTCCGGAACATGCAGCGCATGAGCAATTTCCTGCACCATCGCTCCCTGTTGAACCGGATTGCGCACGAGCGTTATCAAAGATACCAGCGCCTGCAACTGTTCTTCCCGCGATTGGCCGCCTGCCGATTGCTTGAGCTGTTCGAGAAGCAGCAACGTCAACGGCTGCGTTTTACCCATTATCTCCGCCGCCTGCTTGGGATTTTCTGCCGCCACTTGAGCCGGATCC
The DNA here is from genome assembly GCA_964373855.1 of uncultured Candidatus Saccharibacteria bacterium. Lineage (GTDB taxonomy): Bacteria > Patescibacteriota > Andersenbacteria > UBA10190 > UBA10190 > CAYJWL01. Next base: position 2,226 of record CAYJWL010000039.1, read on the forward strand.
TTGCCAGAGGGCAATACCACAGTAGCCACTGCCATGCCGGCAGCCAGTGCGGCCTGGGTTGCGCCAATTGTCGCCCGCCAGCCGGCAGTGTCAGCATCAAACGCAAAATGCAGCGTTTTGGTATGCCGTTGCAACTGGACAATATGATCGGCAGTTAAAGCCGTGCCGGAGGTGGCCACCACCCCTTCAATGCCGGCTTGCGAGAGCATGACAACATCCATGTATCCCTCAACAACCACACACTGCCCGCCTTGACGCAGGGCATGCTTGGCACGGTGCAGATTATAAACCACGCGGCGTTTTTCATAGAGCGGTCCCTCGGGCGAGTTAATATATTTACCGACATCATCCCGCTCCAGCCACGGTACAATCCGTCCTCCAAAGGCTATGATCCGCCCCTGCGTGTCTGCTACTGGAAAAATAATCCGGCCGCGAAAACGATCATACTGCTTGCCGGCCGGGGAACGACCCAGCACACCAGCCTCGATCATCTCGGTATCAGTATATCTATTTTTTGCCAGCCAACGCTGTAATACCCCCGGAGCTGGCGGCGCATAGCCTAACTGGAATCTATCCATTGTGGCTGCCTGCACGCCGCGGCTGATCAAATAGTCCCGCGCCTTTCCCCCAGCCCTCTGGCGGAGCAAAACCTCATGGTAAAAACGGGCAGCGGCTGCCAGCAAGTCGAATAAGCGCTGGCGCCGGCTGTGGGATTCAACTGGCGCGGTCAGCGTAACACCAGCCTTCTGCGCCAGCAGGTTAAGCGCTGCCGGAAAATCGATGCCTTCAATTTTCTGAACAAACGAAAAAATGTCGCCACCCTCATTGCAGGCACCAAAACAATACCAGGTCCCCCGCTGGGGACTGACCATAAAAGAAGGCGTTTTCTCCTGATGGAAAGGACAGAGCGCTTTCAGACTTTGTCCGGCCGGCCGCAAGGTAACATACTCGCCCACCACATCAGCGATGTTAAGCCTTTCTTTGATTACTTCAGCTTCTTCACCCACGTGTTTAAATACACTAATAAAACAAGGCTCCCGTAACGGGCTGTTTCCTTATCTATTTAACTATCCGGCACCTCGGCGCTGACCGCAAGGTTGTATTGTTCGATGAATGTTCGCGGCGGACGCCACCATTTAAACCGGGTACGATCCTCAAACAGGCGGGCGTAGCCGGGCAACACCTGTTCCGTCCACGGTCCCTCATAAATTGCAAAATGCAAATGAGGCCGTCTCCACCAGCCATTTTCGGGGGTGCGGCCGGAAGCAATAAAACCAACATTCTGTCCGGCATAAACCGTTTCTCCCACCTTAACCGACAGATCTTTCAAATGGCCGTAGAGAGAATAAAATGATTGGCCGCTGACCGCATGCTCGTGGCCAATAATAACTATTCCACCCCAATTTGGTTTTTCTCGGCTGCCGAGGCGCATTTCCGCCCAGACCACTGTACCCGAACCGCAGGACATGACAGCCGTGCCGGGAGAGGCCAGAACATCCTCTCCCAGATGGCGCGCCCAAAGAAAAATCTGGCTGCGCACCCGCTTGCCGAATGTGTAACCGTCCACCTGATAGGGAATGATCGGCAGTTCCAGTTTAACTGCAAGGGGAAAGCGCTGCTCCGCAGAAACCATACGAGCAGCTTAATACACTACAGCTAATGCGACCATCACTGCCAGGAGCACCACAGTGAGCAGGATGAGAACCACTAATCGGCGAACTTGTTTGGCAAACTCGTCAGGCATGTCTCAAGTGTAAAGCGCCCATGAAAAAGGTAAATAAGGGCCGCGGATCAATCTTACCGCTGGCACAGCGGGCAGTACACTGTTCCTCGCCCTGCCACGCGCGCCCTCTGCAGGACTGTACCGCAGCGTACGCACATCTTCCCGCTCCGTCCGTAGACTTTGAGCAGTCGGACAAAGCTACCAACCCCGCCATCGGCATCGCGGTAATTGCGCCAGGTGGTGCCGCCATAGGTTATGGCGCGGCGTAAAATTTTCGGTGTGACAGTTGCAATCGCTGCCACCTCGCGCCTGGTTAAGCTTGAGGCACGACGCTGCGGCCGGAGGCGCGCGGCAAAACAAATTTCATCCGCATAAATATTCCCCACCCCCGCAACAATGCTTTGATTAAGCAGGCAGGCCTTGATTGACGTGCTGCGCCACCGCAGGGCCCGACGCAAGGTGTCAGTTGTGAATGAAGCGGTCAGCGGCTCCAAGCCATATCCAGCCAAAACAGCGCCAAGCTGCTCTTTTGTCACCAGCTGAACAAATCCAAACTGGCGCATATCATTAAAGAAAAGGTTCGACCTGTTAGCGAACTCAATGATCAAGTGCGAGTATTTATTAGGCAGGCTGGCTGTAACGGGGGGCCAGCCATGTCCGCCGACCAACATTTTTTTCTGATCACGATAAATTAACTGGCCGGTCATTTTGAGGTGCAGAAGCAAAAACAACGGGCTGTGTTGGGTACCCTGCTTTTGCAGAGTGAAAATCAAAAGCTTACCCCGGCGGGAGATCGGGCCGAAGCGGGCACCGGCCAGAGCACGCCGCAGCGCGGCCGCCGACCCCCGGACAATCTTCTGGTTGCGCACGGCAACACGGGCAATTTTCCTGCCCTTAATCTTCGCCTGCAACCCCCGGCGAATGGTCTCTACTTCAGGTAATTCTGGCACAGTCTATCAGAATGGCCGCTGGCAGAACATTTGTCCAGAAATTCTTAAGGGCGGCGGTTCAACTCTGGGCTTCTTTCCCTGGCGCTTGTATGGTAGAGCGAAAAAATAAGGAGCGAAGTAACAAGGACGCTTAAGAATATAACAATGTAGGAAACTTCTTGAATGAACGCGCCGCCGGCTATGCCGCTTTGCACCACAAGCGTTGCTAACACTGCCGCCTCCAGGCCTTTAGGAATCATGACCGCTATGACCGATCGGTCGAAGAAGGAGAGATACTTCGGCGCCGACCAGAACACAATCGGCAGCCGCACAACAAATATCGCCGCGACCAGAGCCACCGCTGTTGCCAGCGCGCCGGAGCTTGTCAGGGTAATAGAAAGGCCGACAAACACAAAGAAAAATGTCTGCAGCAAAAAAACAATTTCACTGAAGAAAGACCGCTCCCGCTCGCTTAAAGTCACCGGATGCAGGAGCGAATACAGCAAGGCATGCCGGCGCTCAAGATAAATCTTGAAATAGGGGATGTTGCCAAGGGTGATACCAAAGGCCAAGGCGGCAATCGGTCCGCTCAACCCCACTGTCTCCAGGGTGCCAAATAATATCAGAACCGCTGCTGGAGTACTAAAAAAAGAATTTTGCATCTGCCGCACTTTCGTCAGCACAAACGACCAGCCTACTCCGGCCACACCGCCAAGCATGGCTGCGCCGATGAAGTTTAGCCCGATATCGAACGTTACACTCGGAATACTGAATGCGCCGAGCTGATAGGCTTTTAAAAGAGCAATGGTGATCACGATACTAAAGACATCAGTAAATGCTGACTCCAGCAAGAGCATGGCCTGTGAGCGAATATCAACCTTCAACCGCTCCGCCAGAGGAATAACGATGGCCGAGGAAGTGCCGCTGATAATCGCCGCCAGCATGAATGATAAGAGCGGCCGAGTGCCGGTAAACCACATAATGAGATAGCCCACAATCACCATGGTTATAAAAAAACCCAGGATAGTCAGAACAGCTGTTCCTCTCCATGATTTCTGGATGACATCCAGCCGCAGTTCGGTCCCGCCGACAAACAACATGATCGCCAGCACCATTACCGAAAAAAGAGCGCCGGCTTCGCCAAAAAAATCAGCGGTCAAAAGGCCGAACAGCGGCCCCAAGAGCACCCCGACAATAATCAGCAGCAGAACATTAGGAATCTTGCTGAAATTAAACAGCCATTCGAAAAAATGGGCAGCAAAAATCAACAAGCCGGCAAACAGGAGAATGGAAGGAATGTCCATGTGTTAAGTGTAAAGCGCAAAGTAAAAAGTGAAAAACGACACGTTTTTTGCGGAGCGCTTCACGCACTACCAGCGTGGCCTTCTTGTGTTGGAATTAATTAAGCCGGAGGCGTACCGTGCTGAACAATATCCAGATTGCAACTTCGCCAGAAGGCTATTTTTTGCCGAAAACACGCGGCCTTCTCGGTCGCGCAACTGCCTCAAATAAGGCGCCCTCTCGATACAAAAATCGCTGGCGGGCCACTCGGGTTAAGTACCCAAGACTGTAGGAAACCGTAGGACTTTTTCGGAGAGTTTTCCAGCGGGCGGGTTGAGGCACTCGGGTCGGCGGCTCATATTGAGGAATTTTTTATCATGCGGTCTAAGCCGAGCTCTGAATACACAACTCCGTTCTCGATGTGTTCAACCGCTTCCTTTACGTGGTGCATCATAGTCCCCGGCAGTGCATTAATCGGAAACCATCGAATATCATCGCATTTACTGGGTTCCCGTATAGATGGTTCGCCCTCCCATTGAGTAGCGGTAAAAAAATAGTCAGCACGATCACCGGTTTCATCATGTCTTGTTCTATACATGGTGTGCGCAAGGGTAATATCGCTCTTGTCCAAGACTATGCCGAGTTCTTCCTTTGTTTCTCTGATGAGACAGTCAACGGGGAGCTCGCCTGCTTCCACATGCCCTGCCGGAACGGAATACCATCCATCATAGTATCCGCTACCTTGTCGCCGCATGAGTAACACCTCGTTATCCCTTCGGAGAATAAGGTAGGCAGCGGGTACGGCCTTGTTTCTATCTTTCATAGGCACGTGGGTTGCAGGATAAAAAGTATTTATGGCGGGCCACTCGGGTTAAGTGCCCCAGATTTTAGGGGTGTTGAGGGCTTTTCTAGAGGTATTTTTCATAGGCTCTTTTATGCTCCCGGGTCAATAATTTTTTTTGAATCTTGTGATTTTTCCAAAAGCGCTAAGGCTTCTTCTTTACCTAAGAATCTACCAAGAGCAATCTTGTGGTTTGGCCGATGAGAAAAAACTTCTGTAATAAACTTTCTGAAAATATTTTGAGTTTCCTCGTCGATAATCCAATTCTCTCCCGGAAGCACAGCAAGGACTTTGTGGTCCTCTTGATTATTCTCAATCTGCTCAAACATCCCTATAGGTTCAACATCAACAATATCACGACTTTTTAAAGGATTTTTGGTTAAGACAAAACAATCTAGATTATCTCGATCTTCGCTAGTTGTGTTGATAACAAACCCATAAGGAAACGGGTACGCTGCTGAAACAGTATATGCCTTTTTATATTCCAATGTTTTCTCATCAAAGACATTTTTCTGAGATGAACCAGCTTCATTTTCAATAAATATTTTCATAAACGATATGTATAGTCTATACCAAATGCCGTTTCATAAAAGCTCTTCCTGATCCGGATTTAAGATACTTCTCAAACGCAAAAGCTTTGTATTTATTCTGAAAGGCAAAATAGGAAACTAGCTGGATTGGTAATCTAGGTTTAGTAGCAGGTACATGCCCTTTTTGATGACGAGTAATTCTTGCTTGCAGGTCATCACAACATCCAATGTATGGATGATTGTCTGAACATTGAAGGGTATAAACGTAATACATAGGGCTCAGCCCTCCTTCGCGGTCTTCTAAGCGGACTTTGTCCGCCGAAGCCCGCTACGGCGGGCGAAG
>CAYJWL010000040.1:0-7496 GCA_964373855.1 uncultured Candidatus Saccharibacteria bacterium
GTACTTTCTCTCGACACATGGCACGCGTAAAGGCATGGCTGACACGGCTTTGCGTACGGCCACTGCCGGATATTTGACCCGCCGCCTGGTTAACGTGGCGCAGGATGTGGTGGTTCATGAGGAAGATTGTGGCGATACCGAAGGGGGGCTTATGACCAAAGCAGACAGCGAAGAAGTTGGGACAACCCTGGGCCGCCGCATCTTAGGACGGGTTTTAGCTGAAGGCATCAAACATCCCAAGACCGGCAAGACAGTGTTCAAGCGCGGCACGATGATTGATGAATCGGGGGCTGAAGGGGTGGACAAATTGGGCGTGGCAGAGGTAGTGACCCGCTCCGCCGTCACCTGCCGGGCGGAACACGGAATTTGCCGGGTTTGTTATGGGTGGGATCTGGGCCGGAACGATCTGGTGAATATCGGCGAGGCGGTTGGCGTCGTGGCTGCCCAAGCCATCGGCGAGCCGGGAACACAGCTGACCATGAGAACATTTCACGCGGGGGGTGTGGCCGGTGAGGATATCATTCAGGGGTTGCCGCGGGTGGAGGAGTTATTTGAGGCGCGGGCCCCTCGAGGCGAAGCTGTAATGTCTGAAATTGACGGGATAGCTTCCGTCAAGGAAACCAGTGATGAAATTGTTATCACCATTAAAGGAAAGAAGGGCGCGGAGCAGGTGCATCGAGTACCCGCCAACACAACGTTGGGCGTCAAAGACGGTGAAGCAGTAATGGCCGGGCAACAGCTGACCGATGGGCATTTAAACGTCCATGATCTGTACCAGGTTGCGGGCGTGCGGGCAGTGCAACGCTATATCTTAAAGGAAGTGCAACAAGTGTACGCTATTCAGGGGGAGACTATTAATGATAAGCACTTGGAAATTATTGTTCGGCAAATGCTGTCCCGGGTGCGCGTGCAGGAACCGGGCGACACTGATCTGCTGCCGGGCAGAGTCGTGGAAATGTCTGAATTCGTCCGGGCCAACCGCCTGGCGAAAGAAGCCGACAAGGAGCCCGCTACCGGGGAGCGGCTGCTGCTCGGTATTACCAAAGTATCGCTGTCGACCAGCAGTTTTTTGGCAGCCGCATCCTTTATGGAAACAGCGCGGGTCTTGATTGATGCTGCCATTACCGGCAAAGAAGATCATCTCGCGGGCTTGAAAGAAAATGTTATTATCGGCCGTCTCATTCCGGCTGGCACCGGCTATCGCCGGCCGGGCGAAAAGTTTAATGCTCCGGCGGTTAGTGATGAAGCCGTACCGGAAGAGACTCAAGAGGAAGAAACCACAACCTAACACTCAAGGGCGGATCTCCTCTAGGATGGCAAAATTGCCTCGTTGAGATGGATTGGAACACACCGGCAGCAACCCGTACAATGAGAGGATGCGATTATTGTCTTTCCGGTCCCGCAGCCGCAATCTGTCGGCTGGTTGGCTGAAACCTCAAACACGCTGGGCCATCATCGGCGTGCTATTATTTCTCTTTTCCCTGATTGTAATTTTGAGCTTCTTTTCCGCGGCCGGACCCACCGGGCAGGCGATGCTCACTGGTCTGCGCCGCCTGATTGGCTTCAGTGCTTATCCTCTGCCGTTTGCTCTTTTGTGGCTGGGATATCACCTGATGCGGCCTAATACCGAAGGCTTGCCTCGGCTGCGTCTCATTGGCATGGCTCTGATAGTCGTGGGGGCATTGGGCTTGCTGCATGTGGTGGGGGTGGCTCCGGAAGACGCTTACCAGCTGGCACTGGACGGGCGCGGCGGGGGTTTGCTTGGTTTTATGCTGGCCTTTCCCTTAAGTAAAGCTTTTTCCTGGTTGGCCGCCCTGCTCATTTTTCTGGGCACCGTCGTGACCGGTTTTTTCTTGACGTTTAATATTACCCCGGCCGAGGTCTGGAGCTGGCTGCAGGATTTCATCCCCGCTCGCGGCGCCGCCTCGAGCGGGGAGCCGTATGAGGAAGAGACGGACGAGGGGTCACACTTGCCGGTCTTCCGCATGAGGCGCGAGCGGTTGAGACCGGTGGCGGCTGATGCGGGGCAAATGCAACTTAAAAATCAGGAACAGGAACAACTGGAACGCATGCGGCGGCAGGTGCGGGCAGCCAACAAACGTTACCATCCGCCTGACCTTGATCTGCTCAACCCATCAAGCGGCCGGCCCGACAGTGGCGACCCGGAGGCGAATGAGAAAATTATCAAAGATACGCTCGAGAAGTTTGGCATCAGGGTTACCATGGGCAAGCATCACACCGGCCCGACTGTCACGCAGTACACGCTGCAGCCGGATGCCGGCGTCAAATTAGCGCGCATTACCGCGCTGCAGAACGACCTGGCCCTGGCTCTGGCTGCCCACTCTATCCGCATCGAGGCTCCGATCCCGGGAACGAAATTTGCCGGCATCGAGATTCCCAATAAAAACATGTCGCTGGTTCAAGTGCATGAACTGCTTGACAGCCGGGCCTATCGCAGCGCGACGTCGCCCTTGACTATTGTCTTGGGTAAGGATGTGGCGGGACGTGTTAAAGTAACAACCTTAGAAACCATGCCGCATTTGCTGATCGCCGGCGCCACCGGTGCCGGCAAATCCATTTTTATCAATACCCTGCTGTTGTCGTTGATTTACCGTAATTCACCTGCTCTGGTGGAGCTGATTCTGATAGATCCAAAGCGGGTGGAATTGCCCCGCTTTAATGGCGTGCCTCATTTGCGCCACCCGGTTATCGTTGAGCCCGAGAAGGCGATTTTCGCGCTGCGGTGGGCGGTCCGCGAAATGAACAAGCGGTATAAATTATTGTCGGAATCAGGCTCACGTGATTTACTATCCTTTAACGCTAACAATCCGGAGGAAGCCTTGCCGATGATCGTCATTGTTATTGACGAGTTTGCTGCGTTGATGTCAACGCATGCCCGCGACCTGGAAGGGATTGTTGTTCATCTTTCCCAAATGGCCCGAGCGACCGGTATTCATCTGGTGCTGGCGACACAGCGCCCGTCGGTTGATGTTATTACCGGTTTAATCAAGGCCAACATTCCCACTCGCGTTGCTTTCCAAGTAGCCTCGCAAGTTGATTCGCGCACGATTCTTGATGCGGCCGGCGCAGACAAGCTGCTTGGCCGGGGTGACATGCTGTTCCTGTCAGGTGATCAGGCGAAGCCGGTTCGTTTGCAGGGAGGGTTGGTTTCTGAAGAAGAAGTGCGCCAGGTGGTAGCTGATGTTACCGAGAAAAATCCTCGTGAAGAAGAAGAGAGTGTAGATATTACGTCGCCCATTCGGGAGCACAGTGTCAGCAGCCGGGAGGCACTGCATGATAATTTATTTGAGGATGCCAAGCAGGTTGTGCTGGAATCAAGAAAGGCGAGTGCCTCTTTACTGCAGCGGCGGCTGCAGGTTGGGTACGCGCGGGCGGCGCGGTTGCTTGATATGCTGGAGGAACACGGTATTGTCAGTCGCAGTGAGGGCAACAAGCCGCGCGAGATTCTTATCCGGCCGGAAAAGTCTTTCGGGCAGGCAGATGAAGATCAAGTCCTGCCAGACAATACTTTGGAAGATGATGATAGTGTCAAACGGGAATGGTAAAAAATAGCGCTCATATTGCCGGGTCAACCGGCGAGTTTGCCGGTGAACAGGTGGCAGCCGGCCGGATTCTGGTGGAGGCGCGCCGGAGAAAGAATATACGCTTGGAAGAGGCGGTGGTTACGCTGCGTATTCCCTTGTCAAAACTTGAAGCTTTGGAGAGGGGTCAAATGTCAGTCTTTGCCGCTGACATCTATGCGCGCGGCGCCTATCTGGCCTATGCCCAGTGGCTTGGCCTCGATGTGCGCCGTTGCGAGCGAGCAGTTGCCCGCGCCTTGCGTTCGGCCAGGCAGCGAGAACCGCTGCGTATGCACACTCCCGAGAGGTGGTATGAGCGGCTGATGAATCCGCGCATGGTGATAATGGCGGCCGGCGGAATGGTCGCCTCCCTTGTGGGGATATATATTCTCTGGCAAGTCCAGTCCTTCTGGCAACTGCCGGAGTTGCAGGTCGAGGAGCCGGCCGCCAGTATTACTGAAGAACCGGCCATTATGGTGCGCGGACGCTCGGAGGCAGATGCCCGGGTGAGCGTGAATGAGACAGCGGTTTTGCTTAAGGATGATGCCAGTTTTGCGCTCCAGCTGGATTTGCATCCCGGTATCAATGTTCTGCGGGTGGAAGCGGAAAATGCCGCCGGCAGGAAAAAGATTGTCGAACGGCACATCCTAAAACCGCGTTCCTAAGGCGTTTTCTAGGCTTGCTTCCCGCATGTCAACAAGGTACGATGGCCAGATGAATGTTCAGCAAAGCGCCCCAGCAAAAACGAAGGCCAAAACTGGCGCGAGCGCGCGAGTGGATGATGATCGATCAGTTGCTGTCAGCTCGGCGGTTGATCTGATCAAGGAGCGATTCGGCGAGGGAGCGATTATGCGTTTGGGAGAGGTACGCAAAAGCGACGTTGATGCCATTCCCACTGGTTCGATTTCTCTTGATGTGGCCCTCGGCATTGGCGGCGTCCCGCGCGGGCGCATTGTCGAAGTCTATGGTCCGGAATCGAGCGGCAAATCAACCCTGGCTCTCCATATTACAGCTAATGTCCAAAAGGGAGGCGGAACAGTAGCCTACGTTGACGCGGAGCACGCGCTTGATCCGCAATACGCCAAGCGGGTAGGAGTGAACATCAATAACTTACTGATAAGTCAGCCGGATACGGGCGAACAAGCCCTGGATATTGTTGAAACCCTCGTGCGCTCGGGCGCAGTCGACCTGGTCGTCATTGATTCGGTGGCAGCCTTGACTCCGCGCGCGGAAATTGAAGGCGAGATGGGAGATTCCCATATGGGATTACATGCCCGTCTGATGTCGCAAGCACTGCGCAAATTAACCGGTATTGTTTCCAAAACAAATACAACAGTCATTTTCACTAATCAGATCCGCATGAAGATCGGTATCATGTTCGGCAATCCGGAGGAGACAACCGGCGGCAAAGCCCTTAAGTTTTATTCCTCGGTGCGAATTGATATGCGCCGGCGGGCCCAGATTAAAATGGGCGAGAAGATCATCGGCAATCGGGTCTTTGTCAAGGTGGTGAAGAATAAAGTGGCACCTCCCTTTAAGGTGGCCGAGTTCGATATTATGTATAATGAGGGGATCAGCTATGTGGGCGATCTCATAGACAAAGGTATGGAGTATAAGCTGGTAAAAAAGTCCGGCAGCTGGCTCGCCTTCGGCGACGTCCAGCTCGGCCAGGGGCGCGAAGCTTCCAAACTGGTTTTGAAGCAGGATCCCAAGTTAGCCAAGCAGCTCGAGAAAGATATTTGGCAGGCGGTTGAGGCGGAAGAGAAAGCAGCAGCCTAACCAAGACTCCGACCTCAAACCAATCCGGTTTTAGCGTACGCCCGTGATTTTAGAAGCTTGAAAACGGTGTTGATGTCATCATCGCTCGCAAGACGATTCCGAATGATTTTGTCGCAGCGCTGGCATTGCTGAATCAGATCAAGGTTTTCCGGAGCCGTGCCTGCGGCGTCAATCATGAGCATCGCGCCTCCACAGGCAGATGCCCGGTCGCCGGGAATGACCTCATCTACGTGCTTGGAAGTAAGACAAAACGGGCAGTGGTTGCGGAAGGTGCCTTTGGCTGGGGGCACAGATCGTCCGCACTGCTCACACATAAATCCCTCATTGCGCGGGATGAAATTTTTTCTTACGTGCATGTGCTCAAAGCTCGTGAAGCTTTTTCCCGCTCAGGCAGCTAATGCAGTGATTGCTACTGTCCGCGATAACCGAGCAAACCCAGCTCGCGTCCGCGCTTGATTTCCCGGGAGATCTGGCGCTGATGCTTGGCACAACTCCCCGATTTTCGCCGGGGCAAAATTTTGTTCTGGCCGCTCATAAACTGGCGCAGGATCTCACTGTCACGGAACGTAATTTGCTTAATGTTTTCCGTGCACATAAAACATTCTGTCCGATAGCGGCGGGTTCTCGTTCGGCGGGTTTGTGGGCGTCTTTGCATATTGCTAAAACTGAAAACTAATAACTGGTAATTAGAAGGGTATGTCTTCTATACGGATTTCCTCATCGGTCGTCGGTTGGGCAGCGGCGCCCACTGCCTGTGGTTCGCGCTCTTTGGCTTCAGGCGAGAAGCGCGATCTGTCTTGAGTGGCCGAGCTTTGGCCGCCCTGTCCGGAGCCTAACATAATCATGTTGTCGGCCACGATTTCCGTGCGATATTTCTTCTGGCCGTCCTGACCTTCCCAGCTTCTGGTTTGCAGATGACCTTCAACGTACACTTGCCGGCCTTTCGACAGATATTGCGCGCAGATTTCTGCCAGCCGTCGCCAGGCTACCACATTGTGGTATTCAGTATTTTCCTGCTGCTGGCCCTGTTGATCCTTCCAGACCCGGCTGGTGGCGACCGAGAAATTAGTGACGGCTATACCCTGGGGAGTAGTGCGGGATTCAGGATCCCGAGTCAACCGGCCGATTATCATTACTTTGTTTAGGTCCATATTCCTTAACTTACAGATTACTCATTACAAGTTACAGGTTACAAGTCACTTAACTTCTTCGGTGAGGGCTTCTTCTATCCCTTTCTCAACCTCGGCCATGGTTACCTTCTTCTGCTCTTTCGCTTGTGCTGGCCGCTGGTGTCCCCGGCCGCCCTTGCCGGATTCAGGCTGTTTTACTTTCTCTAAAAGCTCTGGGCTTAGGTCCTCGCGCCAGGGGGTTCTTACCAACGAGAAACGGAGCAGGCCGTCGGTTTTTTTAAGGAAGGTGCGGATCTCATCAACTTTTTCCGGCTCTATGTGGAAATGGATACTGCGGATAAAAGCGGCTTGATTTTTATTAATGGGGTAGGCCAACTTGCGTCGCAGCGAGGGTGAGGCGTGATCAGCCACGCCGGCCAGTTCGGAAACTTTTGCATCAACGGCATTATTCAGCTCTCCCCGCGCCTCTTCAGGCGCTTGGGGATTTATCAGATATGTTAGTTCATATTCGGCGGGCACAGTTTAGGTACAGTATACCAGCAGTCCCTGAATGTCAAAAATGTTTTCGGCGCCGGTGTCTTATACTGAAAATTTAAACAACATAACGTCTCCGTCTTTGACGATGTACTGCTTGCCTTCATCGCGCACCTTTCCCGCTGATCGAGCGGCGGCATAGGAACCGGCTGTGGCCAAATCTTTGTAGGCCACAGTCTCGGCCCGGATGAATCCCCGCTCGAAATCCGAATGAATCTTCCCGGCTGCCTGCGGGGCAGTGCTGCCGGCGGTCACGGTCCAGGCACGAGTCTCTGTCGGTCCGGTGGTCAGGAAGGTGATAAGAGTGAGGAGTTTATAACTGGCCTGAATGAGGCGATCAAGGCCGGTGGCGGAGAGGCCATATTCCTTGAGGAAGGTCTGCCGCTCCTTTTCATCAAGCTCGACCAGCTCCTGTTCAATTTTTACACTAAGCAGCAGCACCGGAGAATAAAACTTCGAGAAGTCACTGATC
>CAYJWL010000041.1:0-6844 GCA_964373855.1 uncultured Candidatus Saccharibacteria bacterium
GGGTTAAGCCGGAATCTGTTAACAACTCGAGGTAAACGTACATATAGCTTGGCCGGTCGAGGGCAGTAAAAAGTATCGGATCTTCATGAACTGCTCCTTTGACAGTCAACCGCCACATCCGCGCCTGCCAGAGTAACAGCACCGGTAGGAGCAGCCAGAGAAGTTGTGGCTTAGTGTACAATTCCCCGACGGCGCCGCTCGTGAAATACAAGCCGAGGACGAGAAGGGAACATAATCCGGCGGCCCATCCGGCAGTTATGAGAGAGGGCAGATGAACTGTGGTATAACCGCGGCCGGCGGCGGCGCTCCTGCCCTGCTTGGCCAGATTCTGCAACTCTGCTACTCGCTTAATGAGGGCCAGACTCGTGAAGAAAAAAGCGGCGAAGGCAAAGAGCCAGAGTGATGTGGCAATGCCGGTGGCGGCGCTGCCGGCGAAGATGCGCAGCACGTACAAGGCAGCCAAAATAAGAATGTCAGCAATGATGACTCGCTTGAAGAACCAGGAATAAGCCATATTAGCCCCAACATATATGAGGAGAACAGCAAAGAAAGCCTTGGGCAAGAACAGAGAGATAATGGCGGCCGCCGTAAATAAGGACAGCATCATACCGGCTGCTGTATCAATTGATATCAGACCGGCGGCCAGCGGCCGGTGTTGCTTTGCTCGGTGCAGCCGATCGGCGTCTAAGTCCATCATATCATTTAGCAGGTAGATGCCGGAGGCGGTCAAGCTGAAAGCAGCCCAGCCAAGTATGCTGGCCGCCCAATGATTTGGATTATTGAGTTCGTGGGCGGAGGCAACCGGAACAAGCAGGAGAATGTTTTTTATCCACTGGTGAACCCGGATCGCGGGTATGAGAACAGGCAACGCCAGATAGCTTGTCCGGGGAAACACACGGACAACGTGAGCGGTTTGCCGGACCTGTTGCACCACAGAATCTGGCGCGTTAACAACCACCGCGCCGCCGGCCGATTCCCAGATGGGCAGGTCGGTGCGGGAATTGCCGGCGTAGATAAACCCACCACGGCCATATTTGGCAACCAGCGGGGCGATTTTGTTCCGGCCGGAGCGGTTATGGACAGCGTCGCTGGCAATGATGTGCGAAAAAAGGCCGACATGGCCGGCTACCTTACGGGCGATGCGGACGTTGCTGCCGGTGGCCAGGCACAGTTGGCGTCCGCTGGCGTGTTCCTGACGCAACCATGTGAGCAAGGGTTTGTTATACGGCAGGGTAGCCACTGGCAGCTGCACGCGGCGGGCAATCTGGTCTTTGAAATGAGCGAGACCCATCTTCAGCCACCAGAGGGACCGTATGATTGTCAGCGGATGTTGCTTAACAAGCTTTACATACGCTTCCAGCAGTGTGTCGGTGCGCACCAGCGTGCCGTCCAAATCAACGCATAGCGGCAGGTTTTGCGGCAGGTTTGGCATAGATCAAATCTGATAATACTTAAGTTTATTCTGAATGGCGAAAAATTTGATACGATAGAGGGATGGTAGCGGTGGCAGACATCCTTTCTTTCCATTGGCTCGGCAACAGCGTGGCGGGCTACGTTACTGCCGTGGGTGTTTTTGGGCTGTGTTGGCTGGTCTTGTATGGTGTCCAGAAGCTGATCACAACACGGGCCCGCCGCCTGGCTGAACGTACCCGGACAAATATTGACAATGCAGTCGTAAACATTCTTGAGACTATCAAGCCGCCTTTTTATTGGTATGTGTCTTTTTATATCGCTTTGCAGTGGCTGGTAATTCAGGGGGCGGCCAGCCGTGCCGTCTACATCATTCTGGTGGCTTGGATAGTGTATCAGGTTGTTATCGCACTTCAGATTTTTATCCAGTTCCTGATCCGGGCAAGATTTGCCCGGCAGCATGGGCGGGCCGGGGAAGTGGTCACCGGCATTTTGACAGCTATTGTGCGGGTATCATTGTGGGCTATAGGCATTCTCTTTGTGCTGTCAAATGTGGGTGTTGATGTCACATCCCTGATCGCCGGGCTGGGCATTGGCGGCTTGGCCGTGGCCCTAGCCGCCAGAAAGATTCTGGAAGATTTATTAAGTTCGCTGGCGATCTATTTTGATCACCCGTTTGCTCCGGGCGATTACATTGCCTTCGGCGATAATGAAGGCACGGTGCAGAAAGTCGGTATCAGATCAACCAGAATAATATCTTTGCGCGGCGAGGAAATAATCATTCCCAATACGGATATCACCGCCGGCCGCATTAGAAATTACCGGCATATGAAGGAGCGGCGCGTGTCGTTCACAATCAGCATTGCCCATGATACGCCGACAGACAAAGTTAAGCAGGTGCCGGTTATCATTGGTAACGTTTTTACCAACATCACCAATGGCCGTTTTGACCGGGCGCACCTCATTAGCCTCGGGCAATCATCGATGGACTTTGAAGTTGTGTATTATGTTACAAACCGCGGCTTTAAGATTTTCGCTGATATTCACCAACAGGTATTGCTGAACATAAAGGAGGCGCTGGCCAAAGAGGCGATCACAGTCGTATCTACGGGGTTGGCCGGCTAAGGGAAGAATCATGGTGGAATTCTTCGGAGCCAAAGAAGTGTTTGCCAGCCTGAACGGGTGGCAAGTTCGCTGGTATGGGCTGCTCTATGTGGCGGCGCTGTGGCTGGCCTGGTGGCTGTTGCCGCGGCTGCAAACATATCGCGGCCTGCATCTTAGTCGCGAACAATGGACATATATTCTCACATGGGCGGCTGTGGGGGTGGTTGTGGGCGGCCGGCTGGGTTATGTGCTGTTGTACGAACCATCGTTTTATGTGAGCAATCCCGCACAGATTTTTGCTTTATGGGGCGGGGGCATGTCTGCACACGGCGGGTTTATCGGCGTAGCCTTGGCCGTTTGGTATGCCAGTCGGAAAGTTCGGGCTGGCTGGCTGACTGTGCTGGATGTAGCGGTTGTGCCGGCGGCTCTCGGACTGGCATTAGGCAGAGTCGGTAATCTTATTAATGGCGAGCTCTTCGGCGGGAATCCCATCGCTGTTATAAAGAATATCGTCATAGCCGCGCTGGCTTTTTTCCACCTGCGCCGTTATCCCCAAGCTGCGCCGGGACAAACCACAGCCATTTTTTTGCTGGCGTATGGAGTGTTGCGGTTCGGCTCTGAATACTACCGCGAGCCGGAATGGCCGCTGACGCTTGGATTAACGAGGGGACAGCTCTTAACAGTCCCCTTATTTTTTATAGGCGCATGGCTTTACTTCAGTCGAACCCGAGGCAAGCAATAATATCTTGAAATACATTGCCCCGTACGTGATTCTATAGAGATGGCAACTGCTGTTAGACAGGCGCAGGCGAAGGTTCGCGATCGCGCACAAACGACATTTGATCGACTCTACACAGACCTTAACCGCGAGCAGCGCACCGCGGTTGACGCGATCGAAGGTCCGGTCATGGTGCTGGCCGGTCCCGGTACAGGCAAGACGCAGGTGCTGGCCATGCGCATCGCCAATATTCTGCACCGGACGCAAATGGATCCGTGGAATATATTATGTCTGACATTTACGGAATCAGCCGCGGTAGCTATGAGAGAGCGGCTGCTCAACATCATCGGCACAACCGCCTATGCTGTTCGCATTGCCACCTTTCACTCGTTTTGCAACTCGATTGTCAGCCAGCATCCGGAAATTTTTGCCCTGGCGGCAGATTGGCGGATATTATCTCAAGTCGAACGTATCGAATTGCTGCGCGGTTTACTGGATGAGCTGCCCGGCGGCAGCGGACTTAAGCCATTTGCCAACCCGTACATGTTTATCCGGGAGATTGCGGGAAATATCCAAGCGCTCAAGCAGGAGAATATATCGCCCAGACAATTAAAGGATGTATTGCGCTCCTTGAGAAAATTTTTGCAGCAGACCGGTCCGATTATGAGTGAGTGGCTGGCTCTTACACCGGCGGCGCGCACGATAACAACTTGCCGAAATATTAACCGGACCCTGGCCGCGGCGGCGGCCAAGAGCAAACTGCCTCCCGCTTTGACCTTGTATATTGAGAACCTGTTCCGGGAATTTGTGAATGGTCAGACAGGTATGGCGCCGGCGCGCAGCGCCAGCGCCGCCCGGACTGCGTATAAAAACAAGCTGGGTCTCTCGTATAAGCGCATGGAGCGCCTCTTGCCCAAACAGAAAGATATGGCCGTTGTCTATGAACGCTATGGCCGCAAGTGCCGTGATCGGGGCAGATATGACTTTGAGGATATGATCAGCATGGTCATTGAGCAGTGGCAGAAGGTACCGGATCTGCTGGCCGAATCGCAGGAGCAATTCCAATATATTTTAGTCGATGAGTATCAGGATACAAATGGGGCACAGAACCAGATTTTAGCCCTGCTGGGCAGTCAGCACGACGCGCCGAATATATTCGTGGTCGGCGATGATAAGCAGTCAATCTTTCGGTTTCAAGGGGCATCAATCAGCAACATGCTGGATTTTTATAGGCGTTACGCTGACCACGTAGCCGTGGTTGCATTGCAGAAAAATTATCGCAGCCAACCCGAGATTATTGAATCTGCCAGTGCTCTGATCGAGAGAAACAAGGAATCATTAGCCGCCTACCTTCCACAGGCGCGCAGCCAGCTTACAGCCGCCGGCGGGAAAGCGAGGCAGCCGCTGGTTGTCTTAACCGCCGCCTCCGAGGAGGCAGAAGATTGGCTTTTGCTACAGCAGGTAAAACTGCTTATTGCCGGCGGGGCATCCCCGAGAAGTATTGCCGTGTTATTCCGGTATCATCGGGACGGCAGGTTGCTCCTGGAAACGATGCGGCGCGCTGGCGTGCCCGCCCGCTTGGAGGCGGGAGAAA
The DNA here is from genome assembly GCA_964373855.1 of uncultured Candidatus Saccharibacteria bacterium. Classification (GTDB taxonomy): domain Bacteria; phylum Patescibacteriota; class Andersenbacteria; order UBA10190; family UBA10190; genus CAYJWL01. Next base: position 4,827 of record CAYJWL010000041.1, read on the forward strand.
ATGTTCTGGACGATATTCTCATTGCTCAATTTTTAAAGCTGCTATCGTACCTGGCCGGGGAACAAGATGATGATATCTTGGCTGATATTGTTCAGTACGAATGGTGGGGGGCGGATAATCTCGATACGCTCAAGGCACTCCATTATGCCGGCCGCACCCGCCGGCCGCTCATCCTCGTTCTGTCCGACGCGAGTTCGCTGGCCGATGCCGGAGTCAAACATGCCGAGGTCTTTCAAAAAATCATCAAGCAGATTGCTGCCTGGCGAACTGGCGCGGCCAATACGACCTTGCTTGATTGGCTGCATCGCATACTTGAGGAATCGGGAGTGCTGGCGGCTATTCTGCGGCGCAGCGACCAAGCGGCAATACTGCAGAAAATTGCGGCCGTGCTCAATGAAGCAAAGCGGCAGCATCAAGTACAGGCAAATCTGACCTTGCGAAATTTTATAACGTCATTGCGCCTCTTGGCCGAACACCAGCTGCCTTTAATGGTTGATCCTTGGATGACTTCGGCGGAGGCGGTGCGGCTGATGACAGCTCATAAATCCAAGGGGTTAGAGTTTGACCATGTGTTCATAACCCGCCTGAACGACCGGCACTGGGGCAATAATCCGGAGCCGAATCGCGTGCCGCTGCCGCACGGGCTGGTGCGGTTTGAGGCGATCGCCGCCCGAGAAAACAATGAAGATGAGCGGCGGCTGTTCTATGTGGCCGCCACCCGGGCCAAGCAAAGTCTAACGCTGACGCGTGCCACGCACACGGTAAGCGGCGCTCCGACGGTGCCGTCCATGTTTCTCGAGGAGATTCCCAAAGCACATTTGTTACTGCAACCTCTACCGGATCTGCCGGCAGCCGCCTGGCTTACCCCGTCGGCTGTTCATGGCAGAGTGCGGGATATGGGCGCCGCCGATGGGGCGAGCCGGGAGTGGGCCGATGGCGTGCTGCGCGGATATGTGTTGAGCATTACCCATCTGAACAATTATCTAGAGTGTCCGCTTAAATATTATCTGACCAATTTGCTCCAGATCCCGGCCGCCCGCACTCTATCTCAAGCACTGGGATCTGCCGTGCATAATGCCTTGCACGACTTTACGGCCGCCATGCGCCGGGCAGGGAAAACTCCAAGTAAGGATGTTTTGCTGGCAGGATTAGCGCACCAATTACGGCACGAAGTTATGACGGCTGCCCACATGAGCGCTGCCCAGGAAGTTGGCAAGCGCCTCCTCTCTTCATATTACGACCATTACGCCCATACCTTCTCTCCCCATGTGGTGAGTGAATACAGCTTTGCTTCCCACGGCGCGCACGTAGACGGCATCCCCATTTCCGGACGGGTTGATAAAATTGAGCTGGTTGATTCCCGGGCGATACCGCCGGGTGGAGCTTGGCCGGATGGAGCTGCTGTAAATGTGGTAGATTATAAAACCGGCAACGCCGACCGGGGACTGGGTGGTCTCAAAAAGGGGGGTCCCTACCGGCGCCAGTTGGCTTTTTATCAGCTTCTGTGCAACAACTCTCCCCGATTTCCTTATCGGATGACGAGCGGAGAAATAGATTTTATTCGAGCCAGCGACCGGCGCGGCTTTGTGAAAAAGAAGATTGTAGTGTCAGAGCCAGAGCTGATTGAACTTAAGGAAACTATTAAACGCGTGTGGCGGGAAATTCATAACCTGAAGTTTTTGGAAGCGGATGCCCGCTGCGGGAAATGTGAAGTCTGTGCACGCATGAACCGCATGTGATCTTTTTTCTGGTATACTTAAAGAGGTGGTTGGCTAAAGTTCGAACGTGGTGGTCGCACGGAAAGTCCTTTACATGGGGGATGGGTATGGATCTTCAGGAGCTGGCGGCGTACGCGCGGACAGCCGGGTTTCATCAGGCGGTAGTTGGCGACTATCAGGGATTTTATGCTTTATCCCTCATCCAGTCGCCGGTTGATGACGAACGTTTTGCCATTCGCTTGCAGGTTGGTGATAATGCAGCTCGCAATTTCCCCGACTCGGACCAGGTGAACGCCAAAG
>CAYJWL010000042.1:0-5349 GCA_964373855.1 uncultured Candidatus Saccharibacteria bacterium
TTGAGGTAGACTGCTTCTATTGCGGCTGACACGGCTTCCGCGACTGTAAGGATACTGGCTGGCTGGAGATGGGCGGGGCCGGCATGGTTCACCCGGTGGTGTTGCGCAATATGAATATCGACTCAAGAAAATATCAGGGATTTGCTTTTGGTTTTGGTATAGAGCGGCTTGCCATGCTCCGCCATGGCATTAATGATATCCGCCTGTTTTGGTCAGGAGATATCCGCTTTTTAACACAATTCTCCTAAGGTCACTGCCGCCCAGCCATGAAAATTTCCTACAATTGGCTCAAAGAATTACTACCCCGGCTCACTCACAGTCCCGAGGAGGTTGCCGATATCTTGACCCTGCATAGTTTCGAAACAATCGTGGCCGGGAACATCTCTCTTGACCCGGCAATTCGCATCGTCAGCCTTGAAAAAATCGAGCCGCATCCTAAAGCTGATCGCTTACGGCTGGCAACTGTCACGGACGGCAAAGAGACTGTCACCGTTGTCTGCGGAGCACCCAACATCCGCGAGGGCATGCTCGCGCCGTTCTCACCACCCGGCGCCGTGCTCGTCGCAGAAGCCGGCAACAGAGTTAAAGTTAGTGTAGCGAAGATCCGCGGTGTGAGCAGTCCCGGAATGCTGAATTCGCTGCGCGAGCTTGGACTGCACCATGAGCACGCCGGTATATGGGAATTGCCGGACGAAGTGAAAGTGGGGGCAAGCTTATCTGAATACATGCCGGGAGATGTAATTCTTGATGCGGATATTACCCCCAACAGAGCCCATGATGCGTTAAGCCATCTGGGCATCGCTAGGGAACTGGCTGCCTTGCTGCGACTTGAAATCAAAGAACCAACATTGCCCGCCTTGCCAAGGGCGCAGGCGCAAGTAGCCGGCTGGAGTGTTGCTATTGAAGACGAGCGCCTGTGCCCGAGGTACGCCGGTGTGGTCGTGGCGAATATTGGTATCAAGCCGTCGCCCATGTGGCTGCAAGCCAGACTGCTGTCGGTTGGCGGCAAACCTATTAGCAATGCTGTTGATATCACAAACTATGTTATGTTCGAACTAGGAAATCCGACGCATTTGTTTGATCAGAAAGAACTTCCCGGAAAAGATATTACGATCCGTCCCGCGCGCCGGGGAGATACAATAACTACTCTCGATGAAGCTCGGCGCGAGCTGTCTCAAGACGATCTCTTAATTACGGCGGCTAACCAGCCAGTGGCGCTGGCCGGCGTCATGGGTGGTCTGGAAAGCGGCGTAGACGAGACAACACGGCGCGGATTTCTGGAAGCGGCTAATTTTAATGCGTACAGCATCCAAGAGACTTCCCGCCGGCATGGACTGCGCAGCGAATCCTCTGCCCGTTTCAGCAAAGGTCTTGATCCCAATCTGGTTGAACCAGCCGCCCGGCGGGCAGCCGGACTGCTGGCCGAACTGGCTGGAGCACACGTGGTGGGGTGGATAGATGTCTATCTGCGGCCGGTTACTGCCCGCACTATTGCTTATGATCCTGATCACGCCGCAAAAGTTGCCGGCATCCCGATTTCAAAACCTCAGGTGAAAGAGGCACTGCAGCAGTTGCGCATGGAAGTTGATGATTCTGTTTCTCCCTGGCAAGTGCGCCTCCCAACAGACCGGCTGGATATTCTTATCAGCCACGACCTTGCCGAAGAGATTATTAGGGTTAAAGGTTTCGATTCTATTATACCGGCAGCGGTAAGGAACGATCGGCCGACCCCGTTGCCGACGACGATCTATTGGCGGGAAGTGGTTCGGGACACTCTGGTAACGCTCGGTTTTACCGAGACATATAACTATGCTTTTGCTCCCGCCTCTTATACAGACATAGCGGGAATGGCAGATAGAGAGCATCTCAAGGTAATCAATCCGCCGGCTCCCGATCTAGCGGCGCTGCGGGTTAGTTTAATTCCCGGATTGCTCGCTAATCTGGCTGCCAATCGGGCGAGCTTTGAGCGCAATGTTGGCCGAAAAGAAAGCGCACTATTTGAAATCGGGCATGTATATGGTCCCGGAGAGGGAAGCTGGATCCCCGGGGTCGAAGAGAAAATTCATCTGGCCGCCGCTATTGTGGGCGGCAGGCCGACATTGGACGAAGTGGCCGATGCGCTGGCGCAGGCCTTAGGCCTTGATGTATTAACGCTTAACAACATCGTAACTGAAGCGAGCAAGCAACAGCTTAAGTACCGCCAGGATGTTGCTGCCTTTGAGCTTCAAGTAACCGAACTTGTGCTGCGCGCAGAAGGACAGCAGGCTCCGCCTAAAACATTGGCCGAACTTCAGTCACAAACAGACGAAGCGGCGCAGTTTGCGCCCATTGATAAGTACCCCGGGGTGTTTCGAGATATTTCTGTTCTGGTAGCTCCTTCAACTTCTATTGACGTGATTCAGGCAGTGATTGAGCGAGCCGGCGGAGAATTGGTAGCTGATGTTGACTTATTTGATGAATATCAGCCTGCCAATCAAGACAGAAAAGGCGTGGCTTTTCACGTCGAATACCGGTCGCCGGACCGCACCCTCACTGACGAGGAAGTGAACCAGATCCATGGTAAAGTTATTATTGCTTTAGAAAGCGAAGTTTCTGCCCAAATTCGATAGCCACTGCCGGCTCTACTAGAGGTTCCTTTTTCGAGGGAAATCTGCTAGAATAAGACATATTGGAGGCAGCAAAAGCCCCTCCTTTATTTGTTTACATACAGCCGAAACTATGGCTAAATCGGAGCCAAAAAAATCATCGTACGGCGCCAAGGATATTACTGTTCTTGAGGGCCTCGAGCCGGTGCGAAAACGGCCCGGTATGTATATTGGCGGAACAGGAATTGAAGGCCTGCACCACCTTATATGGGAAGTGGTTGATAATGCCATTGATGAAGCCATGGCTGGATACTGCACGGAGATTAACGTCCAGTTGCTGCCGGACGATGTTGTGCGTATTGCCGATAATGGACGGGGCATCCCGGTTGAAAAGCACTCGAAGACAAAAAAATCAGCCTTGGAAACAGTTATGACGGTTCTTCACGCCGGTGCTAAGTTTGGCGAAGGCGAAGGCTACAAAGTTTCAGGCGGACTCCATGGCGTCGGTGTTTCGGTTGTTAACGCCCTGTCCGAATGGCTGGAGGTGGAAATCCACCGCGACGGAGGAGTATTTAAGCAGCGGTATGAGCGCGGCCAGGCGAAGGATAAGGTGCGGCGCGCCGGCAAAGCCAAAGATACCAGCACGATAGTAGAGTTCCGGGCTGACAGGAAGGTATTCGAACAAACAGCCTTCGACTGGCATCGTGTGCTTCAGCATTTGCGGCAGCAGGCGTATCTCACCCCCGGGGTGCGCATTATTGTGACCGATGAACGCAAGGCAGATGCCATCCGGCACTACACCTTCTTATTCGAGGGAGGAATCCGGTCATACGTGCGGCAGCTAAATCTTGGCCGGGAGGTGAAGAACCATGATATCGTTTACATCCGGAAGGAGCTGGAGAACGATTTCCTGGTGGAAGTAGCTTTGCAATACACTGATTCGTTTAATGAGACGGTGCTCTCGTTTGCCAACAATATTTTTACGACCGAGGGTGGCACGCACATGACAGGCTTTCGCATGGCGCTCACGCGGATAATCAATGACTATGCCCGCAACCAAGGGTATCTGAAAGCCAAGGACGGCAATTTAACGTCCGATGATGTAAAAGAAGGATTAACAGCCGTCCTTAGTGTTAAGCTGCGCGAGCCGCAATTTGAAGGTCAGACCAAGGCTAAGCTGGGCAATCCCGAAATGCGCACCCATGTAAACCAGGTGATGGGTGAAGGTCTGACGGCCTATCTGGAAGAACATCCACGCGATGCCCGGGCCATCGTCGAGAAAGTCGCCTTGGCAGCGAAAGCGCGCCTGGCTGCCCGCGCGGCCCGTGATACTGTGCTACGCAAAGGCGCATTGGATGGATTTGCTCTGCCGGGCAAGCTGGCGGACTGCTCTGAGCGCGATCCGGCTAATAGCGAATTGTTTGTGGTTGAGGGAGACAGCGCCGGCGGCAGCGCCAAAACGGGGCGGGATCGTACCTTTCAGGCGATTCTGCCGCTGCGCGGCAAGATCTTAAATGTGGAGCGGGCACGCCTGGATAAAATGCTTAATAACAATGAAATAAAAGCGCTGATAATCGCGCTGGGTGCGGGCATTGAAGAGGAATTTGATATCAGCAAACTGCGCTATCACCGTATCATTATTGCCACCGATGCCGACGTGGACGGTTCGCACATCCGCACACTGTTGCTGACTCTCTTCTTCCGTTATTTCCAGCCGGTTATTGATGGCGGCTATCTCTACATCGCCCAACCGCCTCTCTATAAAGTTGAGAGGGGGAAGGAAGCCCACTATGTCTACACCGATGGCGAAAAAGACCAGATGGTGAAGAAGCTCACCACCGGGGAGTCGCGGCCTTCACTGCAGCGGTACAAAGGCTTGGGTGAAATGAATCCAAGCGAACTGTGGGAGACCACGATGGATCCAGCTAATCGAGTGCTCAAGCAAGTGACCATCGAGGATGCTGAAGAAGCGGACCGCATGTTCGTGGTGCTCATGGGCAATGAAGTTGCGCCGCGCAAAAAATGGATACAGACACATGCTAAAACTGTAGAAAACTTAGACATCTAATACTGACAAATACTGACAAAATGTGCCTGCCCAGCGAAGCCCTGAGTCATGTCACAGGATATGTTCTGCGGCCGCGAAAGGGAAAATGTATTATTCTTAAATTTGCATTTTTTTATTGCCTGCAGTATCTTCATACCAGCGGCCCCAGGAGGGCTGTTTTAAAGACCATTGAATATGTCCTTACCCCTTACCAAGTTACCAGTGCGCCTCGTGACCTTTCTGCGCGAAGCGCGCGAAGAGCTGAGAAAAGTTTCCTGGCCTTCCCGGGAATTGACGCTGCGCTATACCCTGATTGTTGTTATCAGTTCGCTGGTGGTGGGCGCTGTCCTAGGCGGCATTGATTACGTTTTAATATTCATACTGGAAACTGTCGTTTAAGCATGGCCTTGCTATACTTCAGGAAGAGTTAAGGGGATAGATTTATGGCGGAAGATAATAAGAAAACGGGCGCGCCTGCCCCTCAGTCAAAACCGGACGGGCGAGGCTGGTATGTTCTCCATACTTATTCCGGGTATGAAGATAACGTGGCCCGCAATCTGCGGCAGCGCATTGAATCAATGGGTATGGAAGATAAAATTTTCCAGGTGATTGTGCCGCGGGAGAAAAAGATCAGAGTAAAGCACGGCAAGCGCCAGACGATCGAGGAGCGGTTGTTTCCCGGGTATGTTCTTGTGGAAATGATCGTGACTGACGATT
>CAYJWL010000043.1:0-1494 GCA_964373855.1 uncultured Candidatus Saccharibacteria bacterium
CACACGCAAATCACAAGGGTTGACAATTGTGCCTGTACGTGTCTATAATAATAGAGGTAAAATCAAGTTGCAGATTGCGCTCGCCCGCGGTAAGAAGAAGTACGATAAGAGGCAGGCCAAGAAAGCCAAAGACATTCAAAGAGACATTGAGAGAGTGCTGCGAGGAAAAGATTATTGAGGAGGGTGTAGTTTTAGTTAGTAGGTTGTAGTTAAGAAGCTGTTCTTTATATTTTTCTCTTCTCAAGTAAGCAGCCAAGATTGTGTTATGAAAAGTACCTTGGAGGCTTTCCATATTCTCTCTCTTCTTTAAAGAAAGGTATTCAGCCATTCGTTTATGAAGGTATCTCGCAGGCTTGATTCGCTAGGTGTCCCGCTAAAGGCGGGACGAATCAAGCCGAGAGTTAAGATGCGGCTCGCCGCCGGAGCGGGCCGACATCGGCCTGAATAAATGAATGGGTGAACACCTTCACCACCTCTCGGGCATGCCAGGCTTCGATAGGATGTTGTTTACACAATGTGCGTGTCGTCCGCTAAAGCTGGCGGACGTAAATTCCACAGCTTGCAAGTTACGTGCAAACTTATTCAATCGCGTGAAGGGTGCACTCGCCTCGGCGTTTGCTCCCACCATAGCGACTGCTGTCGCTTAAAACCGGCAGCCATCGGATAAATCCCGCCGTCGGGAATTACTCCGGTGACAATCAGACGGCTATACTGCTTGGCGGCCCAAGATACGCCAAGCTGCGAACAGCACAACATCTCGCGCTTAAGCAGGGCTTCGCTGTTCTGTCGCCTGTTCAAGCGTAATGTTAGAGCAGCCACACACGTAGACCGTTGCGTAATCCCACCCTACACGTGGGTTCAATTCCCACCATGTCCACCCTTCGACTCGGCCCTTTGGGCCTCGCTCAGAGTAAACCACTTCGCAACAGGCTTGGATTTAATACCAAGCTTGTTTTGTTACAGCCGAGTCGAAGAACCCTGAGTGAGCGCCTAAGGCGCGAAGCGAAGGGCTATTTCCTTGTATAATAATTCCATGCCTTGGTTCGTATATATTGCCCGTGCGCGTACTGGCCGTTATTACGTCGGGATTACCACAGATCCTGCGCGAAGAATGCTTGATCACAATACAGGAAGAGGCGCACGTATGGCCGTGAACCAAGGACCATTTACATTAGTTTATACATCCAATCCACTGCCCGACCAGTCTTCCGCTCGGAAAAAAGAAATTGACTTAAAAGCTTGGAGTCGCACTAAAAAAGAGAAGCTTATTAACAGAGCACTAACATGATCCTTCCTGCAAATTTTTTACACTAATGATTCCCGCCCGCCTTTGCGTGGCCAAAGCCCGCTGCGGCGAGGCGACGGCCCGGCGGCTATGCGCCAAACTTGGATAGGCTCGTTCGCATGTCAGAGAGCAAGGCGTGAAGAGAATTCTCACCGTGGCTGTCTGCGCACAGTTCTCGGCGACCAACACCCGGTGTTTGTTATCGCTGA
>CAYJWL010000043.1:1594-5324 GCA_964373855.1 uncultured Candidatus Saccharibacteria bacterium
ACAGTTCTCGGCGACCAACACCCGGTGTTTGTTATCGCTGAAGATGGACCCTTCGCCATGCCACCAGAATACCTCTACGGCACTCACTGATAAGCGCCGCCCCTGATACCAGTACCCACACGCGCCGTGTGGGTTTTTTATCCAGCCAGCGTCAACGGTACTCAACACTAAAACAGGGAGAGTGCGCCGGCTAACTCTATGCTAGGTCTTTTCTTTAGCCGAATTTTTCACCGGAATCAGATGATGCCGATCCACTATTAACTCGCCCAGGACAGCGAAAGGCAGCGCCACCAGCGCGGCGATTCCCACGATGCGCCACGTAAGCGGCTCTCCGGTCGCCAGAAAAATGGCCAATAAATCCTCAAGCACGCCAGCAGCAATACCCAGCAACAAAAACTCCAGAAACAATTCAAGACGGCGCGAGTACTCGGCCATATACTCATTCAGTATACCAAAAAGACAGATTCTTCACCGCCCGGACTTGCTTTGAGCGGCCAGCCTGTCTATAGTTAACCTTACGTGCTCATCAGAGCACATGTTTTTAATCTGAATTAGCCACCTATTTTCCATGCCATCACGACGAAGACGGTACCGCCACCGGCCTAAACCACAAGTTAAAAAACCGCCTGCCAACCGGGAAATTTCTGCCCCCGCGGTGCGCCTCATTGGCAGCGACGGATCGCAGCTCGGCGTTATACCCACCCCAGAGGCAGTGCGCCTGGCCCAAGCAGAAGAATCAGATTTGGTACTCGTAGCCGGGAAAGCCGATCCGCCGGTTGCCCGTATTATGGATTTAGGCAAATATCTCTATGTGCAGCGCCGCAAGGACGCCAAGCAAAAAGCCAAAAGCAAAGGCAAAGATGTCAAAGGAGTACGTATCGGATTTAAGACCGATGAGCACGATTGGGCAGTTCGCTTAAAACAGGCGGAACGGTTCCTGCAGGCCGGCCATAAAGTCAAGGTGGAAGTGCGCTTGCGCGGCCGGGAAAAACAGCGAGGTGATCTGGCGGAAAAAAGATTGTTACATTTTATCAGCGCCATTCCCAGCGGCGCGAAACAGGAAGAACCCGTCTCCCGTTCACAGCACGGCTTAACCGTCATTATTATCGCAAACAATTAGTTTCTTGACTGCTTATACTATATCGTGTACAGTTCGACACTTCTAAGCCACCAAATGATGCCCAAGCAAAAAACCAAAAAAGCCGCCCGCAAGCGATTCACGTTTTCCGCCAAAGGCAAAGTGCAGCACCGGGCAACTCACCAGGCACACTTCAATGCGCGGGCAACAGGTAATGAAACGCGCCGCAAACACCCCGACAGAAACGTTTCCGACAGCGACCTGGGGCGCATCGAACAGCTGTTGCCGTACAACTAACAAAGCACAAATGCACAAAATCCAAACAATTCACAAAGTTTCAAAACACAAAACGCAAACTGTTTGTGTATTAGAGAGTTTGTCAGTGTCTGGGTTTTGTTTGGCAGGTTTGTAAAGTTTGGGTTTTGTTAAGTTTTTCTTAGATATGCCACGGGCACCCCGCAGTATTGCCAAGAGAGCACGCCACAAGAAGTGGCTCAAGCGCGCCAAAGGATTTCGCGGCCGGCGCCACACTGTTTTCAAGCTGGCAAAAGAATCGGTCTTGAAGGCCGGTCAATACGCCTACCGCGATCGGCGGAAAAAGAAGACGCTGTCGCGGCAGGGCTGGCACATTACCATCAATGCTGCCGTACGGCCGTACGGGATGTCTTACTCAAAATTCATGCACCAGCTTCGTCAGCAAGGCATTGAGCTCGACCGGAAGGTACTGGCCGAGTTGGCCCAAGACAGCCCGGATATATTCAAACAAGTAGTTACGGCTGTCCAAGAAAAAGCTGGCCATAAGAAATAATAGATAGTGTCACTCCGGGCCGCATATGAAAAAAATATTAGTTACCGGAGGGGCCGGGTTTATTGGTAGCCACGTATGTGAGAGGCTGTTGGCACGCGGCGATGCCGTTACTTGCCTCGACAATTTCTTTACGGGACAAAGGCAGAATATTGCGCATCTGCAGGATCAGCCCGGTTTCACTGTAATCGAGCACGATATCACACTGCCGATCCAGCTCAATGACTTCGACCAAATATACAACCTGGCTTGCCCCGCCTCGCCATTGCATTACCAGGTGAACCCAATCAAAACTGTCAAAACTTCCACGCTCGGTGTCATCAATATGCTGGGCATCGCCAAGAAATCGCGCGCCCGCATACTCCAAGCTTCAACATCAGAGGTATATGGAGATCCGGAAGTCCATCCTCAACCAGAAACGTATGTCGGCCATGTTAATCCCCTGGGGCCGCGCGCCTGTTATGACGAGGGCAAACGCATCGCCGAGACGCTGTGCATGGATTACCATCGCCACCATGGCGTTGATATCCGCATCGCCCGCATTTTTAACACTTACGGCCCGCATATGCAGCCCGATGACGGCCGCGTCATTAGCAACTTTATCGTGCAGGCACTGGCTAATCAGGACTTGACAATCTACGGCCAGGGAAATCAAACCCGCTCATTTTGCTACGTTGATGATCTGGTTGCCGGCCTCATCCTTTTGATGGATCAGGATGAAGTCATAGGCCCTGTCAATTTAGGCAATCCAGAGGAGATTACGGTCAGCGATTTAGCGGGGAAAGTCGTGCGCATGACAGGCTCTTCGTCGCGCTTAGCCACCAAGCCCCTGCCAGCCGATGATCCCAGACAGCGGCAGCCCGACATCACCCTGGCGAAAAAGCTGTTACGGTGGCAGCCGGCCGTACCGCTGGATGAAGGTCTTCGGAAAACAATTTCCTACTTCCGAAGGCAATCTGGCCCGGGCGGGAGCAGATCAACCGGGGTTTGATGCAACAGGGCGCCGGTAGAGACGCTTACCATCAACAAATTGGCCGAGCCGCTGGCGATAGTACATGGGAAAAAGACCGTCGCCTTCCCGTCGCGAAGCCGCGCCTGCCCAAAAGATTGTTCGGCAACGGTGTCGCGGATTCTAAACTCAACTGGCTGATTCGGTAAGCCGGCAAGCGCCTCCCAGCGGACGACCGTGCCCACCCCGGGAACCACCGGTTCAGATAATACGACGACAATATCATTTCCAGACCGCACCCGCCGGATCTCAATGTTGCCGGCGCCGATGGCCAATGCCATCAGAACAATAGCTCCTGCAATCACCAATAGTATTACTCTAGGCCGTATCATCAGTGAGACCTTTCAGGATTTTATAATACGATTTGCTTTGACTAAGCCACGGCGCCTGTTGATTCCAGGGACTATCCATAGTTTTCATGAGTTTCTCAACAGCCTGGAGTTGATGCGTTCGCGGCGCTTTGGGATTGACAGCGAGCAGCGTGCCGTCCTGGCGATGGACAATGAAAAAGTCGCGGCGGCGAGTCCAGGAAAAGAACACCAGCAGTGGGGGCAAAAGAATTATAACGGCGTATACACCAAAGTTAATACCCAGCAGCAAATCATAGAGTCCATGGAGAAACCACGGCAGGAAAAAGGCGGCCAGATAGAATCGTCGGCTATTATATATATCGAACATACCCCGCACTAACAGCGTTCCCATCAGGCCCGCAAAACTTATATGGGCCAGGGTTGAGATGGCAAAGCGCAGGAAAAATACAAAGACAAGTGTGTCATAATTTCCTTGCTGGAATAATCCCAGAAAATATATTGAATTTTCCAGGGTCGCAAAGCCCAGC
>CAYJWL010000044.1:0-5259 GCA_964373855.1 uncultured Candidatus Saccharibacteria bacterium
TCGAACTTTCCGCAATTAACTTCTCCGGCCAGGGATAGCCCGGGTCACGCTCGCCGGCCAGATACGTGCTAGCTAGCTGCCGGCGCTGTGCCTGCGGGCGCCGCGCCAAATCAAACCGCGGCCGGGCGGCGGCCGGCAGATGCCTTGATGGGGGCAGCTGCTGGCGAACGGGGGGCGCCGACCGCATCCGGCGCACTGCGACGGGGGCGTTTTGGACTATCCGGCCGACATAGGGAGGAGCAGCCACTTGTAATTGCGGACGCGAATGCTTATAGGTATCGCCCGTGTGATGTTCGGCTCCTCTATTAAAAATCCGGCGGCGGGGCAGAGTAATCCCGCCATGATCGGGAGTCCCCTCCCGATTGCCCACGAGCAGAGCATGTGTGTGGATGGGCCGGCGATCAAAAGAAATGATCGCGTTGCGCCTGGCGCGAAGCTTGTGCTCCTTCGCCAGCTGCTCGCGAATCGGTTTTCGCAGGCGCGCCGGAAGTTTCCAGGCAACTTGTATGGTACGAGGCGCAGCTGTAATCATGCGCCGCGGTCGCGCCGACGCCACCGCCGGCCGAAGGGGCCTAGCCCGACGCTGCTTACGAATTGATTCTGTATTCAACACATCCCCATCAGGCATACGGCCCTGCGGGGGAAGGACATCAAACATGTCTTCAGTGTACAAGTTATTATGGCACCTCGTCCATGAAATTTTCTTACCTGTCTCCGGAATTGGCTAAACAGTGATACTCTCATACAGACGCAGAGTCTGCCCGGCACATTTTTCCCACGTAAAATCAGCCGCGCGCGCCATTCCCAATGCTGCTAATTCCTCCCGTCGCCTCTGGTCTCGCAGAATACGTTCAATCGCGGCGGCGATGCCGGGTACATACTCTGGATTGACATATTCGGCGGCTCCGTCCATCACTTCAGGCAAGCTGGAAACATTCGAGGTCACGATCGCTGTGCCGCAGGCGGCCGCTTCCAGCGGCGGCAGACCAAACCCCTCATAGAGGCTCGGAAATGCGAAACAGACCGCTTCGGCATACAACGCCGGCAACAGCTTATGGGGCACAAAACCCGGGAGAATCACATCCTGCGCGATCTCTAACTCCATGCCATAACCAATGACATTGATATATCCCGGAACCGGCTGACCGGTAATCACAAGCTTTAGAGTCGGATAATGCTGGCGCACGATGCGGAAGGCTGCCATGAGCCGCCGGAGATTCTTATGACTCATCCAAACGCCCACATACAGCACATACGGATCAGACGTACCAAGCAGCATCCGCACTTTTTGGCGGGAAGCACTTGGCCGACGCGGCTTGAATTGTTCACCAATGCCTTCGTGAATTACCGCTATCTTGTCAGCGCTGATCGGCAATTTGAGCAGCTCTTCCTTAGTCGCCTTGGTCACACAGACTACAGCTACCGCTCGGGAAACCGCCCGGGAAAAAAGTAATTCATAAAAAATTTGTTGGATGAGTCGCTGCCGTTTTTGCCCGGGAAAGATAAACCGGGTAATGTCGTGAATCGTGACCACATACGGCCGTCTAAACAACAGCGGCATATTAAAATGAGTAAAGTGGAACAAGTCAGCTTTGACTGCATTAAGTTCGGCTAAGTATGTCACTTGCTCGCCCCATGAGTAATAAGTCGGCTCAACTGAAATACATTCGAAGCGATTGGATGCTAGCGGCAATTCCTTAAGAAAATTCTGCTCTCGCCCCCGCGGCAGCAGTACCACAAACGTATGCGGGGTCTTAAAGAGAGCCAGCTGCGCCAACAGATGACGAATGTACCGGCCGATTCCCGTCCATTCGTAGGCTCTGGCATCAATCGCAATACGCATGCTGGTAACACTTCATCCCTAAGCGAGGCGCTGGACGCCGGGGCATTCCAAAAATATACGAGGTCACAAAATGATACCCGTCTAGACAGTTGTTACCGGACATACATTCAGAATTATCAATCAAGCGGCAAGAATCAAGCCCAGGCCAGATCCATCCCAGCTCTGGAACGGGGCAAGGCATCTAGGCCACAGCCTCTATCACGCGCATGGTTTCTTGTGCCGCCCGGTCCCATGAATACCGATCGCGCACGTTCCGCCTGATTTCTTCCGGTACACGCGCTGGCTCGGCCAGCAGTTCCTTCATCACAATTCCCAGTTGCGCCGGATCATAAGGATCTATTAATGTCGTCCACGTCCCGACGATCTGCGGCAAGGCCGAGTTAAACGAAGTCACAACTGGCGTACCGCAGACGAGCGATTCAAGCGGGGGAAACCCAAACCCTTCATAGAAACTGGGATAGACAAACAAATCCGCCCCTGCGTAGAGGGCCGCCTTGTCTTCTTCGGGCACAAATCCCAAAAGGTGAATTCTATTCTTTGTGCCTGTATTCTCAATGGCCCTGTAAATTTGATGTTGCCGCCAGCCGCTCTCGCCGGCAATCACTACATGATGAGGCAGCACCTGCGCCATGGCCGAGAACGCCCGCAGAATGCTTCTAATATTTTTCCTCGGTTCAAGCCGGCCGAAATAAAGAATGTAGCTGGCCGGCAGTTTGTATTTTCGCCGTATCTTCTGCAGCTGTGCCGGGCGCGGCGGTCCCAGATGTGGCGTTATCCCTGAAGAAATAACGCTGATCTTCTCAGGGGCAATGCCGTAGAGAGCCATCAAGTCCTGTTTAGTATATTCAGAGACAGCAATGATGTGATCAGCATGGCGCATCAGCAGCTTTGGCCGCATCATCCGGTGCCACAGGCGGCGCCGCTGATCAAGAAATTCAGGAAAGCGGGCAAATGACAGATCGTGCGCGACCGCGACATAGGGCGCCTCGGCCGAAAGCGGGACAAGCCGCGGGTTGGGCACAAAGAAGACGTCAGCCGGCACCAGGGCATCCCAGTGCGGCCAGCCCAGGAGCCACTGGGTCACATTGAATATTTTATTGGGATAGCGAAAGGCATGGATTTGTACCCCGGACGGCAACTCTGGCAATGTCACCGGGCGGACAGAGTTATAAAAGACGTGATAGTTATGCCGCGGAGCCACCCGGACCATATGCCGGATAATCTGGATGGTATATTCTTCTACGCCACTATGCCTGCCCTCCATGAGCGAGCGGATATCAATGGCAATACGCATGACGATTACACTTCTTTACCCTCGCTTAACACTTTCGATTAACAGCAAAACATTTAGCGCGATAAAAAAAACCAAAACAAATGTCGCGGCTGTTATAACTGGCACAGCCACACGGCTAACACTCGCCCAAGGTTTAGTGGCCATGACGCGGAATTCCAGTGCTGGCGTTCCCTGCTCATGGTACTGTCTGACATTATCTTCCATAACCTGCTTAAGCGCCCCAGTCAAAGCCTCCACCTCTTGTGGAGTCGTACCGGTAATAGTCACCTGAACCAGCTGCGGGGCTGTTTTTTCTGATTTCACAATCCTGGTAAGATCCCGGGGATTTTGCGTCGGCACGGCCAGATCGCTACGGTTAAAGGCAGCCACTATTGTCTCGGGAGAACGGATCCACCCCGCGAGGGTGGCGGCAAAAAGATCAGTTGCCTGAATGGCATAATATCCGTCAAAGCGATAATCAGCCCTCTCCTCCCGACTGGCCAAAGAGATAAGATAGGAGTAATGCGCCCGATACTGCGGTGCCATATTGGCGGCCACCGCATACGCTAGGACGGCTGCCGCCAAGCTGATAACCACCAGAATGGGTAGTGCCTGCCTCATTACTTGCCAGTATTCCTTAAAATTGTTCATGCTGCTTAGCTACGAATTAGGGTATTTTACTTTGCAATGCGCGCCACTCATTTTGCACCAGTTCTCCCATCGACCGCAAGAATCGCGGTTGATCAAACTGTTCAGCGTGTTCGCGAATACTCTTGCTGTCCCAGCTCCTATTGACAGACTCTTTGATGGCGGCAATGAGACTGGCCGCGGTCTGCTCCGTAAAAAAGATGCCAGTCTTCCCTGCAATAATTGTCTCACGAGCGCCCCCTTTGTTGAACGCAATGGTGGGCTTGCCGCAAGCGGCTGCCTCAACAGCCGTGATGCCAAAATCCTCTTCCTGGGGAAACAGCAACGCTCTGGCACCAGCGTAAAGTCGCGGCAAATCGTCATCCGGCACAAAGCCTAAAAACTCCGTACGGGAGCCAGCGCGTCGTTTTAGATCATTCATTTCCGGACCGATACCAGCCACTTTGAGCGGCAGACCTAATTTCTCGCACGCCTCGATAGCTAAATCAACGCGCTTGTAGGGCAGAAGTCGAGCCACAACCAGATAATATCCATCGTCATCCCCCGTCGGCTGAAAGCGCGTAACGTCTACCGGTGGGAAAATAACCTGCGCCGATCGCCCATAATACTTCTTGATCCGCTTGGCCACATGCTGCGAGAGTGTAACGAATGTATCAACACGCTGGGCGGCATAATAATCCCACAAGCGGATGTAGCCGAGCGCCGCCGGCACAAAACTGCGCAGTGTCTTGCTGCGGGTAAACTCGCGAATATACCTGTGGCTATTATCCCAGGCATAGCGGGTGGGCGTAAAGCAATAGGAAATATGGACGGTGTCTGGTCCGGTAATCACCCCTTTGCCAAAACTGTGCGAGGCTGAAATC
Organism: uncultured Candidatus Saccharibacteria bacterium; assembly: GCA_964373855.1. Classification (GTDB taxonomy): domain Bacteria; phylum Patescibacteriota; class Andersenbacteria; order UBA10190; family UBA10190; genus CAYJWL01. The sequence goes on from CAYJWL010000044.1 coordinate 4,628, forward strand.
ACCACATCGAACGCCCGGAGATCAATGTGTTCGACGGCCAATGGCATGAGCGCCAAAGGAAAATAGCGATGGGACCGTCTCGCCCCGGGCAGGCGTTGCAAAAAAGAAGTGCGCAAGCGCCGGGCATTTATCGGCATCTGGAGCTGACCAGCATTATGCACGAGGGTAAAAACTGGCGCATGCGGGAAAAGACCCATAAGCGCGGTAAGCACACGCTCCGCGCCGCCGAATTGGGTTAAATAGTCATGAACCAAAGCAACACGCATCTAATAAAGTCTAAACTGCAATTTCAAAAGTCAAAATTTAAACTTTAAACCCAAAACATACACTTTTTAGTTTTGAGTTGTAGTATTGAGATTTGACTTTTGCCCTTGGCGTTTTATACCGCGTTCTTATCGGAAAACAAAACCCTGATGGTTTTAATCAAGAGAACAAGATCAAGCCACAGAGACCAGTTCTCGATGTAGGCAATATCAAGTTTTGCTTCCTCGTCAAAAGGCAACCCAGCATTCCCCGCCACTTGAGCCATGCCGGACATACCCGGTTTGATGGTAAATAGTTTCCGGTGGTGCTTGTCATACTTTTTTACCTCTTCGGGCAGGTGCGGGCGCGGCCCAAACAGGCTCATATCG
>CAYJWL010000045.1:0-5081 GCA_964373855.1 uncultured Candidatus Saccharibacteria bacterium
GGAACGCATTCCGCCTAGAAGAGAAAACTTATTCCGAGATGCCCAAGCAGCGACGAAAGCTGATAGCCCACCAGCCAAAGCGGTCAAACCTGGGGCGGACTAAGCCACAAGCAGGCTAGGCGAATTGCAGCAGTGACACTGGAGCACCTTTCATTAAAGCAATCTAATTGACCGGCGCGATATTCCGTGCTAGATTAGATCTATCCGAAGCTCAATTTCAAGAACGAGAAGAAGTTTCCGTTCATTCAACAAAGCATCGGCTCAACGCGCCTGACGGGCTACTTATGCCCGCAGGTACGCTCTGTTAATCCGTAAAGCTGAAATGCTACGTTTCTATGGAAAACGATCGCAAATCTCACGACGTGGAATTTGTCGAATATGTCGTGAAATCTATCGTCGACCATCCAGATGATGTCAAGCTGGAGCGGGACATAGATGAAATGGGTGTATTGATTACCCTGACTGTTAACCCTGAAGACATGGGTCAAATTATTGGCCGCCAGGGAGCAACTGCAAAATCAATCCGTACTCTTTTACGAGTCATCGGCGCACGTAATAACGCCAGAGTAAATCTTAAGATCAATGAACCAGCCGGCGGCCGGGCTGATCGCAGGTCCGCTGAAGAAAAAGAGCCTGCTGCCGAAGTAAAAGCCGGCGCCGAAGGCGAACAACCAAAGCAATCGGTCGAAGAAGCTATCGACGACCTCGATATATAAGTTCACCATCTATTTAAAAACAACTCTGCTCGCGTGCGCGAGCAGAGTTGTTTTTATGCACATCAGGCAGTTTACGGCCGCCGCCCAGCAGTGGTATAATAGATTCTTATGGACAGCCGACTCCTTCGCCTTATTATCACTGCCAGCGGATTTGTACTTGTGGCCAGTCTTGGCGGTGTACCGTCGGTTTTGGCGCAAGACGCTGACCCCATTCCGGCCGCGCTGCAGCAATACCTCAAGCGGGCAGGCATCGCCGTTCCGCCAGCCAACGAATTGCAATCATCAAGCGGACCACAGGCCGCCACGTTGGTACCCCTCATCTATGCTGAAAACCTACAAGCCTCCGTCAGCGCCAGCGGCGAGGTGACAGGGACATTTACCATCATCAACCGTGACGATACCTATGTCGGCGGGATTGGTTACGATATCGCCGTGCTCGGACCGGAGGCATTAATTCAGCCCGGAGTATTAACCACCGACACTGCGCTTACGTATCACCGACAGCGCCAACCTGATTCTTTTTCCTTAGCCGCCCAGCAATCCAAACAGATATCCTTTACGTACCAACCCCCGCCTCTACCGGCCGGCGACTTCCGGCTCCGCGTGCAATTAAGAACATCGAATGACCGGGAAATGGGCTGGGACACAGTTGCCATCAATCTCCCAGCCGGTGCCGAGCCGGTTGCCTTCGCGGAGCTGGAAGCAATAGCAGTTGAAACGGCCAGTATTAACTACGAGACAGGGCAGATACAGAACCTCTGGGGACCACTCCAAGGAGTGAACGTTGATGCCAAACAGACATTGGCTTTTCAAGTGACAGCTAAGAATGTGGGTACGGCCGGATTGAATGTCACACCAACTCTTTCAATAAAAAGAATTTTAACCAGTGCCAGCGATGCCGCCATAACCAGCGGTGAGCAAGTCTCTTTAGCGGCAGGAGCGACCCAGCGCCTATCCCTCCCGACCACTGCCGGCGATACCCCCGGAGCTTACGCCGCTATCTTCAGTCTCCAGAACGATCAGTTGAAGCAGGTATCATCACTGGCTGAATTTCGCTATGTCGTCCGCGGTGTTTCCGCTTCAATTGTCAGCGCTGAAATAGAGAAGCTGGCAAGGAACAAGGGCGATGCCGCAGTCGTGCAATTTACGGTTGTCGGACCGGCCGACCGCGAAACCGACCTGCCGGGGAAAATTCAGGTTGCGATCTTGAGCGGCCAGGAGGTGGCCGGCCAAACCGAAGAAGATGTTCGCCTGAACGGGAGCGCCGTTACTGGCACTGCCAGCATCGAACTGAACCGTGATGTATCACAAACCCCCGGGTTAAGGATTACCCTGACAACCACCGATGGGACGGTGCTCGATCAATATGAAATCTCTCTCCCCGATATACTTGACCAGGATCTAGCAGCGGCTCAACCGCCGGAGGATACAGAATCGCGTCTAAGAGGGCGCCAGATAGCCGGCATTGTGCTCGCCATCCTAGCCGTGGCGGTTGCTATTGTGCTTATATTCATCATAAGGGCCGGCAAACTCCCGCCCAGCACTCCAGCGATTTTTGTCCTCCTCATTCTCGGTGCCGCCGCCGTCATACTGCAGCATTTCCCCGCTAATGCTTCCGGCATCCAATTCCGGCACTACTGGTGGCATGGGGGGTGGGGTGCGCCCCAACTTAACCTGTTCGTGAACAAGCCTGCCCATAACAGCACCGTCTCCCCGGGCCAGATACCCTATGAGGCTAAGCTCGAATGGGTAGCGTGCGAGAATTCCTTTAATGAAGGCAGCATCATTGTTTCCTCGCTGCCCAGCGGCGGCCATGTTACCTTCAAAACCGCTGCCCAACAGAGCGGCTCGTCGTTTACACCCACTGGGACGCAAGAGACGCCATACGACTGGCTGGAACAGGCTCGCCGCAAAGAGGAGCGAACCTTTGATCCCAGCGGCTGGCGTTCCTTTACTTTCAAAACGCTGCTTGATCTGGCTACGCATGCGCCGGGAAGCACGACTACTATCTGGACACAAGCCGATGCCTTTGCCACCTACCACACGGGTTGGAGCTATGGGATTATCAATGATTTCACCTGGCTCACATTTTTAGCTCCCTCGCCCTCGGCCAGTCCAACGCCAACCGTCAGTCCGCCGGGAGATTCGTGTCTGGCCTATGCGGTTCAGGGTTCACCGCAGAGCGGTCCCGATTCTAAATTCTTTACGATAGACATTGCTGCCGGGGCAGCCACTGGCCTTGGCGCAGAGCGCGGCACGCCGAAAGATCTAACGGGACTGGATATTCATCCCACTTCCGGCTTGATGTATGCCGCCGCCAGCGGCAGTAATAACACCACCCTCTACAAGGTTGACCGATCCTCGGGCGCGACAACCGCTGTCGGTACGACCGGCGGCCGAGGCGTGCAAGCTCTTTCCTTCCGACCTTCGGATGCCACACTTTGGGGCTGGGCGGAAGACAAAGGCGTGGTGACAATCAATACCAGCACGGGAGAGACCAGCCTTATACGAGCATCTGATCTAGATATAGAGGGCCTCGCCTGGAACGGGAGCGGCTCGCTGCTTTACGGATCGGCTAACGACGCGCTGTGGGTGTTCGATCCCGCCGCTAAAACCTTATCTCAACTGGCTAATAATCTTCCCGGGGGAACCAAAGCATTAGAGACTGTTCCCGGTCGTGACAATCTGCTGCTCGGCGGAATCCCTGATAGCGGCCACTCGGTTAGCCTGTACCTTTATGATGTTACCAGCACACGGGTGATCAGCAGGAAAAACTTCACCTCGCCTTACAACCACATGGAGTCAGTAGCCTGGCCGCAGGAGTGCGGCTTGCCGTGGGAAGTTGGCATCAAGCAATGTTCGGACACGATTGATAATGATGCTGATGGCAAAGTAGATTGCGAGGATCCCGGCTGCTTGACGGATATTAACAACCCGGCCAGCTGCGATCCGGACGATGACCAGGAGCAACATACCCCGCAATTTAAACCGCCCGGCTTCCAGGAGACGGAGTAGTCTAACAGCCGGTGTACCGATTGAGCGACTTCAACCAAGTCGCTGGTTTTGGCGGTCTACCAAGATTGGACTAACCTCAATGATATGAGATTTGATTTTCTGGCTCTCTTTCCCGAGATCATTGATCTGTATGCTAACGCCAGTATTTTGGGACGAGCCCGGCAAAACAACCTCATCAGCGTCCACGCTTGGAGCATCCGAGACTACGCGTTAGACAAACACCGGACGGTGGACGATACACCATATGGCGGCGGCGCCGGCATGGTTATGAAGATCGAGCCGATCGACAATACGCTCGCTGCGCTCGCCTCAGAAACCAGAAATCAGAAAATAGAAAAAAAGAAGATATTGGTTTTATCGGCCCGGGGGAAACAGTTTACCCAGGCACTAGCCAAGGAGTATGCCAAGCTTGACCAGCTCATTCTAATCTGCGGGCGGTATGAAGGGATCGATCAGCGCGTGGCTGATCATTTGGCCGATGAGGAAATTTCTGTTGGACCCTATGTGTTAGCCGGCGGCGAGCTGGCTGCCTTAATCGTCACCGAGGCTGTGGCTCGCTTGCTGCCGGGTGTACTGGGCAACCCCAAGTCCCTGGCTGAAGAATCTTTTACTACCAACTACCAACTACAAACTACAAACTCTGTTGAGTATCCGCACTATACCAAACCAGTCAATTATAAAGGCTGGCCAGTGCCTGACGTGTTGCTTTCGGGCAATCATGAAGACATCCGCCGCTGGCGAGAGGCCAAACGTAAATCGTAACGCGCAGCGAGGCGCCCCGATTGTACGTTTGTCTGTTAACGCTTTACCCTGAATTTATGACCTTGCCTCCTTTTCTCATTCCGATCCTCGTCGGTCTGATTGCCCAATTTTTGAAAGGCTTCTTTAACCAGCGGTGGCTGGCAGATACAAAAATTAGAGGCGTGAGCATGCCGCGGTACGGCGGCATGCCCAGCGCGCATACTGCTTTTGTCTTCTCGCTTGTAACTGTGGTTGGTACAATCGACGGCATAGTCAGTGCGACGTTTGCTATCGCTTCAGCCATGGCAATATTCATTTTGGATGACGCCCTGCGCATGCGCATCTTCATCGGTCGGCAGGGACAGGCGATATTGAGACTCATCAAGCAGCTCCCCGCCCACCAGCGCACCGGTTTTCCGGAGCTTGAGCCCCGGTTAGGACACAATGCCCGGGAAACAGTGGCCGGAGCGGCTATTGGAGTTACGCTGACGTTACTCATACTCCTTCTGACCAAGTAGGACGGCAAAGCCTGTAAAATCCGCTGCCAGATTGTCCGTATATGGCCCTCACAAGGCCATAATTATTTTTGCCGCCACAATGCTCCGTTTT
>CAYJWL010000046.1:0-5055 GCA_964373855.1 uncultured Candidatus Saccharibacteria bacterium
AGCGCCACGACGCTGACATTGCTGTCATCAAGCAGAAAGTGGGAATAAACTAGAAGGCAGGAGATATTCCGGCGGTGGTGAAGTAGATTGAAACTTGAAGTCGGTAATCGAGTTTTTGTAATTATCTAGTTTTTGTGGTATAATCAGACCATGAAAAACTGGTCTACTGATACCTCGGAGCTGCAAAAAGATACAGCCAAATTCTCCGCTTGGCGTCTGGAACAGCTTATTAATTTTGGACTGGACAACGAAAAAATTGATCTTGATGAATTACGCAAGTATTGGGATGTACTGCATATTGATCCTTTGAAAAGGAAATTTTTGTCTCTTTTTGTATGAATCCCGTAGTAGAATTTCAGTTAGATTATGTTCTATACGTATGTTTTACAAAGTAAGAATATAAGGAAATATATATTGGTTATACTGATGACCGCAAAAAGAGACTAATAGAACATAATCAGGGGTTAAATCTTTCGACAAAGCGGTACCGACCATGGGCAATTATTTATTATGAAGCGTGTCTTGACCAAGACGATGCTCGCCGCCGGGAGGGATACCTGAAAACAACACAAGGTGGTAGATTGTTAAATAGGAGGTTGAAAGAATTTTTTTATAAAAAAGTCGAAAAGATTTAACAAACTGAAATTTCACTACAGGATGAATCAATCCTCAATTCTCTCGGAGAATCAAAAAAAACTGCTCGAACTTCTCTCCGTAGAGAAGTCAATCTGTACTCACTTCTACCTAACTGGTGGCACGGCGCTGGCCGAGTTTTATCTTCATCATCGGTTATCTGAAGATTTGGATTTCTTCTCCGAACAGGAATTTGACCCGCAAAGCATCTCGGTTATGTTAAAGAAAATCCAAACTGCCGCCGGCATCAAGAAAGTAGAATATCAGCAGAGTTTTAATCGGAATTTATTCTTTCTTCATACCGATACTGATGTAATGAAGACAGAATTCACCTATTTTCCTTTTACTCGCATAGAGCAGAAACAGAAAATCGGTGAGCTTTTTATAGACAGTCTGATTGATATCGCTACCAATAAGATATTTACGATTTACCAAAATCCGCGCCCTCGCGATTTTATTGATCTTTACTTGATCTTACAGCACGATTCAGCCCTGACAATCGATTCCCTGATTGATCATGCCCAAATGAAATTTGACAACCAGATTGACCCCGTTCAGCTTGGCGCCCAATATGTGAAGGTAAAAGAGCTGAAAGATTATCCCCGCATGTTAGCCGAGCTTGATGCCAAAGTGTGGCAGGAATTTTTTATGAAAGAGGCGAGAAAGCTGGCGGGGAAGGTATTTCAATAGGAGTGATATCGCGAAACATGAAGTAAACATCGAAGGAAACCCAAAAGAGGTTCTGGGAAAACTCGTCGCCCAATATGAAAAACTATTTGGCCTTATCGTCCCGCGAAGCCTGCCTGCCGGCAGGCAGTTCTGCCGCGACGCCGCTCGGCCATTACTTTCCCCCAAGTACCCGAAGACGAGATCCCCATGGTGTTGAAGTAATCTTCTGCTCTTTTGCCGCGTGAGTGCGGTATAATAGGACGATATGGCAACTTCATGGCCGGGAGGGCAAGGCGGAGCGGGGACTGGCGGGAGGCCGGAGGCCTCTCATGATCTGCACGAGCGCATCAATCAGGAGTTATACAAGCGCAATGCAGAACTGGCAGTGCGTAATAAGACCCTGGCCTTGCTGCGCAAACTCGATGAGATTTCCCTGGCGGCAGTGACGCCGCATGAAATGGCGGAGAAAATCACGCAGGCCATTGCCGAGGCGCTTGGCTATGAGCTTGTTTCTATTGCCGTTGTCGATGAAAAGCAAAAAATATTGAAGTGGCTCGATGTGTCCTCCGTCACGCCGTGGATTACAGAGGTGATTGAGAAGCCTGTATTGAAACACCTGCGCCTACCCTTAAGCTCATCCATGCCCTCCGTAATGATTCTGCAGGAAGAGAATGTTACATACGTCACCGGCCTGGAGAAAGTATTTCCCAAGCCGCTGGTTGACGCGCTGATGGATGCTCCAGAATCTTACGAAGAAAGTGTCATTAAGTACAGCCTGTTGTACCCTCTCCGGTTTGGCAATCAAACTCTCGGTTTGTTAACCCTTAGCACCAGCCGATCGCTGGAGAACATGTCCCAGTATGAACAGGAGTCAGCCACCGGCATCGTCGGGCTTGTCTCCCTCGCTCTCTACAAGGCAAAAATTTATCAGGATTTGCAGATAACGTCGGCTGAACTGGCTTCAGCTAACAAGCAGTTGCAGGATTTAGACAAGCTAAAAAGCGAGGTCATGAGTATCGTAAGCCACCAGCTCTATACGCCCCTGACAGCCTTGCGTGGCTATGTTTCGATGTTGAAAGAAGGCGATTTCGGCAAGGTGCCTGAAAAACAGGATTACGTTTTGGATATTCTCGACACCAGCGCCACTCGCCTGATTGATCTTATTAAAGGCTTGCTCGACATCTCGCGCATTGAGCGGGGAAAGCTCGAGCTTAATCTTGAATCCGCCGATTTAGGTAAAGTGGCGAACGATCTGGTGCGTGACCTGCTGCCCAATGCCCAGAAAAAGCATCTTGCTCTTACCTATCAGAAAGCCGAAAAACATTTACCACATGTTGTTATAGACGTGCAGCGTATCAGACAGGTAATGCTTAATTTTGTTGACAATGCGATTAAATATACCGACGAAGGTAAAATTGAGGTTTCCGTCAAACAAGACGGGGAAATTCTTGTCTTTTCGGTGGCCGATACCGGTAAAGGGTTGACGAAAGAAGAAATTGAAAAACTTTTCACGAAGTTCACCCGGGTCGGTGGTGCTTCCCGATACCATACCGAGGGAGCCGGCTTGGGCTTGTATGTCGCCAAGCAAATTGTGAAGGAACATCACGGCAAGGTGCAGGTTGCCAGCGCCGGTGCGGGGAAGGGCAGCACCTTCTCCGTGAAGTTGCCGATTGAAGGATCGCCGCGCAGCTTGAAGCTTTCTGAGAAAACAACTGTCGAGATGAGAGCAGCGGAAAGCGGCAATCACAAAGGACGCGCGGCGGAAACGAAATAGCATTGTATAATAGGAGGCATGGGACCAATTCGACGGTGGTTGGAGGTATCAAGATTAAGCCAGTCGTTATCGGCGGTTATTTCCTGGGATGACGTGCTTTTCAATTTATTTGAATTTCTTAAAGCCACGCTCCAGCCACGAAAAATAATTGTGCTATGGCATGATCAGGAACAGAAACAGTTCAGGCCGATAGCTGCTCGTGGCGCGAAGAATTTTCAGGCAACTGTGCCAGATACGCATGTTCTGGCGCGTTTTCTGGCGCACGCTAAACAGCCTCTCATGCAGCGGCATATTGATAAACTTGTTCAGGCAACTGGACACAAACATGAAGAGGCCACTCAAATTAAGAAGATTAGAGCCGCCATGAGCTGGCTTGATTCTGCCATTGCCATTCCACTGCTTGTTGGCCGGGAAACGAAAAGTATTATTCTCCTCGGGCAGAAAAAGGGCGGGCGCCTGTATACTCGCGGGGATATGAAAATTATTCGCATGATGCAGCCAATTATTGCTATTGCTTTGCATAACGCCTATCTGCATCAGGAGGCTGTTGCAGTTGGGGAAAAAATGCGCGCTGAAATCGATCGTACACTGGCCGAGTTACGGCACGCCAACACGCAGCTCAAAGAGCTGGACAGCGCCAAGAGCGAATTTCTGGCAATTGCCAGCCATCAGTTGTATACGCCCCTTACGGCCATGCGGGGATATGTTTCGATGCTCAATGAGGGTGATTTCGGAGAATTGACTGGAAAGCAACGCCGGGTGCTTGAGATGGTAGAAAAAAGCGCCGAGCGTCTGCTGCAGTTCACCAATAGCCTTCTGGATATCTCGCGCATCGAGAGCGGGAGAATACAACTGAACCTCGAGTCGGTCGACCTGAATAAAGTTGCGGCTGATCTGGTTGAGCAGTTGCGGCCGAATGCAAATAAAAAAAATCTGCATCTGGAGTTTCATCCCGGCCCCGGTGATATGCCACAAGCTGTGGTGGATGAGCAGCGCATATCGCATGTAATGCTCAATTTGATTGATAATGCAATCAAATATACCCAGGCGGGGCGGGTGGATGTAACTGTTTACCCGAAAGATACAAACGTTGTATTTGCCGTTGCCGATACCGGCAAAGGAATGACAGCCGAACAAATTAAAAAATTATTTACAAAATTTACGCGGGTTGGGGCTGCCGCGCGCGTCCACACGGAGGGAACCGGACTTGGTCTGTATGTAGCCAGACAAATTGTGAAAGAACATCATGGCGATGTCTTGGCCGAGAGCTCCGGCGAAGGCAAGGGCAGCACTTTTTCAATGACTTTGCCGGCCGAAGGCACGCCCAAGAGCCTTAAAGTAGGTGAGAAAGTATCAGTTGAGATCAAAGCAGCTGAAGCAACAGGGCTGCGCCAGAAGGCGAGGGCATAAGCCAAGAGGCTTCGACGGGCGCTTCTAGGCCCGTTATAGTAGTAACCATGCGATGGATTTGGGCGGCAACGGCTGCGGTGAGCGGTGGACTATTAGTAGCTGGGGGACTGCTTGGCACGCCGATAGTATTTGCGGAGCGGGTTGCACCAAGAGTATTTTTAGGAACAGTGAATCTGGGCGGAATCTCACGCGCGGACCTTGCGGGCGTGCTGCGTCAGTATGAAAAAGAATTGTTGGCGAGATCGGTCCGTTTACGGTTGGATGATACAGAAACTGCCCGGACATTGGGGGAGCTGGGTGTTGCGCTGGACAAAGAGGCTACCATATCAGCCATCGAAAATGCCTCTGCCCGGCCCGGAATAGTTTTTGAACGGCACGTGCAGCCGGTCCTTACACTTGATCAGCCGATCGCGCGCGCCGTTCTGGAACGGGATTTTGCCGGCACGTTAGCTTTGCCGAAAAACGCCACGCTTGCGTTGGCGCCCACCGGCCAGCTGGTGGCGGTTAAAAGCGCGTCCGGCGAACATGTGGATGTATTGACACTAGACCTCGATATTGTCAGCGATGGT
>CAYJWL010000047.1:0-5027 GCA_964373855.1 uncultured Candidatus Saccharibacteria bacterium
CATGGGCAGCACTCGTCCCCAGCGGCGCAGTGAAGTTGTTGCGCGGTGTGTGTACAAGCAGGCGCTGGAGAGAAGCGGCTGGCAGACTGAATTGATCGACTTGCGCAACTGGCCGCTGCCTTTTTACAACGAGGTGGCCGGCGTCTGGGACCTGAAGGGAAAATTTTCAACAGATCTGGCTGTGCGTTGGGGGAAAAAACTGGCCGCGGCCGATGGGTTTATTTTTGTGACGCCGGAATACAATCACGGGTATCCGGCTGTCTTAAAAAATGCTTTGGACTACGCCTATACCGAATGGGATAAAAAACCGGCCGCGTTTGTAGCCTACGGTGGCATTGCGGCTGGGGCGCGCTCGGTTGAGCAATTGCGGCAGGTGATTGTCGAGCTGGGGATGGTTTCAGTCCGAGAAGCAGTCTATTTCCCTATGATCAGGGAGGCATTTGATGAAGCCGGCCGGCCGAAAGACGCATCATATCCAGCCAAGATCCGCCCGCTGTTCGATAGCTTAGAGTGGTGGGCACTGGCCTTGCAGAGCGCCCGTCTGCGAGGATAACCCTGTGTTATACTATGCATGGCTATGCTTCTAGGTTTTCTTGATGTCCACTCTCTCCTGACCATCGTACATCTCGTGGGCGTTGTCATCGGCGCGGGCGGAGCGTTTGCTTCTGATCTGATGTTCTTTAGCGCTATCAAAGACATGAAAATAGGTTCTACTGACTTGCGGTATCTCAAACTGGGCAGCCGGATGGTCTGGGCCGGCATCATTATTTTAATTATCTCCGGCTCGCTGCTGTTCCTTGGTGATCTCGATCGGTACTTGAATTCATCAAAATTTCTGGCGAAAATGGTGATAGTGGCTGTTATCATTGCCAATGGATACGTCTTGCACGCGGTCCACCTGGCATTCTTTACGCGCCATGTGGGCAAGCCGCTTCGAACATCCGATGATTTTCTTTCTTTAAGTCCCTATATGGTTATGAGCGGCGCCATCTCGATGGTTTCCTGGATGAGCGCCTTGATACTGGGATCGCTGCGCCGGGTCCCGTATAGCTTTGCCTCGATTGTGACCGCCTACCTTTTAGTGCTGGCTGTCGCCGTGGTCGCGTCGTTGCTGCTGCGGCGAAGAATCTTGCGGCTGGGATAATTTGTTCGCTGGACTAGTTCTGGGCTGACGCTCTGTCAGCGGCTGCTTGCAGGGCGGAGACGGAATATTGTTCGGTATATTGGCTGCCATTGATAAATAGAGTTGGCGTAGCACTCACGCCGATTATCCGGCCGTCAGATAGATCAGCTTCGACTACTTCCCGGTATACCCTAGCCTCGAGAGCGGTGCGAAAGGCATCCATATCGAGCCCGAGCTGCTGCGCATATCGTTATACATTGGGTGGTAAGAAAAAACCCTCTGTGGGAGAGTTACATGAGGGAAAAGCAATCGAGGGGGCCGGCGGAAAGCAGGTGTTGTGGTATGGTGTACAACAAGAACCTTATCCCGCCGAACCCCCTCGTCCGAAAGTGCCACTAGCAGAATAGCACAGCGTTAAAATAAGGCAAATTGTGAGACGATTGACATTTGACAGTTTCGCTTTACGATGGAAACCGCGCTGTTTACGAAGGTTGTTTGACAATTTAGGCAATCGAAGAATTGCCCTTGGTTTAAGCCAATCCTAAATAAAGGAGTGCTCTGATGTTAGATCAGGTAGTGGTAGAAGGGGACGCAGTTTACCAAAATCTCCTTACGAGACCGCAAGGAGAAGCCCATTGTCTGTCGACCGCCAGTGTTAAGTCATTTAGTCAAGCCATCGCCAACTGTTATGGCATGCGTGAGGCGTTTGATTTCGGTATCTGCCCCGTTGGCCTAAACCTTCGGGGTATGTACCAGAAAGGCCGAACCTACATATTCCTGTGCGAGCTGCTGCCGGGACCACGCACAATGAAATGGCTGGCTAAAGATTCGCCTGCACCATATGGTTCAAAGGCGAAATACATTGACGTGAGAGTGTCGCTGCCCTGGCAGTATTTCTTCGTCACCATTGACGCCACTGGTTGTATTGGCCATCTCAACAGCGTCTACTTTCGCAATCAGCCTCTTAACTCCTCCAGTGACCGGCTGTTCGACTGCCATTTCTACAATTGTTCCGTTGAGGCATACGGAGTCCGCTGCTGGATTTGCGTGCAGGGATACAGCAATGAACGCAGCGGCGAGTTATGTCTGCTGGATCTGGTAGCCGAGTTCATCAGCTGGTTTTGGTTTTCCGGATTCAATGCCAGTTCAGAGCACTATGAAGGAGACAGCTGGTGGGGGAGAAATTGCAGCAAAGTTAAGGATCCTAGAGTCAGGTCAATCGAAGCCTGGACCCGAGCCACCGAAGAAAATCCTAACTTTGCTATGGAGGTAAACTGGCTTGATTCCGGCTACACGGCTGCCGATATTTTCGAAGAAATGTCAGCCCGTATCGGCTGGCAGCCCTATCCATTGACCGTACAAGATTACGCCGCGCTAGTGAGAAAGTGCGCTCGATAAGGAGGTGTCAATGTCTTCCTGGCTCAAAGCCGAAAAACCCGAAGAATGGCAAGAGAAGATTCTCTTGGCGCCTGATAGTGACAGTTGGCGCCATCAAGAGATGAAGGTGGGTGACAAAAAGATTGTCATCTCACCAGCCGGTGCGTTTCTGTTGAGTGAAGAGAATTTCTTCAGGACATTGCGCCCGGCCAAAATCAAAGATCTGCGCCAGCTTCTACCCGTTCAAGATCCCGGTCAGGGCGCTGTGCAATTAGCCGGGCGCCTGCCCTTGGAGTTGATCAGTAAAGCCGCCAGTTTCTTCAAGGAGGCTTACGCAATTGCCCACTGTGAAGAAATTCTGTTGATTTACTATCTGATAGATACGGGAGAGTATGAACTTCACCATCCGAAGATAATCTCGGCAGCCAGTGATCACGTTGAGTATGAAGCGCCTCCCACACCGACACAGGCCCTGCGATTTGGCGACATTCATTCTCACTGTTACGTATCTGCTCACCACTCGTCCCGGGATAAAAAGGACGATGTACTAAGTCCGGGAGTGCATATCATTATCGGTGATGTGGATGGTCCTCTGCCCAGCTTGCACTGTGTCTGTTCCGATGGCGATGAATGCTTTGCGGTCAGCCCGCTCGATGTGATTGAGTTCCCTCCTTGGCCGCCAGTGCCAGCCAGCTGGCTGGCAGATCTTCGCCAAAGTCGGCCCTAGCAAGCATCTTCCGATCAAATTCTGTTTTAGGGAGATTACAATGGCATTCCACCATTCCGGTGCGTCACTGGTGGGTATTGGTTTAGGCGGAATTTGCGAGGGATGGCTGCCACCGTTACTTCTGACATGGAAGACAGGCACCCTCGCCTTTGCCAATATCATCTTGATTGATGGCAAAGTGTTTAGTGAAGCCAACCAAACCCGCCAGCACTTCAGCCAGCGACGTTCTAAAGCTCAAGAGCGATGCGAACTTTGGGGCCGGCTCTATCCTACCTGCCCCTTGAATTCTTTGCCCCAAATTGTCACGGCCGAGAATGTAGCCAAATACATCAGTGAAGGATCAGCCGTGCTCTTATCGCCGGATAATCACGCCACCCGCAAGGTTGTCAGCGATCATGCCTGCAGGCTGCAAAATTGCCTCTTGATATGCGGTGGCAACAGTGATATTAATAAAGAGACAGGTTCGGACGGATCTGAAGGCACTGTTCTTGTTCATTACAGAAAGGAGGGACGTGACCTCACGCCACCAATAACCAAGTACCATTGCGAGATTGCCGATCCTCAAGATGAACTGCCGACGGAAAAAAGTTGCCTCGAGCTGGCAGCCGGCCAACCGCAATTACTGGCTACCAATCTTCTGGTAGGCCAAATTATGTCGCAAATGCTGTTGCGGTACTGTCTGCAAGATGATGGGGCGGCTAGCCAAGTCGTTGAACAGTGGGTGAACAGCACCAGCGGTGCTGTGGTAACCTACAGTCTCGGTGAAAGATCTCCATGAAAGGAATTGCCATGATCACTACCATGCTTTCCAGGCGGGCACTGCGGGCCCGCCACGCTAATCCCCCGCAGTTTCGTATCGTCGAAGTGGCTCCAACCATGTCCCACACTCTCGTCATCAAACAAGGCAGCCGGGCAGCCTACCTGCGGTTTGAGGTTCCCATTACCATCCGCGAGTTGATGGACTACCTGGCCGGCCAGCGGGGGTGGAAGTTTGACCTCAATGCTCTCGCGGTTACGGTTGACGGCCGGGATGTGCGCTCAAAAGATGTTGAGTGTTTTCTGCTACAGCCCACGCCTGGCACAGCCGACCCGACCCCCTGCAACAGCACGGTTGAGTTCATTGCTCGCGTTTCGGCCAAAGGGTAACGTTTCCCATCTCGTTGCCCTGAACCCCAGAGTTGGATATCCGACTCTGGGGATTTTTCTTGACCAATTGGTTCAGCTGTTGCTGGGACCGCAGTGAAAATTTAACATTTCAGCGCAGTTAAGGAAAAAATTGGGCACACAGTTGCCGGACATCGTCCGCAATCCTGCGAAGGTCGCCCGAACCTTGAGCCCACTGATCAAACTCCTTGAATTCAAGCTTGGCGAACGGCGCACAAATATGCATTACCTCGTTAATCCATGAAGCGATTTGTTTCATTTCGGGTTCCTTCATGCCACGAGTGGTAAGCCAGGGAGTACCGACACGCAAGCCCGAAGGGTCAGCTGGCCCGCGAACGTCTTGGGGTATTGGATTTGCGTTGGCTACAATGCCAGCGTAATCAAGTGCCCGCGCGAATTTCTTGCCGAGCAAAGGCATATTGGTTAGGTCAATGAGAAGTAAGTGTTTATCAACGCCGCCCGATACAACATTAAAGTTGTGTTTTTTGAGTTCTTCCGCCAGAGATTGGGCATTTGTAATAACCTGCAGGGCGTAGCGTTTGAATTCCGGCTTCAGCGCTTCGCCCAAACCAACGCAAATTCCGGCGATGTTATGGTTATGCGGACCGCCCTGCAGACCAGGTAAAACAGCACGAT
>CAYJWL010000048.1:0-4992 GCA_964373855.1 uncultured Candidatus Saccharibacteria bacterium
TCCGCGTCAGAAAAGAATGTGGGCCCTGCGCCCGCGTTCTTTGCTGCATATGAAAATGTGATCTGCTCTATTCACCTCTTCGGGAGGCTGGGTCATGAAGAAGATATTCGGTGCCGGTGAAGCGCTGGCGGAGGCTGGTGTATTCTAGATCTGTTCGGGAAAAGACTATGATCCATTGCTGGCGGCGCCCTGGACCTTGAGATTTACGATTGTGGCTACTCTGTTCGCACTCGGCTTGTGCGTAGTCTGTCTTCGTGAGGTTGCGGCCTAGGTGCGGTTCTAATACGCACCACCTGTGGCATTTGCCATGGGTGGTTTTTTATGTTAAGATGCACAAATGACCGGACGTACCTTGAGGGTAATCGCCGCGAGCGGTGCGCTTGTGCTGCTTCTTTCCGGTCCATCTGCCAACGCCGCCCTCCTCGATCAGGTAAATCAGGCTTTCCGGCAGGCATTTGGGCGAAATCCGGTCCCGAGCGAATGGCAATACTGGGCCGGCAGAGTGACACAAAAGCAACACACTACGTATCAGGCGCTCGTTTCAGCCATGTCGTTGCAAAAAGGCACCGTGAACGGCACCTCAACGAGAGTGGCCGGCGCTATCGCTTCCACCAGCACGTTTAAAGCAGACAAACGCTTATACCCTTCCACAACCAACCCCAATGTTCTGGCGAATGGCACGCTCATAAAATCACCCGCCAGCCCAAATGTCTTTTATGTCAAAGACGGAAAGAAAAGCTGGGTGATTCCAAGTGTTATCGATAAGTGGCTCGGGGAAAATCACTACTTTGAGCACGATATTATTATCACTATTTCGGCTGAAGATATCGCCCGCTATCCGCAAGTAGCTTCCGTCAATCAAATTTACATCGGAAAAATCCTAAAGCATCCGGACGGAACGCAATATTTCATTGATGATAAGCTGCGCAAGCGGAAAATCAGCCCCAGTGTTCGAGCTGCCCTGAAAATTCCCGGAGGAAATCTGTACCCCACTTCCGCCGTTCACCTTAGAGAATTCCCCAGCGGCCCGGCCATAACTTCTGCCAGCACCTACGCCGGCGGCATGGTTGTATATACTGGCCCTTACCACGGCGGACGCTTCTGGAAGATTGAAGAAAATGCTAGCGGCAAGCTGATTAAGCGGCTGTATCTTTCCGATTATATTTACGAGGCCGACGGCAATCCGGACGAAAGCCACCGGGCACCGGCTATTGATGCGGTGTTGGCCCGTCATGAGCGCGGCCCGAATATTGAGCGCTATCCTGATGGCTGGACGGTTGGCCTCGACGGTAAAATTTTTCTGGTGCAGGGCGGCTCCTTGCGCCACATTACCTCCCAGCAACTGTTTGCCACTTTAGGTTACAAGCAAAAATATATCCTGACAGTCTTCCCCGAGTTCCTGCGCCGTTATCCGCGCGGCTATGCGCTCTCCGCCTTCAAGAGCCTCACGGGCGGCTCAACTATCATCAGAGCGCCAACCCCGGCGCCCAGCACCGCCCACAATTTAATAAAGGTCCGACCGCACATCCGCGCCATCATCGCTGACATGAACAACATTTACTACAGCGTTTTCGATAAAGATGTAACCTCGTCAGAAAACAAATTCTGGATTGATTATATCTACAATGGTGAAGTCGCCACCAAAGCTCAACTGCTGGCGGCAATGAAAAAAGCCAAATCAACCGGGCAAAAACCAGCCCTGACCGCTCGAACGGCGGTTATAAGCGAAGAGACCCTCGAAGCAAAATGGCTGCCATATCTGTTCTACTTCGTTCATCAGCAGGAGCCGGACGAGGACGAGCAAGCCTACTGGAAATCACGCATCAGGCCGGGCGACCGCGACACGATCGAAAAGCTGGGTGGGACTATCCAGTGGCTGAAAGACACAACAGGGAAAACAAGAAAATAATAGCAATGTGTAATCTGTAACTTATAAATTGCAACCGGCACTGTGCCGGGTTTCCTGGTGGCCAGGGGAATTGTCCAGTTACAAATTACAGATTACCAATTACCGATTACCGGTTACCCAAACCATGCTATCCTAGATGTACTAACGTAGTCCTTCACATGCATATGAAAAGCAAGCGGCCTCGAGTAGCTGTATTCTACGGCGGTGCAGCCAGTAACCATGATCTTTCCAGTGAAACCGGCATGTGGGTTTGCCAGTACTTGCCGCGTTCACTCTACGATGTTGTGCCTGTGCAAGTCACACCTTACGGCAAGTGGCGGGTTCCGCTGGGCTCCCTGCCGAAAACCGGCCCGGT
Organism: uncultured Candidatus Saccharibacteria bacterium; assembly: GCA_964373855.1. Taxonomy (GTDB): domain Bacteria; phylum Patescibacteriota; class Andersenbacteria; order UBA10190; family UBA10190; genus CAYJWL01. The sequence goes on from CAYJWL010000048.1 coordinate 2,265, forward strand.
CAAGAAAACAATGCGCATGCTGGTTGAGGCTGTCCGTCCTCTGCCGCCCGATCAGGCGCTGGCGCGGTTGTTTCAGCAGCCGGTCGATGCTTTCATGACAGTGCTGCGCGGCCAGGGCGGGGACGACGGGGCGATCCAGAGCCTGGGAACAGCTTTGCATGTGCCCGCCGCCGGCTCGCCGTTGAGCACCTGCCAGCAGACCTCAAATAAACATCTTTTTCAGCAAGCCATTAGCGAGATTGCCAGTACCCCATATACTCTGCGCTTCGCCCAGAACACCCCCGCCGAAGAAATCATCGAGGCGGCGCGGGCACAATTCGTGCCGCCCTTATTTGTGAAGCCGGCTGCCGAAGAAGGCAGTTACGGCATTGAATATGTTGATGATCTCGATTCGTTAGCGGCCGCTATTCATAAAGTCAGGCAAAACGGAGATGTGCTTCTGCAGGAAAACATGCCGGGCCGGGAATTATCGTTAACGCTGGTGCAAGACAAAAACGGCAAAGTGCACAGCCTGGCGCCGGTGGCGATCAAGCCGCAAAAATCTCCTTATTTCGACAGCCTATCGAAGCGGCGTCCGGGCCGGGCAAGTTTCCATCCTCTGCAAATGAACGATGATCCCATACTGACTGAAGCGGAAGCAATTGCGCGCGATGTCTTTGAGGAGCTCGGCTGCCGGGGCATCGCCACGGTTGATATGATAGCCGGCGATGATATCGTCGATGTGCTGGAAGTTAACACTATTCCCGCCTTTTCCGAGATGACACCGCTCAAGCATCAGCTCAAAGCGACCGGCGTTCATCCCGCGACTGTTTTTGACCATCTCATCCAGCGCGCCTGGAACAACTAATTAGGTGTGCAAGCGCACTTTGCTGCGGCGGCCTTTGCGGCCCGGACGCGCCGCGCGCTCACCGGTTAATTTTTCTTTGGCCCGGGCCACTACCTCCTGATCAGTATCGTACTCCAGCAGGTCTATGGCGACATCAATGGGAAACCAAGCTGCTTCCAGAAAACCCTCTTCCATCTGCGGCTGTAACTGTTTCTGACCGGTCATCATAAGAAAATAATGAACCGTCTTACGCACGAGAGCAGTCTCCGCCTGAAAGGCAAAGCGGGCAACACCGAGCTGATCTTTCACGGAAAGATCTTTTAAGCCGATTTCCTCTTCTACCTCGCGCCGGGCTGCTTCCGAGATACGTTCGCGCTGATCAAGCTCGACATGTCCTTTGGGCAGCACCCACACCAGCCCGCGCTTGTGCTCCGTTTTCAGGAGGGCAACCAGCCACTGACCCCGTTCGCTTCGCGTCGCCACACCGCCCGCGGAAAGTTCTCGGCGAATAGGTAAGGCTGACTTAGCGGCCCGGGGAGCGCGGCGCACCGGCGCCTTACTCCTCCTCGTTTTTGTTTGGCGCGGGCGTACTGGCGGGGGCGGGGGTGGGCTTTGGCTTTGCCTGCTTGGTGTTGGCATTATCGGGAACAACCGAAGGAGTTGGCGAAGGCGTTGTCAGTATCTCGCTCCTCGACCCTGAGCTCGGAGTCGAAGGGCTGTCGGCAGATACTACCTTCGGAAACAGCTTCGGAGATTTATAATTACTATAAAAAGTGTCCTCAACTATAACCTCACCATTGCGCGTTACTGTTTGGGACAGTGTGGCCTTAACAGCCCCATCCGGCTGGCGATTATATGGTTGCGGTCCGCTTACGATTACCTCCCGGCCGTCATCCGTACCCCAAAACTCAAATATGAGCTTGGTGCCTTCGACTCTTGTTTGGATCAGGATATAGCCGGGCGTGTTGTTGAGGAAACGAAGATCAGTATACGGAGGGTAAATAGTGGCGTCAAATCCGGGTTTTCCATAATAAGAAACGGCGTAGGAATGGTTGCGGCGGGCAGTCACTTTAAGTCCGGAGTTAACCGCCGCCCGAAAGGCGGTGGTGGAGACTTGGCACAACCCCCCGCCAAACTCCGGCACCGTGACGTTTTGCTTGATAACCAGCTCTGGTAAGAAGCCGTTGGCAGCGTCTACCGGCCCCAGAAACTTATTAAATGAAAACTCTTCACCGGCAGGAATGAGCACGCCATGATACTTTAATGCTCCTACCCGAATATTGTGGATGCGGTTGCGCGGGGAGCCGGCAAAATCTGACTCACCTTTGGCCAGCAGCGATGTTAAGCCTAAAAGCTCAATATCATCGACATCAGAAATAATCGGATCGGTGGTTGAAACTGCCAGCCGGGCGGCTATCTGTCCGCCCGCCAAGGCTGCTGTAATGCGCTGCTCGGTCTCTTCAATCATGAGGGCGCGACCCTGTTGCGGCAGAGCAAATTGCGTCACACGCGTTTTGGTATTGACTATATCCGCAGCTGTTGGCTGCAACGGGACAGCATCGGGCGGGACTCCCCCGGTCACCTCAAAGCGAGCGTTAACAGCTTCCCGGTTGATCTCACCGGCCAGCGTATTTTCCAAATACTGGCGTAATCCTTCCATATTAAATGTCACCCCCAATACAGTATTCCCCGGCTGGGCTGGGTCAGTTTGCTCTGCAAATTCTATCAGCCGCCGCACCGTGACCGGCGCCAGCAAATATTCCTGATCGGCAAACCGCAGCTTCATCCCTTCCGCCAGCAGTTTCTCCCCCAGCAGCCGCGCCGTCTCCACTTCGTTATCCTGCACCGGGGCCGCGGCCATTATAGCGACAAGATCTATCGGCCGGTTCGAGCCGCCTATAA
>CAYJWL010000049.1:0-4732 GCA_964373855.1 uncultured Candidatus Saccharibacteria bacterium
GGGAGTGCAGCGGGACACAAAGGAGTCCGTTCAATTCATCAGGCGCTTGGCACGCAAGCAATGGCGCGGTTGCGAGTTGGCATTGGCCGACCAACTGATGATCAACCAGTAGAAGAATACGTTCTAAAGCATTTTTCCGCGGCCGAGGAAGCAATCATCACGGAAAAATTTCCGGAGATTACGGCGGCGATTACCGCTTACCTAAAGAAAACTCTCTGACGCTATACTGGTAGAGTCTAAAGTGTGACAGTCTTGGCAGCCGCGGGTGACGCTCCTTAAGGGTCCCCCGTCGAGCGAGAAGGAGGCGGTAAGCCGAAGCCGTCGGACGGGGGTGCAGGAGCGGGGCAGGAGCCGCGGTTGTGGAAGTAATTACGTGGGATTGGTATTGGCTGCTAGTCTTGCGGCTGGGCATCCGCACCGAGAATCACCAACACAAGTGCATCGCTAGCCGGTTCCCCTGCCGGCAGGCCAGAATCAGTGCCGGCATGAAGTGCTTCGCCCAACGTTTTTGCCCCTTCAATGGCTTCACCGGTAAGAGCATAGACGATGGTTTTATCCGTTGAGCGGTTCACCGCATTACCAACTTTCGTAATCGTATACCCTTTCGTTGTTAGAGCATCAGACGTTTGTTTGGCCAAGCCGGTAATATTGGTGCCGTTACGGATCTCGACCGTTGGCGGTGCTGCCGGTTCATCTTGAGCTGGTTCTTCTTCCGCTGGCGGGGTTGCTTGGCCTGCCTGTTCGGTTACCTCCCCCGAAGCTGCCAGAGGAGTACTGACATCCTCCGCAAAAATATTGGCTGCCAAGGCGTGTATCTCTGAATAGTTGCCCGCCCGGGGACGCAACACTGAAGCCGGCGCCCCGTCCAGTACTTGTGTGTCTCCCACCAGCACACCGTTTGGTCCCGTGGATAGAATTGTGGATCGCAGCTTGGCTGTTTGGATGAGGCGGGCCAATTCATACATCCGTTTCATTTCCCACAACTGCATGTCGGTCCGGATGTTTTCTGAGAGGGAATTGAGAATAGTATTTACCGCGCGGAAGTCGAAAGCAGTATTGACCGAGAACACGTTTTCTTTTAGGGCTAGCAATACCTGCTGCTGCCGCTGGTTACGTTTGAAATCCCCGCCCTCCGAACCTTCAATGTACCGCGCGCGCACGAACGCGAGTGCTCGCTCGCCGTTCATCTTTTCGGTGCCGGCTGGAAAAGAAATCTTATGCCAATAATCGTAAAAGGTCTTGTCAATGGCGATGTTGATACCCCCAACGGCATCGACGATGCGCTTGAAGGCAATGAAATCTATGCGGGCGTAATAATGGATAGGCAGTCCGGTAATTTCTTCAACCTTTTCTTTCAAGACCTCGGGTCCGCGGTCTTTGGCTCTGGATTCACCACGGGCATGAACGGCGTTGATTTTTGAGAAGTACTCTTCGCCGGGAACTTGTACATACAAATCACGGGGAATGGATAGGAGTGCTACATCGCCTTGTTCGGGGCGGACGCTAGCCACAATAATGGTATCTGCCAGATCTTGGCCCGAGTGCCCTTCTCCGCCAATGGCTATCAACAGGAAATTGATCCGGCCCTCACTCTCGCCGGCGAGGCGCTCCCCAGATCTGAAAAGGAGATCTTTTAATTGTCCGAGCAACGATTGTTCCGCCACACTTATTTTATTGCCGGCCGCCAGTATTTTGTAGCCGAACACGCCCCCGGAAGCGATAAGCAGCAGAAAGATGATAGCAAATAAACGCCTGGCCCGGCCGAAGTGCGTGCGACGGGCAGGGGCGCCGACCGTGGCGCGGCCTCTTCCGGTTTTTGGTCTAGGTCCGGAGCCAGCACGCTGGCGGGCAGATAGAGGTGAGCTGGCGGGGGCGCTACGGGCAAGCGCGGCGGCGGGCTGTTTCTTATGTGATTTATTGAGCTGATAGCGCTGACGGATTTCCCAAAGCACCCGTTTTTCCGCGCGTGATTGGTGGCTTGAAGATCGATCCATAGGAGCTGGTAAATGAGAGGATGAGACGGTTGTACAATTGCGTTATATCTTTAAGTGAATGGGTTATAGCACGCGGCTTCTATATTCGCCATAGTTGGATCTGCTGGCCGACGATGGTGGACGGTATGGCGTTGAGTATACTCTGAATTAATCTTGGTGTAATGACCGGTTGCAGACAACGTGGTGTGTGCGTACAATTGGGCAATATGTTGTGGTTGGCGTTGGCAGCAGGACCGTGGCTAAGGCGGCACTTTTTCTAAAATATATGATGCAGGAGTATAGACTGGAGTCAACCTCCCGGGGGCGATCAATCGGACATTTTTTTTGGGAACTGGTCAAGGCATTTTTAATTGCTATGGCCATTATCATTCCGGTCCGTTATTACCTAGTGCAGCCATTCTTTGTGCGCGGGGCATCGATGGAGCCTATGTTCGACGATGGGGAATACTTGGTGATTGACCAGCTATCTTATCAATTTCGTGAGCCGAAGCGGGGAGAGGTCATCGTGTTCCGCTATCCTCTTCGCCCTTCCCAGTTTTTTATTAAACGTATTATTGGTTTGCCCGGCGAACGGGTCAGAATTGCATCTGGCCAGATCATCATTGGAAATGCCACCTACCCTCAAGGAGTTATTCTGGACGAATCAAAGTATTTATTAGCCGGCTTGCGCACTGGCGGGCAAATTGATGAACAGTTGGCGGCGGATGAATACTTCGTCTTGGGAGATAATCGGACCGCCAGTTCAGACTCCCGATCCTGGGGCGGACTGGCCAGAGATCTCATTATTGGTCGTGCCTGGATCCGTGCCTTTCCCTTTGACCGCATCGACATTTTTGCGCCTGACACTCCGGGCTTTGTTAATCTTTCCCAGTAAGCGGGCAGTCTTGCCCAAAATCTTACGAAGCTATAGTGTGTTACGATATGGCGTTGGGCGAAAAAGAAATTGTCAGCAAACTGCGCAAGAAAGACGAGAACGTTTTTCCGGTGTCCACACCACGCGGCACGCAAGACATTCTGCCACAAGAGCAAACATATTGGGAATACGTCATAGAGCATGCCGAGACCTTTTTTCGCAGCTGGCACTTTCAACATATTGATACGCCAGCTTTCGAGGAAGCAGTTTTGTTTACCCGCGGCTTGGGTGAAGCCACCGATATTATTCAGAAAGAACTGTTTGAATTAAAATCCCGGGGGCAGGGGTCGCATTATGCGCTGCGGCCTGAAGGGACAGCCCCGGTTGTGCGCTCATATATTGAACACGGCATGCGCAGCTGGCCCAAGCCGGTGAAGCTCTTTTACATCGGGCCTTTTTTTCGTTATGACCGTCCGCAGGCGGGCCGATACCGGCAACACCACCAGATTGGTCTGGAAATTTTTGGGTCGGCGGCCGCTATCACCGATGTGCAAGTCATTTATATTCTTCACTTGTTGTTCCGGCGTCTGGGACTGGAGGATTACAGTGTATACATCAATAGTTTAGGTGTGCCGAAAGAACGGAAGGAATATATCAGACTCCTGAAGGAGCACTACCGCCGCAATCGTCAGAAGCTGTGCCGGGATTGCAAACAAAGACTGACCACAAACCCATTGCGCGTGCTGGATTGCAAGGAAGAAAAATGCCAGATGGTTGCCAATACGGCACCACGATTGCTTGACCACCTGTCCGATGAATCCAAGCAGCATTTTGAATATGTTTTAAACATACTGGAGACGCTCAAAGTTCCGCTCCAGGTGACGCCGGCCCTTGTGCGCGGCCTAGACTACTACACTCACACCGTCTTTGAATTTGTGCCGCCAAGCGCGCCTGATCAGCCGAAAAAAAACAGTTTCGCATCGGGCGGGCGATACAATAATCTGGTGAAGGAGCTGGGAGGCAGAGATACTCCAGCGCTGGGAGCTGGTGTTGGCATTGAGCGTGTGATTGATCGCCTGAAGGAAGAAGGCATCGAATTAACGGTGACAGACCAGCCGCAAGTATTTGTGGCACAACTAGGGGACCAGGCCAGAGCGGTGGCGCTGGAGATGATGCGGGAATTATCTGAAGCGGATATTCCGTTTGCTGAGAGTATTCATCGGGACGGCATGCAACAACAACTTCAAGTTGCCGATCGTCTCAAGGTAGCCTGGGCGGTTATCATTGGACAAAAGGAAGTATTAGACAAAACCGTCATTTTACGCAATATGGAGAGCGGCATGCAGGAAGTGGTTGATCGCGATAAACTGGTGGCCGAACTGCAAAAGCGACTCAAGCTGGTGGGCGCATGAGTGCTGCTTAGCTTGTCAGTAACGGCCGAAAAAAATATACTAGATAGGTATGAGCGATGGGCTGATGGGAGAGGCTAACCAATCTTCGTGCACGTTTTGTCGGATCGCGGCCGGAGACATCAAGGCTGACGTTGTTTTTGATGGGGGCGATACGTTGTTTTTTCGCGATATTCATCCGAAAGCTCGAGTGCATATTATTGGTATTCCCAAGCAGCATTTGGAATCCTTAGCGTCTGCCCACGGGGACGATCACGCGCTGATCGGCAAGTTGCTGCATGAAGCCGCTGAAGTTGCGGCCAAAGCGGGAATTGGGGAGTCTGGCTATCGAGTTATTACGAATGTTGGTAAAGACGCTGGACAGGAAATCAGACACCTGCATTTCCACATTATTGGCGGTGAGGATCTTGGGCCGCTGCGCTGTTAAGTGCCAGTAATGAGATCGGAGAGCGTCGTGTGGGAAAGAGTGTGTATGT
>CAYJWL010000050.1:0-970 GCA_964373855.1 uncultured Candidatus Saccharibacteria bacterium
TCTGTTTAAGCTATTCTTAAAGATCTATTTTGGTTACGTTTCTCACTAATTACCTATAATAGAACTTGCCGATTATAGGATATTTTCGTACAAATAACTACACAGTTTTAGGCGGGTATGGTTTAGTGGCAGAACACGACCTTGCCAAGGTCGAAGCGCGGATTCGATTTCCGCTACCCGCTCCAGATATACATCAGCGCCGTTTTTGCAACGGAGCTGATTAAATAGTAGGTTGTACGGGGCAAATAACCGCTCCCACGCCCATGCTGAAAAGCTAAGAAATAATAACCTTGGATGGATTTAGGAATGTTGATGATCGGAAGGATACTCTATGCCGCCCCTTTCGGCGTCTTTGCCTTCATGCACTTTCTGGCCGCCGAGCAGCTGAAAATTCTGGTTCCTGCTTATTTCCCCGGGGACGGGGCAATCTGGGTGAGAATAGTTGGGGTTATATTCCTGCTGGCGTTCTTAAGCTTACTGACACAAAAATATACCAAGGACGTCTGTTATTTGCTGGCCTTTGCTCTCCTGATTCTTATCCTAACCGTCGATGCGCCCGGACTGCGGTTTGCGGTCACCAGGCAGGCCTCGGCCGTTATGCTGCTCAAAGATCTTGGTCTCCTGGGAGCGGCCCTTTTCATTGCCGCTGTCTCCAAAGGCAGGAAGATTTTCACGCCGGAGGAGTTGCGCGCCACGTCCACCAGCGCATCATGAACAGATGAAGCAGGATGCAGACGTTATCATCGATTTCCTCTTTGAGGTGGGCATATTAGCGCAAACCCCGCGCAGCGGTTTTCATTTCTTAGGCAGCGGCCGGCAATCGGTGGCCGAGCATGTGCATCGGGTCATGCATGTCGGTTTTGTTCTCGGCATGATGGAAAATAATGTTGACCTAGTTCGAGATCCGCGGCCCACAGGGAGCCGCGGTCGCCCTCGGCGACCCCGTGCGCGACGAGGAGAAGGCTTCCGA
>CAYJWL010000050.1:980-4578 GCA_964373855.1 uncultured Candidatus Saccharibacteria bacterium
TCTCGAACGGAGTTGATATGGCCAAGATCCTGCAGATGTGTCTGTTTCATGATCTGTCTGAAGCGCGCACCAGCGACTTGAATTACGTCCATCAGAAATATGCGAAGGCCAATCACAAAAAGGTGATGAAGGATTTGGCGGCAACATTTACTTTCGGAAAACACATCCGGAAAATTGTGGATGAATATGAAGCACGACAGTCCCGCGAATCCTTCATTGCCAAGGACGCCGATAATATCGAATGGATACTGTCTTTGAAAGAACAGCTCGATACCGGCAACAGCCGGGCCGGTACTTGGATCCCTTCAGCCATCAAACGCCTGAAGACCGCTTCAGCGAAAAAACTGGCTAAGCGTATTGTGAAAATAAATTCGGATCACTGGTGGTTTTCAAACAAGAACGACGAGTGGTGGGTCTCGCGCGGGACGGGAAGGTAGATACAGCTGCAAGTGATACAATACTTACATATTTAGCTATGTCAGACAACCTCACCACGAAAAAATGTGTGCCGTGCCAAGGCGGGATTCCGCCGCTGACGCAGGAGCAGACCAAACCTTTTCTGGCACAAATCGATCCGGCTTGGCAGGTAATTGAGGGAAAAAAGATCCGCCGGGAGCTTTCTTTTACAACATTTACCGAGACAATCGCTTTCCTAAACAAAGTGGCCGCGCTGGCCGAGGAAGAAGGGCATCATCCGGATTTTCATATCCACTACAGCAAACTCGTGATTGAACTGTGGACGCACAAAATCGACGGCCTCCACGATAACGACTTCATCATGGCAGCTAAAATCGATGCCATGTATAAGTCCGGCCCCAGCTTACATTGAACGCGTACTGCTCCGGTCGGCTCTTTACCAGCACATGGCTTGCGCAGGAGCATACCTGTCTTTCCCCTGATCAGCAGGGCTTAAATCACCCTTTTAGGCCCTTTCATGACCTTCTTTTACTGCACCACAAAACAGCTATTGACACAATAGACCACTTGTGCTAATGTAATCAGTTTTTCGCCTGACAGTAGCCAGAATCTGTCAGGCTTTTTTGTTATCCAGATTTCGCCACATGCGAACAGGATAACCCCTCGAACCCCGCGCGAGCGGGATGAAGTGGGGTGTGCATCTTTTACGAGCCGCACCTCATCGCAAACAAGCGAAGTGGTTCACTTGTAAGTCTCATCTATGGGTGCTTTGAGCACGAATAGCATGGCAGCGCCGCAGATGGTTTTCACTGCCGCAAGCGGCGCGCACACATATCCTGTAACAAACACCAGTCTTACACATACTCTTCACATTACACCACACCAGCTCTTGAGCTTTGCTTTAGCGGCTATCTTCATGCTGGTTTCTCTGTGGCCGCACAGTGCCCTGGCATTTGAAACAGAACTGGCTGTAACTCCCACGCAAACAGATGATACTTCTGTGCAAGATCACATCAGCGGTGTGCTGGCTGCTTCCGTGATTGCGCCGAATGCACCTATCACCAAGCCGGGCTTGCAACTTGAGCGCCGACGCCTGGCATATGCTCCTGCCCTGCCGCCAGCAGCTAATAAACCGCAGCCGCAGGCAGGAGCGCCGCTGACACTTCAAGGAGAAGCCAGTTACTACAGCCGCGCCGGATGTCTGGGCTGCAATCCAGCCCGCATCATGGCCAACGGTCAGCCGCTCAATGATGGTGCCTTAACCATGGCCATCGGCGCCGATAAAAAGCATCTGGTCGGCCGCAAGGCTCGCGTCACCAGCCTGGCCACGGGTAAATCGGCAACTGTTACAATTACGGATACCGGCGGATTCCATCAGGCTCGGTACGGTCATCGTGTAGCCGATCTTACGGTTGCCACCAAACAGGCCATTGGCATGGCCGGCGGAGTTGGACAAGTGCGCGTTGAGATCTTCTAATACCAAATATTAAATACCGACAGCCCCGCAGCATGCGGGGCTGTTTTGTTTCATTTCACCACATTGACTAAACGATAAAAGTATGATAGTATAATGAGAATCGCTTAACGTGAAAACAAACATACACACAAACATTGCTGCTCGCGCGCTTAGCCTCGGCCGTGAGGTCGCGCGGGATCTGCGGCACCTTGTGCCATTAACTGCCTTTACTTTGGTTAATCTCCTGCCCGGCCAGGCACTGGTTTATTCTCAATCAGCCTTGGCTGTGCTGGTGTTTCCGGCCAACGACGAAATTTTTGATGCGCCATCAGCCACTTCCTATCCTTTCAAACCCGGCGCTGTGCTGGGTGTTATTTCAACAGCCTACTCCTCGACAGTTGCGCAAACCGATAGCGATCCTTTCACTACGGCCTCCGGCACGCGCGTGCGCCCCGGGATTGTCGCCGCCAACTTTCTGCCGCTGGGGACCCGGCTCCGCCTTGGTGCTCACACCTATACGGTTGAGGACCGCATGAATGCCCGATATAACGATACATACCGGATTGATATTTGGATGGAATCAACGCAGGAAGCGCGCACGTGGGGAATGCGGCCGCAAATTATTGAGATTGTCTCATTGCCTACTAGGTAGTAAGCAGCTGGAGGTGGGCGAAGATTGACTTTTAAGGAGACCTCGGTACAATGGCTTCCCATGGATTTGCTGCGGGAATTTCAACTCCAACAGACGAAAGATATAAGCCGTCCGCGCCTGCGCGCCGGTGATATTGTCAGCGTGGAAACGCGAGTTACCGAAGGAGACAAAACCCGCCTGCAAAAATTTGAAGGTACTGTTCTTGGCATCCGCGGCAGCGGTCCTTCCTGTACAATAACAGTTCGCCGGGAAGTAGCCCGCCATGGCGTGGAGCGCATCTTCCCTTTATACAGCCCGATTATCACCAACATTGAAATTATCAAGCGGCAAAAAGTGCGACGGGCCAAGCTTGGCTATTTGCGCGATGCCGGCCGCCGACGGGTGAAAGAAGATGAGCTGGCCATGCAGCGGCATATTCACGAGGAAACGGAGAAGAAACGGTTAGCAGCGGAAGCAAAAAAGCGGGCAGAGGAGAAAGCTGCTAAAGAAGAACGAGATGCAAAGCAGGCGCAAGCGAAAAAGGAAGCCGCCGGCGAACCTAAAGCAGAGACAGTAGAAGCTCCCTCAGATTCCGCTCAAACCGAGCAGGCCGAGCCGAAGAAATAATAGCGCGGCAGATAGGCATAATAATAGAGGCGAGTCAGCTTCCCCAGCTGCCGTCTTTTCGTAATAATGAGTAACGTTAGGCCATGTAGCCAAGTAGTACGTTTACAAGGTGCATCTTTAGGCAAACGCGGCGCAGTGGCGAAGTAGCAACGCAATGGTCTGCAAAACCATCATTCATGGGTGCAAATCCCATCTGCGCCTCAAGCTTGAGAGCCGGCCTTGCCGGCCGAAGCTTTTGCGAAGGCCGGGATGGCGTAATGGTAGCCGCACAGGACTTAAAATTCTGTGGCTGTAAGGCCGTGTGGGTTCGAGTCCCACTCCCGGCACTAAGATTAAACTTTCAGAAATTTTGCCGATTAGTTCGGCCGCGCGAAGCGTGGCCAATCTCCTCGGCCAAAAATCGGAAAGTTTAATCTTTGTGCGTTTGTTTGACGAAATCCAAACCTTTTTTGAACGGATTTGACGGC
>CAYJWL010000051.1:0-4324 GCA_964373855.1 uncultured Candidatus Saccharibacteria bacterium
GAGGATACGGGAGAGTTCCTTGGACATTTTTGACTCGAATGGTAGTTTTGTCCATAATCAAAAACTGGATAATCCTAATACGCAGAATACAGGTGAAGATCTCTCTGTTGTGCATCCTGGCTAAAAATTGAGAAACGTACGCCAAAACCTGCCAATATCCCTGCTTTAAGAGCAATAATCTATTGCTCAAACCGCCTCCAGGCGGTTGTGTGATATATTTGAATGACAAGGTCGTATGCCCAGTAAGAAAACTTCACCAAGCTCGCCTGGTTTTTGGCAACGTTGTTTCTTCGGGGAGCGAAAAATACCGTCAATAGCTTTCATATTTTCATGTAACACCGCCGGCTCGCTTGGCGGCGGTGTTGCCGCGTGAAGTTGTTCTTACTGGGTATGCCAGGTTCATATGCTGGGAATTGATATATCCGATAATTCCATCAAAGTTGTCGAGTTGTCCGAGGGGGAATCGCCGCGGCTCGAGGCTTTATATTGGTCATCGTTGCCGAAGGGGATTGTCCAGGGCGGCCGGGTTGTTGACGGGCAGGAATTGGCCGCAATTATCAAACATGCCATGGCCAATTCCCTGCCGGGTTCAATCTGGGATCGAAAGGTAGTCGCCTCTATTCCGGAACGCCATACGTTTATTCAGGTAGTGGAGGTGCCGGCCATGGCGGAAGCTGATACTAATGAGGCAATCACCTGGGTGGCGCGGGAACACCTGCCCGTTGACATGGATAAAGTGTACCTGGACTGGCAGCCGTTATCTGATGTGGCCACCGAACCAAGCAAGCGGCCGGTACTTCTGGGTGCGGCCAAACGTGATGCAGTTGATCCGCTGGTGAAAGTGCTCGATGACATTGGGGCGCAAACCGTGGCGCTAGAGCCGGGCCCGCTGGCAGTAGTGCGAAGCGTGCTGCCGGCCCAATCGGAAAACGTGGAGGATATAGTGGTGCTTGATTTGGGCGCGCTTACCACCGACATCATTTTCTTTGACAAAGGATCGGTCAGGCTGACCGCTGGCGTGCCGCGCGGCGGCCAGCATCTCAATCAGGCGCTGATGAGTGAGCTACAGTTGCCTGTTGCTGAAGCTGAGCGTCAGTTGGCCCAAATTGGAGTCTCGGCCAATGTGGCCGACGCGCAGGTAGCTGCTGTTTTGCGCGATGCCGTGCGCGATTTATTTGAGCAGGCTCGTAAGGTGGTGCGGGCTATGGTAGCGCAAACGTCGTACTTGCGCGACCCAAAAGCGGTTTTATTAACCGGTGGCTCGGCTAATATTCCCGGCATTACGGAGCTGGTCGGGGCGGTATTTCCCGGCGTCTCCGTTCAATTAGCCAGACCGTGGACGAATATCGTGATCGATAAACGATTCAAAGGCATTGAGCTAACTAAGGAAGACGCGATGCATTTTACCACCGGCATTGGGTTAGCTCTGCGCCGCACGGACTATGTAAATCGTTCCCCACATCATGAAGTAAACTTGCTGCCAACTATGCGTTATCACTCGCTTACGCGGCAGGTAGCCGCTGCAGCCGGCGTGGCTGCACTCCAGAGTAATATCATTGGCATTGGCGCGGCTTTATTGGTGGCGGCTGTGGCTTGGAGCGCATTTTTCTTCCGGACGGGATCTGAAGCGGCTAGTGTAGGCCAAGCACTATCGGCGGAGAAAGCAACATTTCAATCACTGCAAGCGGATGTACAAGCGCAGAGCAGTCTTTTGGACGCCGTGAATAATATTGAAATGGGCAGGCCGATCTGGTCAGATATTACCCAGCAGATATTGCAAGCGGTCGCGCCGGGGACTGTAATATCACGCCTGCAAGCCACCTCGTTTGAAAGAAAGGTCAGGCTCTATGGTGATGCGCCCAGCCGCAACGCCCTCATTATCACAGAGCAGCGCCTCCGGGAAATCCCTGATGTTGCTCAAGTAATATCCCCTCGTGATAATTTTCTGTCTGATAACCCGGCGTTCACCATCGAGGTGCTTATCCGAGAAAAAGGAGCACAATAAATTATGAAGTACGCACTAGCTGTTAACGGAAGTATTGTGCTCTTGGCCTTGGCCGGTAGTTATCTTGTCTGGAATCAGGTGCCAAACGCTCTTGCCACCTGGCGCCAACAAGGTCTTCAGCAAAGCCAGCTTGCTGAATGGAAATTGCGTAATGAACAGTTGAGGGAAAGCGTTAATCAACAGACGAACATTGACCGACTTTTTGGGCAAATGCTCCCTGATAATCTTGACACAGTACAAACCATCGGACAGCTGGAAGCATTAGCCAGCAGCTTAGGTGTAACGCTCACTTTTGAGAACATTAATGAGGATCAACAAGCATCTCCGGTTGCTGAACTCTCTTATTTGCGTATTCTTTTTCGCGCTGCCGGCACGGCGTCTGATCTGCTGGCATTTCTTGACGCGCTTGAGCATCAAGCCAAGCTCGGTGAGATTGTCACGTGGGAGCTTAACCGTTCCGCTGGGTCCAGCGGGCATGAACTTTCCGTAGAGTTAGGCTATTATTTCCGTAATGCTGCAAGTAAACAAGATCAAGAGCCAGTCGGTAACTAGTGAAAAAAAGATGGCCCCGTTGTCAGCGGTGGGCGACCTCGTTTCCGCATGGGTTTTAAAACTGGCTCATCCCTGGGCCAAGACTGGAATAATTATTTTCTGGCTGGTTATAACTTGTTGGTTGGCATACAGCCGCATCTGGCAGCCGCTCCAAGAAGATATCGTAGTGCCGGGAGATACACCGCCGGACAATCTGTCAACAAACTCAGCGGTTATTACGGCAGTTGAACAGCAGTTTAAGGACCGCATCAGCCACAATCCGCGTACGTTCCGGCAGTTTGAGGCGCTGTTCACTCTGCCGACCCCTATATCCTTGCCTCCGGCCACGACGAACCTGCCACCTCCTTTTTAAGTACATTAAAACCGGCCTTCTGGATGGCCCGGTTTTTATTTTCTGCGTGCTTTTGCGCGGCTGTAATGAGTTGCTCTGTTGCGCACATCACATGTTTTCCATGGAAGATGTGCTTTCCATTGCCTTGATTGGCCAGCCCCGCTGTCGGGCGGGGTCGACTTCTAGGGACGTCTTGTGTTGCGTTAACGCTAACACAAAGCGTCAGTGTTTCTCCCTAGAAAGGAGGTGATCCATCACCAGGTTCCCCTAGCGATGCCTTGTTACGACTTACTCCTAATCACTGACCTTACCGTGATCCCCACTCGTTAATCGGCGGGAGCTTCAGGTACTGTCAGCTCTTCTGAGTTGACGGGCGGTATTTGACTAAAGCGTAAATATGTATTCTCTACGCATTGCCGACACCACCGGACGAACGGTTTTCCCGTATCCTGGCGGTTCCCATCTTCTGCTTCTTCCCATTTTTTCGAATTTCTTCTCGCAATCTCCTGATTTTTTGCATCCCTTTTCGTGCGAGGTGTTCCTTACGGTAAACCATAAGAACTACCTCCCGAAACAAGCGGTAGGCTTCAGCCTTTTTCGCTTGCAGCGGGTGCTTATCAAGAAACGGAATAAGATACTCGACCAGTAATTTGTAGCTTGAGATTCGATATTTGGTGTGCGGAAACCATCCGTACCGTTCATACGAACAGTCATAGATTTTCCCGCAGCCAATTGTGACCATGATTCGTTCAAGAATTTCACGGTCATCTGCCCGAAGTTCAATTGCAAACTCGGGGCGGACCTCAATGCCACTTCGGGTCGTCTTTTGCTTGTTTATGCAAACAGAGAACGACCCTTCGCCATCGATAAATCCAGCCACATAATCTGGTGGAAGAACAGAGGCTTGGGTTTGTTCCTTCCCGAACGGCTCTGCGCAATTTGGGTTGCGACGCCGATCGGTACTATGAACGCTGCTGACTTCTTGCCTAACATCTGGGCGGGATTGCTCCCGCACGTTAGTCTTCTTGTCCACGGTGTTAGTTTACACCGATTTGGACAAGAAAACACTAGACAAGATCTCCCTCGATCACTGCATTTGCCGTTTTATACCATCTCGATACTCCGATCACTCATATCTGTATGATGCACAGATTGCTTCCCCATGTACTCGACGGGTCGCCAACAGGTATGGCCTATATGAGTATTCAAGCTGGTATATGCTACTTTCGCCCTTCACAGTATAAGTCACCTTATACTTCTGCGATTTCGCTTCACAGACTCTGCGTGTCTGTGGCCGGATTTTCACCGGCTGGCGGATGCAGCTGCAAGGCATCCGAGTACAAAGCCCGAGAACGTATTCACCGTGGCGAGCTGATCCACGGTTACTAGCGATTCCAACTTCATGAAGTCGAATTGCAGACTTCAATCCGAACTGA
>CAYJWL010000052.1:0-4255 GCA_964373855.1 uncultured Candidatus Saccharibacteria bacterium
AAAGAACGCGGGCGCAGGGCCCACATTCTTTTCTGACGCGGACAGGGTGGGATTCGAACCCACGGACCCCTTGCGGAGTCAAAGGTTTAGCAAACCTCTGCACTAGGCCTCTATGCGACCTGTCCTGTACACTGTTTCTACCTTACTAACAGTATCTCTTCAAGTGTTTGGGATTAGGTGATCGGATCAACGCGAGGTATTTCCGCATACTTCCTTTACTATAGAATATGTGAGTACTGAAAAAGAGTTGATCTTGAGGAGAAATCACCGTATAAGAGCTAAGTATCAAGCGCGCTCATAGCTTAATTGGTAAAGCAGCGGCCTCTTAAGCCGACGAGTCCAGGTTCGATTCCTGGTGGGCGCACCAGAAAGTAAAAAAAATCAACGGCTTTTTGAGTGCCACAAGATGGAGAGCGCTGCAAAAAAACACTTAAAGAATATGTAGCGAGCAGCCGCCAGAATCAGCGACAGCGATTATTAATTGTACGGTGGACTAAAAGCCCAGTCGCCGGGCCCAAATATCAACCAGGGGCTCTTCCAAGTCCTGGTCTTCACGGACAAACTCAATCAGGAAATCGCGAATTTCGACCGGATCGGCGTCGCCGACTTCCATATGCAGCAAAGGAGAAAATGTGCGGTGGCTGCGCAATAGCACCGTTTTGGTTTCGCCGGGTTCATAAATGATGTTGAAGGCGTCCAAATCGCGGTAATGGTAGAGCATGTTATTAAACGCGACCCCTTCTGTCATGACGCGATAGCGCATGGTTTGCGGGTCCTTTTGGGCGACGTAGTAGACCATGGCACCGACCAGACCGATCGTGACGGTGGCGATAATATTGCCGAAGAGGAGAAAGCCCACGGAGATGATAGTAATGGCGGAAGCTAATATCGCATACCAAACCGGAGTCTTGGGCTGGTGATTGTGTTCGAGAGCGTACCATTCATACAGAGTCGCGACATCTTCAACATCATCATCCACTTCCCGCAGATCCTCTGTTTCTTGTAACTCGTGCAGTTCATGCTGAATTCTCTCATCCTCGTGCTGCCTGCCCCGCGAAGCTTTAGCGGAGTGGGGGAAACGCTGGTCCATCTGTTGCGTGGCCAGGTGGTGCTTTATTCGCTGCACTTGCCGGCGGGCCTGTTCGGCGCGGGAGAAGGGACGGCGGATAGGAACTGTCTGCGGCTGTGCTGGCCCCGGGTGCGCTGCCGGTGTGCTCGTATATTCCGCAGGCGACTGCAAAGGTGGTGGCTGGCTTGTCTGCCTTACTGGCTGACCTGCCTGCCGGGTTGGCTGGTGAAGCTCTCGAGCTGCGGGACCAGGGACGCTGTTTTGCTTTTGTTCCGGGTCAAACCTCAAAACGCCAAACTGCACCGGTTTTTTTGGTGAAGGAGGAGATTAATTGCGGCGGATTCGCTCACGTTCCCGGAGGACCTGTCGGTTCATATAATCGAGTATATCACGCTCAATAAAAAGCGCATCTCCCGGATCACCAAGTCGCTGAAATATTGTACGATTAGGCTGTGGGCTGGATTGTGCCATTACTTCTTTTGATAGCTTTTGAGGGCGTGGCTGACGTATTGGCAAAGGAATGGTCGCTTCACGGGCGGCCGATGCGGTGGATTAGTGCGATCGGCGCCTATGTTATTGCAAATGTATTTTGGCTGTTTGCGCTGAAAAGCGGATCAGGCTTGACGAGAGGAGCACTTATTTTCTCGGTTGGGTCAGCCATCCTAGCTGTGGTCATTGGCTTGTTACTCTACAGAGAATCTCTTACCAAGGTT
Organism: uncultured Candidatus Saccharibacteria bacterium; assembly: GCA_964373855.1. Taxonomy (GTDB): domain Bacteria; phylum Patescibacteriota; class Andersenbacteria; order UBA10190; family UBA10190; genus CAYJWL01. The sequence goes on from CAYJWL010000052.1 coordinate 1,783, forward strand.
GAGATTACCGGCGTGCTGTTGGGTGTTATCGCGCTGGTATTTCTGTTCTGGAACAGCTAAATAACTCGGTAGTATGAGCCGGAACAGGCTGATTTTTGGCTCCTCGTTGCCAAAAAAGGCATGTGGTGCTATTGTGCCTGTTAAGCAAATAAGCATCCGTTAAGAACTTGTATGACTCCACTAAGTATTTCGTTCGGTATCTCTGTCCTGGCGCTTGTTTTTGCCGGCTGGCTGGTTAGCTGGATTCTGAAAAAGGATCAGGGCACGGCGGAAATGAAGAAGGTTGCCGGAGCCATTCAAGAGGGAGCCAAGGCATTCTTAAACCGGCAGTACCGCACAATCGCCTTAATTAGCGTGTTAGTGGCAGTTGCTTTGTATGTTGGATATTCGATGACGGGAGAGGGCACGCTTGGCTGGCAGACCGCCTTTGCCTTTTTATTGGGAGCCGCCTCCTCGGCTGTTTCCGGCATTATTGGTATGTCAATTGCGGTGCGCTCAAACGTTCGCTCTGCCGCCGCCGCTATGCGCAGCTTTAATGGCGCGCTTACGATTGCCTTGCGCGGCGGGGCTGTCTCTGGTGTCACTATTGTGTCTTTAAGCCTGGTGGGCATTATCAGCCTGTTTGTTATTTATCGCTACTTTGGATACGAACCGGCTCAAGTTCCGGCGTTGATTGTGGGCTACGGCTTTGGCGCCTCGCTGGTGGCTCTCTTCGCCCAGTTGGGCGGAGGAATTTACACCAAGGCGGCCGATGTCGGCGCTGATTTGGTCGGAAAGATTGAGGCGGGCATTCCCGAAGACGATCCTCGAAATCCAGCTGTTATAGCTGACCTGGTAGGCGATAACGTGGGCGATTGCGCCGGCCGCGGGGCTGATTTATTTGAATCAACGGCTGCGGAAAATATCGGAGCGATGATTTTAGGCGTGGCTTTAGTGCCCGTGTTCGGCCTGTCCGCCATATTCTTCCCGCTGGTATTGCGTGCCTTTGGCTTATTGGCTTCGATGGTTGGAGTTATGTTCGCCCGCGCCAAGGAGACCGATGACCCGATGGCTGCTCTAAACCGCGGTTATTTCCTCACCGCCGCCCTCGTTACTGTAGGATTCTACTTCATCACCCAGGAAATGTTGGGCAATATGTGGTTCTTCTGGTGCGGCCTGGTTGGAATTATCACCAGCATTATTTTCATTTACATCACCCAGTATTACACCGAGGCGAAGTTCCGGCCCGTAAGGGAAATCGCCGAGGCTTCAGAAACCGGCCATGCCACGAACATCATTAGCGGTTATGCTGTTGGGTTGGAATCCACCGGCCTGACCGTCATAACAATTTGTGCGGCCCTGCTGACTTCGTACTATCTGGGAAATTTGTCCGGCGTGCCCGGCGGGGGACTGTACGGCACGGCCGTCGCCACCATGGGCATGTTGGCAACAGCCGCGTATATTCTCGCCATGGATACGTTTGGTCCGATTGTAGATAACGGCGCGGGCATTGCCGAGATGTCCGGTGAAAGCGGCCAAACCCGTGATATTATGGACCGCCTTGATTCAGCCGGGAACACCACCAAAGCGCTAACCAAGGGATATGCCATCGGTTCGGCTGCGTTAGCTGCCTTCCTGCTGTTCTCCGCGTATCTGGAAGAAGTGCATCTCGAGGTGGTTGATTTGGCCAAGGTTGAGGTTTTTGTAGGCGCGCTGATTGGCGCCACCCTTGTTTTCGTATTTTCTTCTTTGGCCATTCGCGCTGTCAGCAAGGCGGCGTATTCCATCATCAATGAAGTGCGCCGGCAGTTTAAAGAACACCCGGGCATTATGAAGGGAACAGAGAAGCCTGATTATTCCAAAGCAGTTGATATCACAACCCGCGGCGCCTTGCGCCAGATGGTATTACCCGGGTTGCTGGCTGTGGTAGTTCCGGTCGTCGTCGGCGTCACCTTGAAAGCCGAAGCGGAGGCCGGGCTCATTATGGTTGGCACCATCGCCGGTATCCTCATGGCAACACTAATGAACAACAGCGGCGGCGCCTGGGATAATGCCAAGAAATGGATTGAGTCGGGTAACCTGGGCGGAAAAAGATCGCCGGCTCATCAGGCGGCTGTTACGGGAGATACAGTGGGAGATCCTTTCAAAGACACGGCCGGACCATCCTTGCACGTGCTCATCAAGCTTCTGTCAACATTAACATTGGCGCTCGCGCCCCTGTTTCTCTAGGCGTTTGGCTAGAATCGTATCGCGCCTTCGCGCCTTAGTCGGCCTGGCAATATCCGGCCTTGCGGTACTTGCCTTATCGCTTCGCTCGAAACTTGTACATCGCTCCGCTCTTCTCATCCCAACGCGAGCGAAGCAGTTTGCTCGCTCCCTCTTCCTCGCCAAACTGCGTTTTGCTGCGGTGTTAGTTTGAAAATATCCGAACCAATCTGACTGGGCTCGGCGGGCGGAATTCCCCCCACACCCCCCTTCCGCCCGCCTCGCCTTG
>CAYJWL010000053.1:0-4231 GCA_964373855.1 uncultured Candidatus Saccharibacteria bacterium
GTTTGCACCTTAATTCTAACTAAATCTGTTCCCTTTCCTTTGTATTACCTAAATATAGCGGGTGGCACAGCGGGAGGACCCGGCTCGAGGACAGATAGCGAGAAACTCATTCTAAAGTTTGCCGAAGAATGAGGAAGCGCGCTGACCGCAGAGCCGGTCGGCACTCGCCGTGACCGGACCCGCATGTAATTGCCAAACAGCTTTTTTCAGAGTATATGTCATACTTCAATACAATCGCATGAAACTGGCATGTATTACTACACAAAGCCTTTCCGGATCAACAGTGGTTGGACGGGTGCTGCCGCTTGCTGGAGAGCTTGCGAAGAAACATAAGGTTCATGTGATAGTTCACAAAGGCAGTTCAAATCCGGAGAAGATTTCAGATGCGATCAAAGTTCACTATGCCGGTAAAAATCCATTTGTCACGACCGTAGACGGTAAGGTGCGCCACAGCGGGCTGCGGCTCATATTGCGGATTATTTTAAATGTCCTGCAATCTCTCGGCGAGCTGATAGCGATACAACCCGACGCTGTGATTATTGTGAAGCCGCTGCCGGAAAATGTTTTAGCAGTCTGGTTATGGCGTCTATTCAATAACAAAAAGAAGATTATCGTTGATGTCGATGATTTTGAACTGATGGCACAGAAGTTGTCCTCCATTTGGCAACGAGCGGTTATTCACTGGTCCGAGCGTACTGGGGCCAAGATGGCCACGCACATAGTTACGGCAACCCCATTCCTTCAGGACCATTTTCGTCAGCTTACAAACGAGAAACAGGAAATTTATTTAATACCGACTGGCTTAAGTTTAGCTCAAGAAATTGTGCCCGCCGCGAACGCAAAGAAGGTTGTGTACGTTGGCAGTGTTTCAACATCGTCTGGCCACCGCGTCGACCTGTTGCCACAGATATTCAGCGCGGTGAAGGCAGGCGTTCCGGATGCGCAATTCGTCATTGCCGGAAGCGGCGATGATATTGAATCGGTGAAACAGGAACTGGCCTGGCGCGGACTATCGGCTGAAGTTGAATGGCGGGGTCGATTTTCCATGGCTAGCATTGCGAAACTTCTCCGTCAAACGTCTGTCCTTGTTGATCCGGTAGACGCCACCATTACAAATCGTTCAAAGAGCAGCTTCCGCGTCATGCTTGCCGGTCTCTATGGCATTCCTGTCGTCACCAGCAATGTTGGCATTCGCCCTATGCTGCTGCCGGATGAATTACACGAAAGATTTTTCGCACAACCGGCTGATGCCAATGATTACACTGCAAAAATTACCGCTTTGCTTATCCGGCCTCTATCTCTTGAGGAAATAAATGCCATGAAAGAACGGGCGGCAGGTTATACTTGGGACAAACTGGCTGGTCAATATGATCGAATAATTGCAGGACGATGATTGTTAAGATCATGTTATTGTCCGGAAATCCTTGCTTCATTAAGAAGCTGCGCCGGGAATTCTGCAAAGAAAAGCATGTCGCAGCCGATCTGGCCTGGTCTGTCATAGGCCCGGCTGCCTTGGCAGCACAGCGGCGAGACCCGAGCGGCGAATCGGCGCCGGCCGATCTGACCGCGTCTTTTCTGACGGAATTTCTGGAGCGGCCACGCCCGCTAGCTCTTTTATGAATTACCTTCAAGCCGCTGGCATTGTAGTAGCGTCGCTCATTCCCTTCTTTATCCCGGGAATTTTTCTGGTGCGGTTCGGGAGCAGGAAAAGCTTGTCAGTAAACGCCGCACGAGTTGTGGCTGTCAGCTTCAGCGTAAACACGCTGGTCGCGCTCGTAGCCGCTGCCTTCGGTCTTCCCTTGTGGATTATTCTGGCAGCGGATGCTGTGATAGCAGCTATGGTAATGTGGAAAAATCGCAGGCAGTTCTTTACGTCCCTCCAATTATGGCAGATTATGTCGTTTGTCACGGCTTTTATCCTGATATTCGCAGCCTTCAGCATCCCCTATCTCACCAAACACGACGGCTTGCCAACCGGAGATTCACAGAAAGCCATTGTGTGGGCACAGCGAATGGTAGCCAATGAAGGCCTGCCTGATTATGCAGCCTCGCCGCAGCTTCTCAATCGTGACCCCGGAGATTTCTTTACGCCCGGATTACATGCGCTGACTGCTTTTGTTATGAGTCTGTCGGCCGAGCCGCTTATGACAGTTGGATTTTTCTCTGTGGCAGTGGGAGTTGGTATTGCTCTCGTTGGCGCGGCCATCGCTTATGAGTTGGCAGAGGAGGATTCTAAAGCATGGATGCCGGCTTTAGCTGTCTTGTTCGTTTTGACAAATTTCCGTTTTCTAAGATATTTGCGGGAGCCGGGTTATCATCTGCAAAACGCTGTCGGCGAGCTGCTGCTTTATGCGATGGTTTTGTTCGGCTTTAGGCTTGTTCGAAAATGGCAGCCGCTGGATGCGGCCATATTCGTTAGCTGCGGCCTCGCTCTGGCTGCCTCCCACCAGTTCTCGGTATTTATGGCAGTGTTTATCCTGGTTCCCATTGGGCTGGCATACTGTTTTGATCAGCCAGAAACGCTTTCCGTTTTGATGCGGCAGTCAACCGCGGCGAAGGTCAGTTTCATTGTCGTGTTAGTGGCGGCCGCCGCTGTGGCCATCGTACTGGGCGTGCCCGCCAAGGTGCCGCACCTCTTTACCGACGATCCTCATCTTATATCGCAGGTGCCTCCCCTATCCGCCTATCCTCTGACGCTCGGCCCGTTCTGGTTTTTTTCTGGTCTGGCCGGCCTCATACTCATGGGCGCTCGCTTGCGCCGAACAGCCAGCCAATATCGCCATCATTTGACATTTATTGCTGTTGTTATAGCGCTACTGCTCCTGTCGCAGGGCCCGCGTCTTGGCATCGATATTCCTCCAGTGCGTGCACTTTTTTATGCCGTAGTCCCATTGAGCATTGCCGCCGCCTATTTCTTCTCTCAAATGCTGAAATATGTACGTACTCAACATTCCCGGACAGCCCGGGTAATCTATAGCGTCCTGCTTCTTTTGGCCGTGGCAGTGCCTGCTGTTTCATCTGTGTATCAATCTGACGCAACCAGCGCACATACCGTGCGCACAAATTCTACACTGACCGCGCAGCAACGCACGCTGGCGCAGGCGTTATCGCAGGTGACAGCGGAGCAGGATGGAGTTCTGGTCGATGATTATAACCGTCGTTCATCTTCCTGGCTGGTGCTTTCGGGAAAACCAATGTTCACGCGCATTGCGGCCGACCTTGCCCGGCAAATGGATGAGGCCGGGCAATCTGCGGTTCGGCATGAATTATATTTGCGCCAACTTGATTATGAGAAAATTTTTTCGCTGGGAAGTCGGCCGGAAATTATAACTCTTTTCAACAAACAGGATATTGGCTGGGTTACCGGAATACGCGGCAGCAGCGAAACAGCCTTTCGCAGTAATCCGGCCCTGGCGGCTGTGTTGGCCGCCGCTGATATTACTATTTTTAGGCCGCTGACATCTGCTGCCTGCCGTGACGACTTGTGCCGTTTCTATATGCGCGCCAGCACCTTAGTAAATGATATCGGCGACGATGAGGATACATACGAACATCTGCCCGCCAGCATACGCGCGTCTCGGTTATCTGCCCCTCAACGTACGGAGCAGACGAACTGGCGGTCTACCAGCTCTCCCATTATCCCGTTGGCGTTTAATGTGGGAGACTTCACAAGAATTCTATGGGATAAAGAGAATACCGGCTATGCTGATACCGCTCTCGAGTTTGTCATAGAATTTACCTCCCAGCCGGACGGACTGGCTCTCGTTACGGCATCGGGTATGAGTTACGATATCAGCGACCGGAAAACTGTGATAAGAATTTCCCCCAACGAAGTGCCGTTTGATGCCAAAGGATTCATCATACTAAACCTTCTCAATCCTGCTGAAGAACTTGTAAACATTAATCTGATAGCGCTCGGCTTGGCCAGAGTTCCCTAAATAGCGATAGACTATAAAGCCTAGATGAGGCAGTCCCGTGTTAAAGGCGCAATTTCCCTGGTAATGGCTCAAGCCATTGTCTTAATGCTGGGCTATGGTATGCATCTGTGGATCGGACGGGTGCTCGGGCCCGGACCGTACGGGATTTATGGCGTTGTTCTTTCGGTGCAGATTATTGTCGGGCTGTTTCTTACTTTAGGGGTGCCCAGCGCAGTCTCTAGGTTTGTGGCGCAGGATGAAAAGCACAGCCGGAGTATTTTATCGCAAGCATTGGCAATACAAACGGTTATAGC
>CAYJWL010000054.1:0-4160 GCA_964373855.1 uncultured Candidatus Saccharibacteria bacterium
CATCTTGCTAATTCAGTTTGCGACCGCCGATGTCTTGCAGCCTGTCGTTTCCAGTCCCTAGTCCTATGTGCGTCCGATTCCATTCGGCCGGTCCTGATCTTGCAATGTCGCGAACGGCATTCTGGGAACAATCTATAAAGAAATGGGCGAGCCGCGCAAAGACGAATAGATGAGCAACGTAAAAGGCAAAATGCAAAAGGCCAGACTGCGCCATCAGCTTCGTCGAGGCGAGGCAAAACTGCAACTAAAAAACTTTAAACTGACTCATGCTCCTGAAGTTTTAATTTTATGAATGATGTATCGTCCCTTGAGAAAAAACTCGGATTTTCTTTTACTGATAAGGATTTGCTCCGACAGGCGGTTGTACACCGCTCATACTTAAATGAAAATCCAAGTTTTGAGATCGACCACAATGAGCGCCTGGAATTTTTAGGCGATGCGGTGCTGGAGCTGGTTGTAACCGACCACCTCTACCACCACTATGAACTGCCCGAAGGGGAAATGACCAACCTGCGCTCGGCTATTGTGCGCGGCGAGATGCTCTCCCAGGTGGCGGAGGACCTTGAGTTAGAGAGGCACCTGCTTCTTTCGCGCGGCGAACAGAAAGACACAGGCAAGGCAAGGCAATACATTTTAGCGAATGCCGTCGAGGCGGTAATCGGCTCTCTTTATGTAGATCAAGGCTACGAGGCTGCCAAGGCAATGATTGATCAATATATTATCTCCAAGCTTCATGATGTTGCGGCCAAGGGTCTGCATATTGATAACAAGAGCCGGTTTCAAGAAGTAGCCCAGGAAAAATTCCGCATCACGCCGACGTATAAGGTTTTAAGCGAGTCTGGCCTGGATCATGACAAGAAATTTATTGTGGGAGCATACCTCGGAGATAAACTTATGGGAGAAGGGCGCGGCAGCAGCAAACAGGAAGCGCAGCAGGATGCAGCCAAAGAAGCTTTGCAGAAACTGGAAACAACAGGCTAGGGCGTGACTATGCCAACTATTCTGCTCTGGAGCATCACCGGTCTCTTGATGCTGCTTGGGCTGGCCGGTACTGTTGTCCCCGGAATTCCCGGCGTCGGCTTCGTCTTTGCCGGTATGCTGTTCTACGGCATAGCTACCGACTTTACCAGTATTAGCATCGGCACCATGACAATGTTCGGCATTGTGACAGCCGCGGCGTGGCTGGCTAACTACGCCGGCTCGGTTGTGGGAGCACGCGCCGGCGGGGGCAAAAAACCCGCGCTCATCGGTACGATAGTCGGAGCCATCATCGGCGGGATAGCAGCCGGTCCGGGCGGTATCATTGCCGGCGCATTCTTCGGCGGCTTAGCCGGAGCATTATTCGAAGGCCAGTCACACGAGCAGGCTCTTAAGATCGCACTTCTTGCAACAGCAGGCGTAGTGGGTGCGGCAGTATTTCAAGTCCTGCTGGCGGCTGTCATGATCATTGCTTTCCTGATCGCTGTATTTACATAAGGCTCGCGCCAGGCATCGACTGACTTTGGACTTTGGGCTTTTGACTTTATGATTGATCCATGCACTTGCGCGCCGTCGAGATTGCCGGCTTTAAGTCCTTCGCCAGCCCGGTTGAACTAACGTTTGGTCCGGGTATTACGGCCATGGTGGGGCCAAATGGCTCGGGCAAATCAAACATTGCCGAGGCGGTGCGTTGGGTCTTGGGCGAGCAATCCCTCAAGCAGCTGCGCAGCCAGGCAAGTTCAGACGTCATTTTTTCGGGCAGCGATCACCGGCGGCGCGCCAGCAAGGCGCGAGTGCGATTGACGTTTGATAACGAATCAGGCCGGATTCCGCTTGAGGCTTCGCAGGTAGCCATCAGCCGCACCATTACTCAAGATGGTGAGAGCGAGTACGCTATTAATGGTGAGCCGGTCCGCTTGATAGACCTGCAGCAGATCCTGACCCAAGCTGGCATCGGCCCCAAAACATATACCGTGATTTCACAGGGAATGGTCGATCGCTATCTCACCGCCACGGCCCCGGTGCGGCGGGAACTATTTGATGAAGCAACCGGCATCCGCTCCCTCCAAATCAGGATGACGCAGGCCGACCGTAAATTACTTGCGATTGTTGACCACGCTCGGGAAATTCAGAACATCATTGCACAACTCAAGCCGCAATTAATCGTTCTCAAACGGCAGATTGACCGGCAAACCAAACGAGAGCGGCTGCAAAAAAGGTGGCAAGAACGGCAGGCGCTGTGGTGGCACTTCCGGTGGCAGGAAAAATCCCGGCACATCGGGCAAGCCCAGGCGGCACTGGCGGAGATTCGGGCGCACATCAGCCAAGCTCGCCAAGACCGGCAGCGTCTGGAGAACGCCCTCCTCCAAGCCGCCGCCCACCTCACGCCCGCTGACGAACGGCAGGAAAAACTGCGAGAGGCGCAGGCAGAATTCCGGGTAGCGCAAGAACACTACGAACGCACCAGGCAACGCCAAGATGAACTCACCCGGTCTGTGCAGCAGGTGGAGTCAGAGAGCCGGCAAGCTGAAGACACGTTGAAGCAAAAACGCGCGGCTGCCGTTCAGATAGACTGGCTGAAAAGAACAAGGCACGTGCTGAAACAGTGCCGGGGCGTCTTATTGAAAATTGTGAACCAAGAAGATGTTGTGCCGAACACGGTGCGGCCGCTGCTTATGAGTATTGATACAACCTTGAGCCAAACAGATGAAGCGACCTCTGTCAGCCTGGCTCGCACCATCCTGCACCAGCTGGAGGAACCGCTGCAAGCAGTGGCGCGCCTGGCGGCAATTGCCGAAGAACGGCGCGCTCAACTCCGGGCGCTGCCGGAAGTTGCTGCTCCTTCGCGCGAGCGTCTTGAACGTCTGCTGGCACAAGCGACGCGGGCCACAAAAGAAGATGTGGCTTTTGGAACGCGTCACCAGGCAGACCTACAAGACGCGCGGGAGGCAGAGTTGGCCGCCGAGCGGGAAGGCAGCGCTGCTCAGACAGCCATGGCACAGGCCCAGCAGGAACTGCACCATATAGAAGAAGAGATCCGGCGCGAGTCAGGTTCGGCTTGGCTGGAAAAAATTAAGCGCTCTCCGCTACCGATAGATGAGACGCGGGATCTGCCCTCCGAGCGCGAGTTGCACAGTTTATCCCAACACATTTCTGCCCTGGGAGAAATTGATCCTTTAGCGTTGAAGGAATACGAGCAAACAAAGAACCGACATGATCATTTGCAAAAACAATTACAGGACATCACCCAGGCCGAGCAGAACATCAGGCGGCTGCAAGAAAATTTGCAGGAGAAAATTAAGATTCAGTTTGCCCGGCAATTTGCAGTCATTCAGGAAGCGTTTGGCCGCTATTTTAGGCAGCTTTTTAGCAACCCTTCCCTTAACGGCGCGCGCTCACCAGACGGCCGGGCACTGCTCTATGAGACCGAAGACGGTATTGACGTGACCGTGGCCCCGCCCGGCAAGAAAGCCCGGCCGGTTTCTCTGCTCTCCGGCGGCGAGAAAACGTTGACATCGCTCGCGCTACTCCTAGCCATTATCGAGGCACAACGGCCACCCTTCATTATGCTGGACGAAGTGGACGCGGCACTCGATGAAGCAAATTCGCAGCGTTTTGCGAAATTACTGCAGGAGAAAAGCACAGAAACCCAATGCATCATTATCAGCCACAATCGCGTGACTATAAGCCAAGCCGACATTCTCTATGGCGTGACTATGCAGCAAGACGGCATCTCAAAAATCTACTCTGTTAAGCTTAGCGATATTGAACACAGCGAGGAAATTATTCGGGAACAGGTACCCATCTAGCCAGGGTTGACCTTGGGTGATAAGCCTGATAGGCTCTGCTTCATGCTGCGCATCAGACTGCAACGAAGAGGAAAACGGAATTATGCGACGTACCGCGTGGTGGTGGCGGAAGGCACGGCCCCAATCAAGGGCCGCTTTATTGCTGATGTGGGATTTTACAACCCGCACACGAAGGAATTCTCTGTTGATTCACAGGCGGTAACCAACTGGCTCGGTCAGGGCGTGCAGCCCTCGGCTACAGTTCATAATTTACTCGTCACGCACAAACTGCTTGCCGCAAAAAAAGTTAAGAGCTGGTGTCCGAAAAAGAAACCAGCCGAGGCAGCACCAGCCACGGCTGCCCAAGCCACGTTAGGACTATGGACTCCAGAG
>CAYJWL010000055.1:0-3897 GCA_964373855.1 uncultured Candidatus Saccharibacteria bacterium
CCAGCGACTTTTGTGCGGAGCTGAAAAGGCTGGCCCGTATCGTTACGGAAGCGTAAATCCGACGAAGGCGCATAGACGGTGGCATCAAATCCGGGAGCGCCGTAATACGTAACCGGATAGGAATGGTTCCGGCGGGCCGTTATATCAACCCCGGATTGCATAGCTGCCCGGAAGGCTGTGGTAGAAACCTGACAAATGCCTCCACCATACTCTGGCGTGGTAGTGTTATTTTTAATGACAAGCTCTGGCCGATAGCCATTGGCCGCATCAACGGTGCCAAGATACTGATTAAACGAGAACTCTTCCCCTGGCATAATAACCAAGCCATTAAATTTGCCGGTAGCCACGTTGATATTGTGTACGCGATTGGCGGGAGAGCCAGCAAAATTTGTTTCCCCGCGGGTGAGCAGGTGAGGAAATTTCAGCTGGTTATAATCGGCGGCGGAGAAAATCGTCGGGCGATATTCTTTCGTGGCCACGGCCGCAGAGTTTTTGCCCGCCACCAGCGCCGCGCGGATGGCCAGCGAAATTTTCCTGCCATCAACTATTTTCCCTTTGCGTCCACCCGCAATCAAATGCAGATTCCCATCAACAGTGGCAAAGCGGCTATTCTTGCCCAGATCGTTCACTTGAGGAGAAACGTGCACGTTGAGATAATCATAGATGGTGCCCGGGCGCAGCTGGAGCAAGGTGGTGCCATCAGCGGCCGTGCGGGTTTTAAACCATGTGCCGACTTCGGCGGCACTGACTGTCCACTTCTGCATACCATGAACGAGGGTAAATGATCGGCTCCTGGCTGAAACAACCCTGTCCGCGCCAACTGCCACCTCGGTGAGCAGCGGATCAGCGGCATCGGCTTGGCCCGCGCCATAACAGAGGACCACACCCATGAAGCCCGCCAGCATACAATATTTTTCCAATCCATATATCATATTGAGGCAAGCAGCCGCATTATGTTGTATCCCCGGTCAAGCAGTCGATATCAAACCGATCAACATTGTTCTCTCGTGCGCTTAGCAGGGAGCCAATATAGGCGAACTGGTCCTTAAGGGCCGCCCATACCGAAGCGTCTTCTTCCGCTTGTTTTTTATCACCAACGGTAGCGGCTTGTTCCTCCTCTCTGATCGGCTGCCCCGGCTTACCATACCCAACGATTTTTACTTCAAGTTTACGTCGGCCAAATTCCAGTGCTTTGCTCGTGGCGGGAAACCAGATGTCCAGAAAATAGCCCTGATAGCGCGGGTTCATGCGATCCTCCACTATATATTCCTCGCCGTTAATTTCAAGCAGGGTGCCGATCGGCAAAAAATTGGAAGCGACCACGCCGGGACGTACCCGCGTTCCGGCGGCCGTGACGCAGGGAGTGGAGTCCGTCTGATAGGGAGAAGAAGCATACGCGCTCGACTGAACCAATAACTTCGTGCCGACCGGCGGCTTGGCCCGGATTGTTTGCCGGATGCCGATAGACGACAATAACTGCCGCCAGAACCCAAGCTTTGCCTCGACTCCGGGGGGCGTAATAATCTGCACTCTGACGGCGGCATCAGCTGTATCTTCCAGATACGCGTTAATTCCCTGGGCATCCGCGGGCGAGGCAAGCAGAAGAACCAGTAAGGTTGCGGCGAAGACAGCTGGCTTCATAACTCAACTATAGCACGGGAGCAAGTTGCAACCAGTAATCAGTAACTGGTAATCGGTAGCGCTATATATTGAACTATCAACTGACCAGTTACAGGTTACCGATTACCGATTACTATGTAAGCATGGCTGGTGAAATCGGTCATATTGTGTACGCCGCGCGGCTGCTGACCTATCTAAACGAACAGGAGACTGGCACCGCAAAAAAAGTGGAAGACCCTGCCTATTGGGCCGGGACGCTGTTCCCTGATATCCGCCACCTTGGTGTGACCAGCCGGCGCCGCACACATCCCGCGTCTGTTAGTCTCCATTCCCTACGCGGCCGGAATGATTTTTTCACTGGTATGAGAGTTCATGCTTGGGTGGATGCCAGCCGGGAGAAATTTTTGCGGGACCAGAATATTAAGGAAACCCTGCCCTGGCATCCTTTTGTGCCCCACGCTATTAAGCTGGTTGAAGATGAAATGCTCTATGACAGCTTCGATGACTGGAATTTGATTCATCGCGTCCTCAACAATGTCAACGATGCTGAACTGCAGTTTGTTCACGCCAAAGAGCATGTCCAGAAATGGCACTCTGTCCTGCAAACATACTTCCGGAAACGGCCAACCGACGAGACAAGGAAAGAATTGTCCATCGCCATTGGCCTTTCGGCTAACAGCGCTGATGAAATAAATAGCATCGTTCGTCAGTTGCACTCTGAACCTAAGACCAAGCGAGTTTTATATTCGTTCCTGGAGCACTTGGAGTTAATTCTCAAATAATATCTTGGCCGAGATAATCAGCGCGGAAATACAATAACAGCCGCATCAGATAGCAGCTGTTATGTGATACCTCGTAGCAGTCTTATCTTCGCTTTCGTCGACGCGACGACTTGCGCTTGCCTGCTTTCTTTGCTGTCTTTCGTCGCTTGGTTGTTCGCTTGCGGGACGTCTTCCGCTTCTTGGAGCCACCTCTCTTTCTTTTCTTAGCCATATATGCCACCTCCTCCCGAAATTGCGTGATGAACGCGACGCAATTTTATTGCAGCCACACTGAAGAATGTTTCCCCTCCGATAAACATTTGTATCATGTTGACAACTAACTTACATCTATTAAAACAAAATTATCTGATAGGCGCAATACATTTATGCACAGTACGTCGTTACAAGATCGTGTTGCCGGCAGCCTAAATGAAAATACGTACACTAAAAAATAAAATAATCTAAAAAAAAATTAGCATATATTTTCTTACTAGCTTTTTGCTTCTTGTCCCGCGAAGCTCTAGCGAAGCGGGATACGTTATACGTTTATATCGATTTTTTAATTCCGGTCTGTACACCAACCAGACTTGTGAGTAATGAACCAACACCAAAAAAGATAACCGCGACAATCACATGAAGCGCCGCCAGAGGCGTAAGTAACACGCCGACGATGGAAGCGCCGATGACGTAATCAATCTGATCAAATACCGGCCAAGATTTCCCCGGTAAAATACCCAAACGGCGCTTCACTAGGCTTTTCAAAATATCGCCAAACAAAGCCCCAAAACCAAGCAAAGCACCGAGGATTATCGCCAGCAGCGGATCCGTGTACGGCACCAGAGAAATTGCGGCAGCCCAATCCGCGGTGATAACAAGCATATACTGTATAAATCCCACAGCTGTTGCCGATGCGACACCGACAAGTAAACCACGCCAGGTTTTTGTCCGGCCAAGCACCTGCTTGCTGGCAACGCGCATACCGCCATCGATGGGGATATTAAGATGAGGTAGCCAATTATAGCGTGCCGCAAAAATCGGCATCATATTGGCAACCGCGGCGGGCAGAAAAAACCAAAGCGTTTCAAAAATAATTCTTGTCATACTTATCGTGTATCTTCATAGTAACATGTGTATGTATCCACAATAGATATATTGAAATGAACGAAAAGCGATTGCAAAAATCTTTTTTTGCGCGCAATACGCACAATGTGGCAAAAAACTTGCTTGGCAAGTTGCTTGTACGGCCTGTTGACAACAAGAAAATTATCGGGAGAATTTGCGAAGTCGAAAGTTATGTTGGTGAAGATGATCTGGCTTGCCATGCAGCACGCGGCAGAACAACACGAACGGAAGTGATGTTTGGGCCGCCCGGACATGCTTATGTGTACATGATTTACGGCGTGTATTTTTGTTTGAACATTGTTACAGAGAAGAAGGGCTTCCCGGCCGCAGTATTAATTCGCGGTGTTACGCCTGTTCAAAACATTTTCGGAAAAACAGACGGGCCGGGAAAAGT
>CAYJWL010000056.1:0-3664 GCA_964373855.1 uncultured Candidatus Saccharibacteria bacterium
CACCATCCTATTCGTATCCCTCTCCCTCGTACAGCACACCATCCTATTCGTATCCCTCTCCCTCGTACAGCACACCATCCTATTCGTATCCAACCCCTTCGTATGGCACGCCAGAATCATATTCGAGCCCGTATTCAAGCCCGTACGAGTACCCGTCTCCCGGCTCGGTGCAGGGCGCTCAAACTCGTGGTGGTCTTTTTGGCCGGATCATCAACTTCTTCGCGAGCATAGGCCGGTAGGCAAGCAATTTTTTTGGGTTCCGCACAGCACGTGATGGCGGCTGCTTGCTCTTTTTAGCAATATCGGTATGCTTAAGGGCGTTCGTAGGTCTAACACTGATTAGCGTCTCGCTTTAGGGCGAAATCAGCAGGTGTTAAGAAAGTCGACTACGAAGTTAATCAGTGTTAGATAGAAGAAATTATGAATAAAAAGCTGTATGTCGGTGGATTGTCGTATGACACCAGCGAGGACGGACTGCGCGAAGCCTTCGCCCAAGCTGGGAACGTAGCATCAGCCATCGTTATCACCGACAAAATGTCTGGCCGCTCTAAGGGTTTTGGTTTTGTTGAGATGGCAACTGAAGAAGAAGCCACCAAAGCCATCGAACTCTGGAACGGAAAGGAGCTGGATGGGCGTACGTTGAAAGTTGACGAAGCCCGTCCCCCTTCTGAAGGTCCTCGTGGCGGCGGCGGCGGTCGTAACCGCTGGTAAGTTAGCAGGAACTGGATGCTGCCTGCTTATAGCCTGGCTATGAGCGTGGGGTCAGAAGGTACCGGACCAGAAAAAAGCCTATCGATTTTTCGATAGGCTTTTGCGTTATTCCGGCTATTGTGAGTGCATTTTTTGGCGCTCTTCGAGCGAGAGCAACCTTGAATTCGGACCCATCCGTCTGGTATATTCCATCCCGGACAAATGATCAACTTCGTGCTGAACGACCCGGGCCAGATAATCAGTGAAGTCGCGCCGCTGCTTTTTTCCCTTCAGATCAAAGTACTCGACCGTGACCCGGCGATAGCGAGGTACTTTACCCCACCTGCCGGGAATGCTAAAGCACCCTTCCCAGTCTCGGTGCATGCCACCAAACCGCTTCACAATGACCGGGTTGATCATTACATATAATCGCGACCGTTTAATGCTCTCTCGCCATACGGCTATCGGGCGTGTTTCAATGACGGCAATCTGTACCGGCATGCCAACCTGCGGGGCAGCCAATCCTTGGGCATTGAGGTCACGCATTTTGGTGACAAGGTCATGACAGAAATGTGTCACCTGGTCGCTGAATTTTCCCTGCTGCATCCCGACTGTGCAGGCTCTTTCTTCGAGGACCGGATTCCCTTGCTGCATAATCCCGTTGGGCGGTACTCCGCGTGCCCAGTCGCGATTAATTTCCGCTTTTTTCTTAGCCATGAAACACCCCCTGTGTGTCAATCGGTAGCTGGACTTGGGTTTGTACAACGAACAATCAAAGTCACAGTGGCTGATAAGTGTCCCGCTGTCAAGACATGTGCCGGGGAGCACAGTTCTCCATCCAACAAGGGAGTTCCAACATCGCTGCCGGTTTGGGTTATCCAGAGGATTCCTGTGTGGAAGAGACAATGTATCGGTTTGCCGAAGTTGGTGAAACAAAGAAGCAGTCGCTGGCGGCTGGAGAGATTGCTGGAGTTGGAGCGCTGTATTAAGCGGTTGAAGGGACCATAGAGGGAACAATCCAGATTTCGGAGTTTGTTTACTTTTGTTATACTGCATTACATGCCAAGGAGAACTGCCGCAAACATCTTGCGGAGATGGAAAATGGAGCGGGCGAGTATCTCTCCCAAGAGAGTAAGACGGGCCCGTTCAAATAAGTTTTCCGGTGGGGACCTCACCCGTCGGCCGAAAACGCACACCAGTAAGAAAATGTGGGTTGGCGGCTACGTGCGGCTCGGCCGAAAAATTAGAGGGTATTTCCGCCGCAATGCCAGCTTTCGGCGCAAGCGTTAGACTAATCGTAGGAGATTGACCGGCAGTACGCGCTTGCCAATACAGGGTCGGACGAGTGCTGCCCTGCTGCCTATATTTGGTAAGCGCCTGCCGGGAGAGTACGAAATTGAACTTGATCGGACGCGGCCTTTGCAGTGACAATAAGCTATATGGTTGAAAGCAGCGCTCCAACTCACTATACCTGCACGGGCGGTTGCGACACGGAATCACAGATGCCGGGCGTTTGTACTGATGCTGAATGTTTAAAGGCAGGCCGGCCTTTCACATCCTGTCATTGCACTGACGGCCACCACGGCGTTCCTGAAGAGGACGAAGACTACGGGCAGTGGTGAAGAAAGGGTGTAGTTTATGTTGCGACCAGGCAAGGTAGCGTTACTAGTCGTGCTGGCGGCGGGCGCCGCGCTGTTTATATTTTCTCGAAGCTCACCGGAACGACAGGTCGCTACCAGCGGCGATGCGGACGGGCAGGTAAACGATCAAGAGACCGGCAGCGGCATTGATATTATTGCCGAAAATCTGACGATTCCCTGGGAGATAGCTTTTTTACCGGATGGCAGCCTGCTCGTAACCGAACGATCCGGTCAGCTTCTAAAATTTGCCGGCAATAAAGTTGCGCTGCCGATTGATGGCGTACGCCATACGGGCGAAGGTGGATTATTAGGACTGGCCGTCCATCCGGAGTTTTCGCAGAACGGCTGGATCTATCTCTATCTGACCACGCAAACAGATCAGGAGCTCGTTAACAGAGTGGAGCGGTATCGGCTGGAAGGGACGCGGTTGATCGATCGCACAGTCATCATCGCTAATATTCCTGGCGCGCCCTTTCATGATGGCGGACGTATTGCCTTTGGCCCCGCTTCGGCTGAAGCGGCCGGCCGTCCGGACTACTTTCTCTATATCACAACCGGAGACGCTGGTAATGAATCTGCCGCGCAGGATGTGAACAGTTTAGCGGGAAAAATTTTACGCCTGCATGATGACGGCAGCCTGCCGGCTGATAATCCATTCGGCAACGCGGTCTATTCGTACGGCCACCGCAATCCGCAGGGCTTGGCCTGGGATAATAATGGCCGGCTGTGGGCAACCGAGCATGGGCGGTCTGGGGTTCAGTCTGGTTTAGATGAAATTAATCTTATTACTGGCGGTGCGAATTATGGCTGGCCCTCTATTGAAGGAGATGCGAAGCAGACTGGCATGACTTCTCCAGCCGCCCATTCCGGCGCGCGCACTACCTGGGCGCCGGCTGGAGCGGCTTTTTGGCAGGGGAGCTTATTCTATGCCGGCTTGCGCGGCGAGGCGCTCTACCAGGCCAGGCTGGACGGCGACCAGGTAGTTGAAATTATTCCACACCTGCAAGGCCAGTATGGCCGCCTGCGGGCGGTTGTTCTAGGACCAGATGGTTTATTGTATATAACTACCAGCAACCGCGACGGGCGGGGTTCGGTTAAGGCGGGAGACGATAAAATTTTACGCCTTGATCCGGAGAGATTGCCCTAAACATTCATGGATCGTAAGCTAACAATATACATTATCATGGGCAGCACTCGTCCCCAGCGGCGCAGTGAAGTTGTGGCGCGGTGGGTGTACAAGCACGCGCTGGACAGAAGCGTCTTTCAGACTCTTATCATCGAGTTCCGCAACCCGTGTCTGACTTTTTAAATCGATCTCGCAGGCTAATGGGACC
>CAYJWL010000057.1:0-3521 GCA_964373855.1 uncultured Candidatus Saccharibacteria bacterium
TGTTTGCGTCTATCAGGGATTTTCTGCTTTATCCCTCTTCATGTCTCCGGTTGATGTCGAACGTTTTGCCATTCGCTTGCTGGTTGGTGATCAGGCAGCTGGCACTTTCACCGACTCGGTCCAGGTGAACGGCAAAGCTATGCCGGTTTTGATCCAGCGAGCCGGCAGACTGCCGAGCTGCTAAATTTTCCTTGCTAGCCAGGGTCTTAACCAAAGACCCTTTTTTGCTGTGTCTGCAGAAAGAGGTCCACCAAAATCAAACATAAAATCAAACACCCGGTGTTTGATTTTATGCACGAACAAAGACCCTTACTTCTAGCTGCCTTGCTACTCGCTGATCAGATGATTCATAGCATACTCCCAGCTTGCTCCCACTTTTTTCCCGGGATTAAAGATGTTGTTGGGGTCAAAAATTTGCTTCGTATGTACAAACAGATTGTACACTTCATCGCCGTACATTTGTTTTAAGAACGGACTGCGGATGAGTCCGTCGTTATGCTCGCCGCTCATTGAGCCTTTAAACTGGAAAACTAACGAGTAAACTTTTTCCGCCAACTCGGGAATGAGCTGGCGTTGTTTGGGGTCGGATAGATCCATCAGAGGAATAATATGGAAATTGGCGTCGCCGATATGGCCGGCCATGGTGTAGGTAATATTATACGGCGCCAGCAGTTCTTCGATTCGCGGCAAAAAATCAGGCAACTGCCGGGGGGCGACAACCAGATCATCAATAAAAGGAACGGTGTGCAGTTTCTTGATTTTTTGGCGCAGCAGATTAAAGCTTTCGTGGCGGATCACCCAGTATTTCTGGGCTTCTTTGGGAGAGGTAACCAGGCGGGTTTTGATGGGGTATTGGCGGACGGAGGCTAGCGCAGCTTGCGCGCGCTGCTTAACTTCCGACCGGTCGTACCCGGTAAATTCGGCGATGAGAATGAGCCGGGGCAGACTGCCCGTCAGGATTATCTTAAGTTCGGGAATAAATTGCAGGAGAAGGGAAAGAAAGCTGATCGAGCCTGACCGCCGGAAAATATACGGCAGGAATTTGAGTGCCAGCCGCAGTGTGTGGTGGTCATAGGATTCAAAGCTCTCCGGCTGGTAGCGCAGAATCCGCCCCACGATATCGGCCAGCGGCGTAATTTCCCGCAGAAACATGACAATCATGATGGCCTCTGGCTTGGGCGTCACCAGGGAAAAGGAAATTTCGGTGGTGATGCCAAGCGTGCCCTGCGAGCCGACAAAGAGCTGGGATAAATCAAATTTCTTCTTATCCCAGACGTTCCAGAGCGCATATCCGGTGGAATTTTTGGAAACCGGCGGCCGGGCGGCGCGGATTATCTGGTCATGTGTAGCAATCAGCCGATGCATTCCTCGGTATATATCGCCTTCAAAATTTTGTTGCTCCATCTTCTGTGCCAGCTCGCTCGGGGACAGCGGACGAAGAACGTATTCCTTGCCATCGGCCAACACTGCTTTCAGCTCCTTAACGTACCGTTCAGTTTTGCCGTAGGCCAGCGTCTTTTCTCCGCCCGCGTTGTTATTTACCATTCCCCCCACGGTGCAGATATCTTTGGAGGCGGGGTACGATGGAAGCAGAAGATTACGTTTGGCGGCAGCCCGGGCCAGCTCTCTGTACGGTGTGCCCGGTTCTGCGATTGCGGTGTGGTCGCCAACTTTAATGACTCGGTTAAGGTGCTTGCTGACGTCAACCACAATTGATTCGGTCAAGGAACCGCCGCTCATGCAGGTCCCGCCGGCTCTAACAGCCAGTGAGAGGCGCTGGTCGCGGTGGGCGGTGACATACTTAACCAAAGCCGTAATGTCGGCCGAATTTTTAGGCCACACCACCACCGATGGCTTGACTTGGAACATACTGGCGTCCCGGCTGGCAGCCATTAGGATTGTCTCATCATCGCCCGCCTCACCCGAGATGATAGATGCGAGGTCATCGCGCAGTTTCATCACCTGATCATATCATAGCGGGCGCTGTGGATAGATCACCTTGCTCTGCGCCAGCGGCAGCGCTAGCCTAACTATAATGAGTATGACATCTATCTGGGTGACCGTGGGAATCATTGTTATCGTGATTGTGGCCGGGGTAGTGTTGTTGCGCCCCGCTTCTGATCAGGACATTGTGCCAACCAATACGCCGGGTCTTGAACTTAATGACACCGGAGCGACTCTTCCGGGAGTTGGCGATATTAATATTATAGGTGAGCCAACAACTTCGCCGATTGCATCCCCCACTGCCGGCGCGAGCGACAGCAACCATACAGGGGCGGCAACAGAGAGTCCGGCCGTAACGGGGGTAAAAGTTTCCGTTGATGATAATGGTTTTACTCCGGCAGCCGTGACTGTTCCGGCGGGCACAACTGTCACTTTCGTCAACGATGGACAAGGGGCGCATTGGCCGGCCTCGGCTGTTCATCCCACTCATCAGCTTTTGCCTGACTTCAATGCCAGGAAAGGCCTGGCTACCGGCGAGACATACTCGTATACCTTTACCAAGGTCGGGACTTGGACGTTTCATGATCACTTGAATCCAACAAAAACCGGCCAGATGGTCGTACAGTAGAGTAGTCGCCATTTTCCCTTGTCAGTTGCACCCGCGCCCAAAAGGCGCGGGTTTTGTCCCACTTCGCAGAAAACCACTGCCGTCAGGCTGTGGTTGCATGCGAATGGGATAACCCCGCCAAGCTCCGCACAGCGGAGCGAAGTGGGGTTGGTGGTTTTCTGCTTCGCGGGATTCCGCCGCCCCTCCGCGGGGCGCCCTGCTGCGACAGGGACCACGGGCGTGAGCCCGTGGGGCTCCATGTGTTATAATGGGCCGATGGAGGGCATAACCGATCCTATTCTTCAAGCGCTCGTGGCCCAGCAGCTCATCCCGGCCGAGAGCGCCGCTTCAGTGGAGCAGCAGGTGCTCTCCGGCGGTGATTTGCGCTCGTTGCTGGTTGATGGGCGGCTGGTCAGCGAAGAGAAGTTTGTTCAAGCGCAAGCTGCGACTATGAGCCTGCCCTATGTTGATCTGCATGATCTGGCCATTCCGAAAGACGTCCTGAACATCATTCCGGAATCAACCGCCCGGGGCCACGCCGTGATAGCGTATGAACTAACGACGGCGGATCTGAAAATTGCCATGGCTAACCCCAACGACCGGCAGATTGTTGAATTCATTCACAAGAAAGTTGATCTGCCCGTGGTGGTGGCACTGGCCACCCAGGACAGCATACGCACGGCCCTGGCGCAGTATCAGGAAACACTGCAGACTGAATTGCAGAATTTGGTGGAAGAAGCGGCCGGAGCGCTAAGGCAGGGCACGGCGTTCAAAGAGGGCGATGATTTAGGCCGCGCGGCTGAAGATTTGCCGATTGTTAGAATTACAGATTCCGTCCTCAAGCATGGTATCTTGCAAAACGCATCCGACATCCACATCGAACCGACCGAAAACCAGGTCGTCGTCCGGTACCGCATTGACGGTATTTTGCATGACGTTCTGAACTTACCCCTGTCCGTTCAGGCCGGGC
>CAYJWL010000058.1:0-3497 GCA_964373855.1 uncultured Candidatus Saccharibacteria bacterium
GTACGTTAAAGAAAAATTCCCGGACAGAGTGTCTGAAGAAATGGGGTCTTGACACCCAGCCAATAAATGCCGGGGTCAACCGGTGGCAGCGTACGCAGCGAGTGAGATGAAAATCGCCCGGCAGGTGTGCAAGACTCACACCAACCGTAACAATAAGCATCTTTGAACCATGTAAACGGAAGGAAAGTACAACATGAAGTTGTACCTACCTTCCTTTTTTTGATTGGAGCCAGAATAAATGTCAGTAGATAGTTCTAAGTACTATTAGCTCATGTGTCATATACGGATTGCTACTCTTGGTTCATGATGACATACTTCGAATTATGAAAGTCTACATCGCGGCGGACCACAATGGACTGGAGATGAAAAACGAGTTGGCGGAATGGCTGAAGGGACAAGGACATGAAGTAGAGGATATGGGGCCGGAGGCGTTTGATAAACAAGACGACTATCCGGATTACGGCGTGAAAGTTGCCAAAGCAGTAGCGAAAGACGCTAAAAACAGCCGAGGCGTTTTGTTCTGCGGCTCTGGCGTCGGCATGGCGGTGGTAGCGGATAAGGTGCCGGGCATCCGCGCCGCTCTGCTCCATGATAAGGCCTTAGCTATAGCTGCCCGGCGGGATGATGACATCAACGTCATGGCGATCGGCGCGCAGTATATTACCGCCGCTAAAGCAAAACAAGTCATATCGGCCTGGCTTGATACGCCATTTGCCGGAGAAGATCGCTTTGTGCGCCGAATCGACAAGATTGAAAAGATCGAGAAAGAAAACTTACATTCTTAATGTGCAGTATGCCAGAGGCGAGGGTTGAGATTGTGCCGGCTATTCTCCGGAAAACATATGAGGCGATAGCGGCCGATTGGAAAAAGGTTCAGCATCTATCACCGCATATTCAACTGGATATTACGGACGGAGTGTTCGCAGGCGAGGGGACGTACCGTCAAATCCGGCGATTCAAGCAGCTCCCGGAGAGTCAAAAAATCGAACTGCACATGATGGTCCATACTCCGGCCAATTTTGTCGATGATATTATTGATCTCAATCCGGCCCGCTGCATTTTCCATCTGGAATCATTCGCGGGCACACCTGATATCGAATTCGTGTACGAAAAACTGCGCGAGGCAACACAATGCGAGCTGGCACTGGCTATGAACCCGGCAAGCCCAAACGAGCGGTTGGAAGACCATCTGGG
The DNA here is from genome assembly GCA_964373855.1 of uncultured Candidatus Saccharibacteria bacterium. GTDB lineage: Bacteria > Patescibacteriota > Andersenbacteria > UBA10190 > UBA10190 > CAYJWL01. The sequence continues at coordinate 1,195 of CAYJWL010000058.1, forward strand.
CCTTGTTCACTACGTGATGTTTATGGGATATAACCCCGGCTGGGCGAATCAGCCGCTTGATCCCATGGTGTTCACCAAAATCGGACAGTTCAAAGACAAACACCCCAAAATACCGATTGCCGCGGATGGCCACGTGACGGTTGCCACAACTCCTGACTATGTAAAAGCCGGGGCGCACATTCTGTGTGCCAATACGGCTATATTCGCCGGCGGTTCACCCGGGGAGCATTATGAACGATTACAGCTGGCCGCTGATAGTGCCCTGGATCGCTCGTAATTTCCTTACATGCCCGGCAAGCATCTAAGGCACCACCCGTGGTATACTGATAGGCGCGCCATGAAAAAATTGGAGGAAATTTCTGAATTGCAGCGAATGGCCAACACGCTGCGGCAGGACGTGATTACCATGCTGATAGCGGCCGGATCCGGGCACAGCGCCGGCCCTTTAGATTTAGCCGACATTGCAACCGCGCTCTATTTTAATGTGCTCAATGTTGGCCCCAAGCAGACCGAGGATCCTGACCGTGACCGTTTATATATATCATGCGGCCACACGGCGCCCATCTGGTACGCGACGCTTGCGCGTGCCGGATTTTTTCCGATTGAAGAGCTCAAAACATTACGCCAGCTGGGCGCGCGGCTGCAAGGGCACATAGACCGGCTCGTGCCGGGAGTGGAAAGTTCCGCCGCCAGTTTAGGTCAGGGTTTATCAATTGCCTGCGGGTGCGCCTATGCCGGGCGTATTGATAACAAGCATTATCAAACGTACGTCATCTGGTCTGATGGCGAGCACGATGAGGGCTCAACCTGGGAAGCGGCCGCTTTTGCCGGACATTATCGCTTGGCACACCTAACAGCCATCATCGACCGTAATAACATCCAGATCGACGGGCCGACCGAAGCCATCATGACAAAGGATCCGCTGCGCGATAAATATGAGGCCTTCGGCTGGCATGTCATAGATATCGACGGGCACAATATTGAAGCAGTTATTGACGCGTGCAATGAAGCCAAGGCGATCGTGGAGAAGCCAGTCTGCATTATCGCTCATACGATTGCGGGCAAGGGTGTTGACTTTATGGAATATGACTTCCGCTGGCACGGTGATCCGCCCGGCAAGCGGGAAACTGAGCGGACACCGGCCAAAGAGCTGCAGGGCAGGGAAGCGCTGCGGCAATTGCGGACACTCCAGGGGAAGATTACTAACAACGATATATAATGTCATTGGCGAAATCAGCCCACCTGAAAACCAGCGTCTGGCGCAAAGATGTTGATATGGCTCCCACGCGCGATGGCTACGGTCTTGGTATCGTGGAGCTGGGGGAAGTGAACGATCAAGTGGTAGTGCTCTGCGGAGATTTATCCGATTCCACCCGCAGTAGCAAATTCCGCGACAAGTTTCCAGAAAGGTTCATTGAACTGGGAGTCGCCGAGCAGAATATGGCCAACGTGGCCGTGGGACTGGCCTTAAATGGCAAGATTCCATTTGTGGCCACCTATGCGGTGTTTTGTCCGGGACGCAACTGGGATCAGATGAGAATCTCCGGCTGCTATAACAACGCCAACGTAAAATACGCCGGCGCGCACACAGGCATTTCGGTGGGACCGGACGGCGGTACCCATCAGGCCATGGAGGACATTGCTCTGACGCGGGTACTGCCGCACATGACAGTGCTCGTTCCAAGTGATATGGAGGAGACGCGTAAAGCCGTCCATGCCGCCGCCGCTATTAAGGGGCCGGTGTACTTCAGATTCGCCCGGGCAGCGACTGCCTCGTTCACGACAGAGAAAACGCCGTTCAAAATCGGTCGAGCGCAAACATTTCATGAAGGACAAGACGTCGCCATTATCGGCGCCGGGCCGATTATTCACAGCGCCTTGCTAGCCGCACACCGCCTCGTGGAAAAGGGAATTTCTTGCCGGGTTATAAATTCGCCGAGTGTCAAGCCGATTGATGAGGCGATTATAGAGAAAGCGGCGCGCGATTGCGGCGTGATCGTAACGTGCGAAGAGCATCAGGTCATGGGAGGGGTTGGCAGCGCGATTGTTGAAATAGTAGTTCGCACCTATCCTGTGCCGGTTGAAATGATCGGCATGCACGATTCGTTCGGCGAATCCGGCGAGCCACAGGAGCTGCTCCACAAGCATAGAATGGATGTTGAAGCAATTGAGGCTGCTGTCCGGAAAGTACTGAAAAGGAAGAGATAGAGCCTGTGCCCAGTAACAACTGCTTTATCCGGCCCTGCTAAGCAGGGCCGGGACAGCCCCGCCTTAAGGGGAGGGCTGTAAAGTATTGTTACTGG
>CAYJWL010000059.1:0-3203 GCA_964373855.1 uncultured Candidatus Saccharibacteria bacterium
GGTGCACATTCCTTAAGGGTAGGAAAAAGTGCCAGAAGTGCTTGCACATTACCCACAAAACTTGACAGCTGCTCCTAAAGTTAGGCATCATCGAGGCAATATCTCATAGAGTTCCTGACGTATTGTGCCTAAAAGAACATACCAACCCAGCAAGGTGCGCAGAGCTCGGCGCTTCGGATTTTTGTCGAGACAGCGTAAAAACAAAGGTGTTATTAGAAGGCGCCGACAAAAGGGACGGGCGCAGCTTTCCCGCTAACATGCTCCCGCCGCCGCAGCGCTTGCGCCGCCAGAAGGACGTCATGGTTGTAGTGCGACGGGGGCGGCGCCTGCGTACGCCCTACCTGGTGATGTACGTTCTCCGCTCTACCGCGGGGTCTTCCCGTGTTGCTTGTGTTGTAGGTAAAAAAGTACATCGTACGGCGGTGGTGCGGCATCGGATTCAGCGCCAAATGAGGGAGATTGCACAGCAAACAATCCCTTCTTTGTCTCGGTCCCATGATATGGTGTGGGTTGCTCTACCTTCGGCCGCCAGCGTGAAAACCAAAGCCCGGCTCGGGGAGGGTATACAGTCGGCCCTGACTGCGTTGGGATAGCGCCATGGCCAACACACCACATCAGGGATTTTTTCTTGAAGCGGTCCAGGCGGCCATCCGTCTGTATCAGCGCACTCTCTCGCCTGATCACAGTCCGACCAAAATATTCTTTCCTCATGGTTTATGTCGTTATGAGCCAACGTGTTCGCAATATATGCTTGAGGCAATTCAGCACTACAGATGGCGCGGGTTGCGGTTGGGCATAGGGAGGATTTTACGCTGTCATCCTCTGGCGCGGGGTGGAGCGGATCCCGTGCGCCCTAAAAAAACCGCCGGGTAAGGCGTTTGTATTATTTTAAGCACGAAGATAGTAACATGCTGGCATGAATCCTTTGACGTTTGTTTATAACGAGCTGCTCTATCGCCCGCTGCTCAACCTTTTGGTCGGCATCACCAATGTTCTGCCCGGGCACGAGATAGGCGGGGCGATTATTCTTTTGACACTGCTGGTGCGGATTATCCTTTTGCCCTTATCCGTCCATCAAGCAAGAAAAGCCCAAGACAATCAGGAAAAAATGCAGAAGCTTCAAGGGCAGCTTAAAGACGTTCGAAAAAAGTTTAAGGACGACAAGGCCAAGCAAGCCGAGGAAACAATGCGCCTATACCGGCAAGCCGGCGTTAATCCGGCTAGTGGCTGCCTGCCCCTTCTGATTCAGCTGCCTGTCCTGATAGCTCTCTACCGCGTATTCTTTGTCGGCTTAACATCGGATAGTTACCGCCTGCTCTATCCGTTTGTAGATCAGCCTAATGGAATTGAGGCGTTTTTTTTGAGCATTAACCTCACCCAACCCAGCGTACTGCTGGGCGCTATTGCCGGTGCCGCCCAGTTTGTTCAAATGAAATGGCTGGCGCCGGCTCCAGCGGCGCAACCGAGCACCAATGAAGACGCCACTGCCATGATGGCCTCAATGCAAAAAATTATGATGTATATTTTTCCGGCGATGACTGTGTTTATTTCGCTGCAGCTGCCAGCGGCCTTAGCGCTATACTGGGCCACCTCAACTATATTTGGCATCCTCCAGCAATACTTGCTCAAGCGGACCTTACGGCTCACCACTAACCCGCCGGCAATGTAAAGGGAGAGCCGCCTTAAGCAGCCTTATATTGATCTTTTTACTGTCACCGCCTACCGTGTAGGTATGTCAACCCGCGCGGCAACTATCGCCCCGGCGCACCTAGACAGTCCTACAATTGCGCTCATCGAAGAACATGTCCGCCGGCTGTTGGCGACCATGAATATTGTAGACGCCGCGGTGCGCTGCGACCTCACCGGCGAAGTAACGCTGCGCATTACAATTGAAGCGGGCGAGGAAGGGCGGGCGCTGATTGGCGCGCACGGATCACATCTGGCGGCTTTACAGCACATTATTCGGTGTATTCTCCGTCGGCAAACAAGTCAGGATATACGCACGGTTGTTGATGTAAACGGGTACCGTGCCCGACGGGAACGGAGCCTGCTTGGGCTGGCCGAGGAGGTAGCGCGCAAGGCGCAGCGTACCGGTCGAACTGTAGTGCTGCAGCCAATGTCAGCGGCAGACAGGCGCACCATCCACACCGCTCTGACCGATCATAAAGACATCAAAACCGAAAGCTTGGGGGATGAACCAAACCGCCGGGTTGTGGTCAAACCCATTTTTTTGTAAATCAGCCAGCCGGGTTCTGGCACAAGGCGCGGCCTTGGGCAAGTAGGGCATGAAGGATAAACACTGTGTCATATTCGATCTTGTCTAATACGCTGGTTGCCTCCGCCGGACGCGTAATAAATATCATTCTGGGTATTGTCATTGTGGCGGCCGTCAGCCGGTATTTAGGGGCTGCGCAGTATGGCCGGTACAGCCTCCTGCTTGCTTATGGATCGCTATGGCAAATTGCCGCAGATTTTGGACTGTATCTGGCTTTGACGCGAGACATTGCGCGCTACCCTGATCGACAGCAGAAAATTCTGAGCCTCATTACCGCTGTGCGCTTGGCTCTCTTAATTACTATGTTCGGCACAGCTGGTGTCATAGTATTTTATCTGCCCGGCTACCGCGCCCTGCTGCCGGCATTTGCCATTGTGGCGCTTGGCTTGGTATTCCAGTCGTTTAGCCAGCTGCTCATGGGCGTCTATCAGGCACACGGTGTTATCTGGCGAGCGACGGCCGGTGATCTTCTCGGCCGGGTTGTCCAGCTGATTGGAGTCTTCCTGTTCCCCTTGGCGGTTTTTTATAATTTCCAACTGCAAACTGCACATTATCAACTCCTATACATGGCGGCTACTTTTACGGCTGGATTAGCCGTCGCTTATTTTTTTCATGCCGTATTGGTGCCGGCTGTGCAGCCCTGGCGGGTTGCCCTTAATTGGCGGCAGCTGAAGCGGATTGTTATCAATGCCTGGCCGCTGGCGGGGATGCTGGTGCTGAATGTAATATATTTTCGCATTGATATTGTTATGCTTGCCTATTGGCGGCCCGAGGCAGAGGTTGGTTGGTATGGATTGGCCTATCGCATAGTGGAAAGCCTCCTCTTTTTCCCGGCGATGTTCGGCGGCCTCCTCTTGCCGAATGTGAGTGCCCTTATTTCCCGGAACGCTGGTCGAGCTAAAGCGCTCTTAGAGCAGAGTTTGCGTTT
>CAYJWL010000060.1:0-3072 GCA_964373855.1 uncultured Candidatus Saccharibacteria bacterium
TGGTATGAAGGTAACCATCGAATCCACAGAAGCAGATGCCGCTGTCGAGGTGCCCGAGGTAAATGATCCAATATAATTAATGGTGTTAAACGAGGTGAAACCAGAGCCGAAAATTGTCATGCGGCTGCCAACAGTTGCGCTGCTCGGGCTGATGGCGGTCAGGACAGGTGGTCCTGCCTGTGCTTGCGCCACCACCCCAAGGGGTACTTGTGCCGCAAGCAAGCCAGCAGCCAGGCCTATGCTAACAATTGATTTTAAGCTGATTTGTGGCAGGATTGGGCTCATATGTTGCCGGCGTCAATCAATAGGTATTTCTTAACTTTTGAGATAACCCAGTAATATTCTACACATTATTGTTTTTGTCCAGTTTCTGAAAGGGAAAACATATGCAGCAGAACTACACTATTACTATACGAGAAGCGGGCCAGCGGCTCGATGTTTTTTGCGCATCCAAGCTGCCATCGTATTCGAGAGCGGCACTGCAGCGGGCTATTAAAGAAAGTAGTATTACGGTGGGCAGCAAAACGGTAAGGCCCCGGCATATTCTTCGTGAAAATGACGAGGTATCGGTGACGTTGCCTGATTTGACCGAGCAGCCAGTCTTATCAACAGAGGATGTTAGCTTGGACATCCCTATCATCTATGAGGATAAGGACATGGTTGTTATTAATAAGCCGCCGGGAGTAACAGCCCATCCGGGTACGGGCAACGAACGCGGCACAATCGTCAGCTGGTTCACCAGCCGATATCCCAACAGCGCGAGCGTTGGAGCGAAGGAGCGCCCCGGTATTGTGCATCGGCTTGATAAAGACACCAGCGGCGTCCTTCTGCTGGTCAAAAATCAGCCGACGTTTAATTACATAAAAAAGCAATTTCAAAATCGGCGTGTCCATAAAGAATACCTGGCGTTAGTGTTTGGCGCTCCAGGTGAAAGCAAGGGAAGGATCACTAGAAACCTGGCCAGGAGCAAGCGCAACCCCATGCGCCGCACGATCGATCCGGCTGGCAAGCCGGCCATTACGGAATGGCGGACGGAAGAAAAATTTTCCGGCAAGTTCACCCTGCTGCGGGTTTTCCCGCTCACCGGCCGCACGCACCAAATTCGCGCTCATCTGCATTTTCTGGGATTCCCCATTGCGGGAGATCATTTATATACCTTTAAGCGCCAGCGGCCGCCGCAGGGGGTTACCCGGCAAATGCTGCACGCGGAAACTCTGCGGTTGGCGTTGCCAGGCGGTAAACGGAAATCCTTTATTGCTCCTCTACCAGATGATTTTACGGCTGTACTGGAATCTCTGCGCGCGTCATCCTGAACGCAATGAAGAATCTGTCGTTCTGAACCAGAGGTTCGTCGTGAAGTTTATACGGGTTTAAAAATGACATACGAGGAATTAACAAAAAAACTCTATTCCGAGGGCTTTACCAGAGTGGAACGTGATGACCGCCTACTGGATGTCTTCTCCAAAGAAACCCGCGAAAAAGGAGTTGAGCTGTGGCAGAAGTGGGAGAAGAAGCGTGTGAAAATTCTGCGGATGACCCTGCCGTATAATGAATCAAGGTTGCAGCTCTTTGCGGCGGCTCGGTCCGATCTGGAGCGAATGCTGTATCAAAATGAAACTCGCGAAATCAATAATTTTCGAGTTCTTGCTGAAGGCAGTCAGATAAAATCGCATGTATCTTTGTGCGTTTGTTTGACGAAATCCAAACCTTTTTTGAACGGATTTGACGGCGCGCTTCGCGCGCCAAACTGAACGCCCGGGCGGGCAAAAAGGAAAGGGAGTTGGGGGGAAGGAATTTTTGCCCGCCCTCGCTTTCCGGTCTGGTTTACAGGTGCGTCGCCATTATGTCTGAAAATATCTTAGTAAATTTTTTTGAGGCCTAGCCCTTTACTAAATAAACCATATGTGCTACGATATTGCAAACCTCAAGTCTTGTGCTTTGTAGTTAGTTCTTTCACAACACACTTAACCTTCGAGCTATGCAATACTGTTCGGCGAAGCCAAACGGTATGTGGCTCGGCAAAGGAGGCAACAATGGCAACTGTTAATGTTCTGATCCGTGAAGCACGGGATGGCGACTTCGAATGGGTCTCCAACCTCATGCAAAATGCTCTTGAGCCATACTACGGTGGCGATCATCGTGCCCATGCGAAACGCATCTTTGATGCTCATATCGCGGGCGGTCACGATCATGTCGGGTTCTTCTCTTTCGAGCAACGCATGTTCATCGCTGAGTTTGATGGTACGCGCGCGGGAATGATTCACTTGGTGGGCAAGCGACAATCAACATACAAAATCAGCCCACTCATCGTATCACCGGAATACCAAGGCCACCTAGGGCTCGGAAGCCGCCTGCTTGAGTATGCCGAGGCGTATGTACGTAGCCATCAAGCGCGCCAGCTCTACTGCACTGTGGCAGAGCAAAACGTCGCGGCGATGCAATTTTTTCTTCGCAAGGGGTTTATCAGGGCTGGGAGTTCCGAGAGTCACTACAAGAGTGGCGTGACGGAAACTATGCTCTACAATCCCATGTACGGGGCAAGTAAGCTGATGTCGCTAGATCAGCTCCATGTTTCCGTACTGCCTTTTGATGAGGCAAACGCGGAGTTGAAAGAGCAAGTGGGCCGGCTGTTGCTTGAGAAATTGCCAAGTTCATTCGAAGGAATTACCGACGAATGGGTTGCGGCTCTTTTCGAAGGCTACCGTCGGCGATATACCGCTGACATCAACGCCAAGTACAAGCTGATCTATGTCGCACTCGACAGTACCAGAAGGGTAATTGGCGTGGCTGGCGCAACACCTAAGAAAGGGAGTCCGATCAAAGTAATGCCTTTCATCGCAACAAATACAGTTGCGTTTGAGGCATTACTCATCGATATTCCCCACCAGTTGGTGCCGTACGGCCACAAGCTCTACATCCATATCAATCCGACGGCTGACGAGGTAATTTCGTTTCAACGGCATGGGTGGACATTGGACGCGGCCATGCCATCCGCGTATCTCCCAGGTGTTGTCACACAACAGTGGAGTCTCGACATAGGAGAAAAAACCATGAGAACCATGAGAGTCAAAA
>CAYJWL010000061.1:0-2976 GCA_964373855.1 uncultured Candidatus Saccharibacteria bacterium
GGGGTATTAGGAGCTCTATAACAATAATAATTGCCAGCAGTTGATCAAGCGGTATTGATAGAAACCCAGGGAGCAGTAGAACGGCGGCTGCAAGCATGAAGTGCCTGCGAACATTTACTTCCTCTTGCAGCAGATACTGCAATCCCTCCCACGCGTGCCTGACGGCTTCGTTAAAGGATCTACTTTTGTGCCATTGTTCCATTCTCTCTCCTTGTGCGCTCTAGCTAAGACAATAATACCACATGAAGTACCTTACAGATGCAGCGGCGCAAAACCGGCGGCGGCTAATATCCCTTTCTCAGCAGCCCGCGTTTGGGCTTCTGCCAGAAGCGATGTGGTGTGATCAAGCCCCGTGACATGCAGGAAAGCGTGCACCAGCACTAGAGCGAGATAGTCTTTGAGTTCCGTTTGTACGGTTGCGGCTTCTTGGCGGGCGACCGGCAAGCACAGCACAACATCATGCTCACCATCATAGGAAAACGTTAGGACATTCGTGGGCTTATTGCGGCTGCGATACCGGCGGTTAAGCTGCTGCATTTTTGCCATACTCACGCAGCGAACCACCACTATTTCATCGGGAAAATCCCTCTGTTTGATTGTCGCTTCCCATAATCGTCGGACGTCTTGCTGTGAGAGGGACGTGCCGCCGCACTGGTAATCTACTGGCATAACAGCAAGTGTAAAGCGTAAAGCGTAAAGCGAAAAACGACAATCCCACGCTCTCCAGTCCGCAGTGAAACTTAGGCTGATGCTTTACACTTGGCGCTCTAAATGTTGCACTGCCTTTACAGTTTGTCTCCGGGCGAAGGAATCAACGGGTTGTACCCGTTTTCAATTTCCGCCCCATCCTGAAATCCATCTCCATCCGTATCAGGATTAAATGGATCAGACCCAAACTCGCGTTCATCCGGGTCGGCAAATCCATCATTATCAGAATCAAGCTTACCGCCGGCAGCGAGGGGATCAAAGCCGGCCCGTACTTCCTCGCCGTCATTAAACCCATCATCGTCGGAATCGGCCACTTTTGGATCGGTGCCGTAAAATTTTTCTTCCGCGTTAGTTAAGCCGTCGCTATCCGAATCCTCGACCGCCTCGTCAGCGGTAGGGGTAGCAGTCGGCGCCGGAGTTGGCGCGCTCGGCTCCTCGCTCGGCACCGTTACGGCGCCACCGGTTGGTGCGGGCGCAGCCGTACCGCCTCCATCAGGAGACGAGATTAGCAATCGAGCCGCGACCACTCCAATAGCACCAAGGAGAACGAGAGTAACAAATCCGCCTATACCAAGCACTATCCACCGGCGGCTCCGCTGTCTTGCTTGAGGTTGCTGGAAGGCCGGCGGGGCGATTGGCGGCGCGTCCGCGACAGATGTTGAAGAAGATAAGCCAGCCGACGCCAGGGGAGGTTGCGGCGCGGCTGGTGATCTGGCGGGAGGAACAGCCGCGGCCCTGCCGGATGATCCGGCAAAAGGATCGGGCGCATCTTGTCCGCCACCCGGAGTTGTGCCAGCCGCAGACTTGGTAGCAGGAGCGGGCGAGACCGAACCTAGAGGGGCGAGCGGTGGTGCCAGTGGAGGACTAGTGGAAGGCTTGGACAGTGGTATCTCCGGCAGCCCGCCTGGGGCAGCAGAGTTTTTATTGTCACTAGAGGACAGCGGCAGATTGGGCGGGGGCGTAGCCATGCAATCAGTGGGGACTTAATTCAAAAGATATTGATAGCAAGGGTAAGGGCGTTGCGTTATAGAATAGCATGTTCTTCGGCAAGACGCAGGCACGTTTTTCACCCGCAATAAAAAAGCCCCGTACGGTCCGTCTGGTAACGGGCTTACTATGATTTTTATTCCGCACAGCCGAGACTAGTCTCTAGTAATGTCAGCGACGATGCTTACCGCTTGGACTGTGCCAAGTAAACTCATCAATCTCACCCAGTTTAATAAGCCTTTCACGCTCGGCCTGCAATTCAGTGCGGCGCTGCGCCTCCTCCCTGATCTTCTTCTTACTTTTCTTTCGCTGGTAAAATTGCACCTTGCGCGCTTGCAACAAAACTCCGCTTTCCTGCACCTTGCGGCTAAAACGGCGAATCAAACTATCACTGTTTTCATTATCGCGCTTTCTAACTTCAACCATATCTTGGGATTCCGCCTGCGGCGAAATCCCTTACGTCACCTCCCTGAAAAAATCGGTACGGTTTCCCATTGCCAGTACTCCTCTGTGCCTTGGCGATGGCCTGTGGAAAACTCGCATACATTATTAAATTTACCAAGTACGAGAATAACCCGCTCCAGTATTAAGTCTAGTCTATACAATCATCCCGCTGGATATTCTCATGATAAAACATGCCACATCAAGAGATACCAGTCAAGATTTTTTAATCTGACTTGATACTAGGGACAAGAAAAATTTGAGTCAGAATTACTAAGCACCAAATGCGGCTCCTTGAAAATATTCCAGAATAGTTTGATCAGACAATCCCAAGATGCGCAGCAGCGTAAAGACTAACACATACGCTACTATAACGATAACGAGTCCGAGTATCGCTCTTGTTAGGGTGTACTTCGCCCCTGCTAACACTGACTCCGGGTTCTCAAACCAATGGTAGATAAGCATAAGAATACCAGACGCAATGATCACGACCATGCCAACAATGGCAGCCAGGCCGAGCAGGAAGTTATAAATGTTTACCAGTAGATTAAAGATATCCCTCAATCTGCAGCCGCTGACATTATTGGCAGCAGCAACCTGGCTAGGATCCGTCGGACCACACACTACAAGAGCAGCATCAGCTACAGCAGCGTAAAACGTAAAGAGGAAAGCGATACACAGAAAAAAGAAAACGCCAAGGCGAGTAATCGATAATCGGTAACCAGTAATCGGTACGAAAACCACTGATTTATTGTAGCAGTTACCGATTATCAGTTACCAGGTACACATTACTGGCACTTAACAGCGCAGCGGCCCAAGATCCTCACCGCCAATAATGTG